>NZ_BAAAZF010000001.1:2035714-2375000 GCF_039536765.1 Parerythrobacter jejuensis
CCGCCGAGCCCAAGGCGAAGGCCTTCGCTGCGCGTGATGTTGCCCGCAAGTGGCGTCTAGGGCGTCTTGCCTGGAAATTCGATGTCCCGATGCCTGACACGCCAGCCTGGCCAGAAAGGCCCGATCTGCTTTCGCCAGCCCGAATGCCAAGGCGCGGGCGCGGCGGCTCGGACAAAGGCAGGATCGCGCTGTGGCACGCATTGGCACATATCGAATTTGTGGCGATCGATCTGGCGCTCGACATCGTCGGCAGGTTCGGGGGCCGCTTGCCCCGCGCCTTTACGGACGACTTTCTGTCGGTCGCGGCCGATGAGGCGATGCACTTCGCATTGCTGGACCGGAAGCTTAGAACGTTGGGAAGCCATTACGGCGCGCTACCGGCCCATGCCGGTCTGTGGCAGGCAGCGCAGGAAACCAGCGGTGACGTCATGGCGCGTCTCGCGATTGTCCCGATGGTACTTGAGGCCCGCGGCCTCGACGTCACGCCTGCGACTTTGGAAAGGATCCGGTCGCAAGGGGACGAAAATGGCGCCCGAATCCTTCAACGAATCCTTGACGACGAAATCCGGCATGTCGGCTTTGGGACAAAGCACTTCGTCGCGCTTGCGCGGGAAAATGGGGAATCACCCCAGAATCATTGGAAAAGCTTGGTTGCGAAGCACTTCCGAGGGGGCATTAAGCCGCCGTTCAACGACTCGGCGCGTCTTGCTGCCGGTCTATCGCGAGACTTCTACGACAGTATTGCTTCATAAAGATTTCGCCCGATAACCCACCCTCACATCAGGCGCCGCCAGCTTTTGGCGTCAAACAATGGGTTGCCGCAACCACAAAGAGGGTTGCGAATATAAGGACGGGTTCTTGATCGCATTCCCGAAAATTCTGACGCGGGGCCTCGCTTTGGGCGCTGCCTTCGTCACTCTGGCAGCATCACCGGCACAGGCGAATACCAGCGCTGCCGTGGCCGCCGACATCACCAAACCGGTTGAAGAATCTGCGTCGCCGCTTGGTACAGGCGATGACCAGTTTCGCGAATTGTTCGCCAAGTGGGAAAAGCTTGACGAGGGCGCCGGATCACCTGCACCAACATCCAGCATCTCGGTTCCTTCGCGGATGCCGCTCGAAGGCGCTGCGCTGACCAGCGGGTACGGCATGCGCACGCATCCCGTTCTCGGCGGTCGCCGTCGTCACAAGGGCGTCGATCTTGCTGCGCCGACGGGGACTCCTGTCTACGCAACCGCTGATGGATTGGTTGAAATGGCCCAGTGGTTTTCCAGCTATGGCAAGTTCATCAAGATCGGCCACGGCAATGATCTTGAAACCCGTTTTGCGCATTTGTCACGGATCGCAGTGACGAAGGGCGCAATGGTCAAGAAGGGCGATTTGATCGGTTATGTCGGCTCGACTGGCCGCTCGACCGGCCCGCACCTGCACTATGAAGTCCGCATCGATGGTGTTGCCGTGAACCCGATGCCCTATATGGTTGAAAGCGAAGCGCAGGCTGCGTTCGCACTCGCCACTGGCCGTGGCGGCCAGGGCGGGAAGTAAGCCTCTTACAGTTTATCCGCCTGGAAGCGGATATGGACGCTTTGGAGAGGGTGTCCTGATTTGGGCGACGGAGGTTATCTCCGTCGCCTTTTTCATGCGCCAAGCCGGAATTCCTGAATCCTCTTGCTCCCGACCAGTTGCTGTTTAAGACTTTCCCTCATTGGGAGAGAAATCAATGCATCCGATTCAGCACGCGCAAAACCGTCCGGATCATCCGGCGATCATTATGGCGGGCAGTGGCGAAACTGTGACCTACGGAGAGATGGAAGCCACGGCCAATCGCTTCGCCCATTTGCTCAGGGCGCGCGGGTTTGGCCCCGGCGATACGTTTGCGGTCTTGATGGAAAACACCGCGCACTACCTCCAGCTGGTCTGGGGTTCGCAGCGTGCCGGGACCATGTTCGTGCCGATCTCTACCCGGCTTACTGCTCCGGAAATCGCCTATATTCTGAAAGACAGTGAAGCGAAGCTGCTGATCAGTTCGACGATGTTTGCCGATGTGCTTGCGGCCCTGCCTGGCGAGGGCGCCGATATGGGCACGCTGGTTCTCGGCTCTGGGGGAGAGGACGACCTTGAAGCGGCCCTCTCTGCACAGCCGGCGGACCCGATCGCAGACCAGACCGCCGGAATGGTGATGCTATATAGCTCGGGGACGACTGGCCGTCCCAAAGGCGTGCGCCCGGCTCCGCCTGAGGATCCGGATGTGCAGGCCGTCAATCCGCTGATGGGGCTTGCGGTAATGGGTGCCGGAATGCCGGCCGATGGCAGCATGGTCTATCTCTCGCCAGCTCCGCTCTATCATGCCGCCCCGATCGGCTGGTGCAGCACGGCGCAACGCCTCGGCGGCACAGTGGTTGTGATGGAGAAATTCGATCCGGATTCCGCGCTGGCCGCAATCGAGAAATACAAGGTCACCGATAGCCAGTGGGTGCCGACCCACTTTGTCCGCTTCCTCAAACTGACAGATGAAGAACGCAATCGCTACGACCTGTCGAGCCACCAGCGTGCGCTCCATGCGGCTGCGCCGTGCCCGGTGCCGGTAAAGCAGGCGATGATCGAGTGGTGGGGGCCGATCGTGAACGAGTATTACGCCGGCTCCGAGAGCATCGGCATGACGTTGGTCAAGAGCAAGGACTGGCTCACACATCCAGGGACGGTGGGCAAAGCCATCCATGGCACTCTGCATATCTGCGGTGGTGACGGGGAAGAGGTTTCAGCCGGCACTGATGGCCTGATCTATTTTGAGAACGATATCCTGCCGACTTATCACAACGATCCAGAGAAGACCGCTGATGCAATGCATCCCAAGGGCTGGATGACGCTGGGCGATATCGGCCATGTCGATGATGACGGGTTCCTGTTCCTCACCGATCGCAAGAGCCACATGATCATTTCGGGCGGAGTGAATATCTACCCGCAGGAGATCGAAAACCTGCTGGTCACCCACCCCAAGGTGATGGACGCTGGGGTTATCGGCGCGCCCGATCCCGATTTGGGTGAGAAGGTTGTTGCTGTGGTTCAGCCGATTGACATGGCGACGGCAGGGGAAGCTCTGGAGCAGGAATTGCGCGATTTCCTGGCGCCCAGCCTGTCGCGGATCAAGATGCCCAAGCTCTTTGATTTCCGGCCTGACCTGCCGCGGGAAGCGAACGGCAAACTCTACAAGCGCGAGCTGCGCGACGAGTATGAAGCCAAGGCGAAGGAGTCCGCTTGATGGCAGAGGCTGCCTATCCAACCCTTTCGCCGGAGCTGGCACGCACAGTGATCGACCCGCATTCCTATGCCGAATGGGATGGGTTGCTCGACACTTTCGATCACCTTCGCCAGACCAAGCCTCTGGCGAAAATCGTGCCGGACGAGGAAGGGTTGTTCGAACCATTCTGGCTCGTCACCCGCTATGATGATGTGATGCGAATGAGCAAGGACAATGCGACCTTCCTCAACAATCCGCGCCCGGTTGTCTTCAGCCTTAACTCCGCGATTGAATTCTCTCGCCAGGCCACCGGCAGTAATATGCTGGTCGATTCCCTGGTGGTGTTCGATGCCCCGGTTCATCCGAAATACCGCAAACTGACCCAAGACTGGTTCATGCCGCGCAATCTCAAGCAGATCGAGGATGAGATCCGCGCGCTGGCGAACCGTACTGTCGATGCCATGGTCGCGGCCGGGCCGGAAGTTGATTTCTGCAAGCTGGTTTCGGGGCCGTATCCTCTACATGTTGTCATGCAGATTCTAGGCGTGCCGGAAGAAGACGAGCCTCGGATGCAAATGCTCACCCAGCAGATGTTTGGCGGGCAGGATGCCGACCTTTCGGGCACAGGCATGGAGAACATGACGCCCGAGCAGGTTGTCCAACTGGTCGCAGGCGCTGTCAAAAGCTTCGAAGACTATTTTGCCGATATTGCCCGCCAACGTCGCGAGAACCCGACTGATGATGTCGCCAGCGTGATCGCCAATGCCAAGGTGGATGGTGCGCCACTTCCTGACCGGGACATGGCCGGATATTACATCATCGTAGCTACGGCCGGACACGATACCACTTCGGCCAGCACAGCAGGGGCAATGATGGCACTGGCGCAGGATCAGGAGCAATGGGCGCGGGTGAAAGCAGACCGCAGCTTGCTCCCCGGCATTGTCGAGGAGGCGATCCGCTGGACGACACCAGTGCAGCATTTTATGCGTACGGCGGCTGAAGATACCGAATTGGGTGGCCAGACCATCAAGAAAGGCGACTGGCTGATGATGAATTATGTCGCGGCCAATCATGACCCGGCGCAATTCGATAACCCGCGCGCCTTTGACGCGGCGCGTAGCCCGAACCGGCATGTGGCTTTCGGCGCCGGGGCACACCAGTGCCTTGGCCTGCATCTTGCCCGGCTGGAAATGCGGATCCTGTTCGAAACACTGCTGGACCGCATTGCTTCATTCGAATTGGCGGGAGAACCCCAGCGTGCGAATTCGACATTTGTCGGTGGGCTCAAGACCCTACCACTGAGGTTTACCGCATCATGACCGATCCAATGGATTTCACCGGCAAGCAAGTGCTGATCGTTGGCGGATCGAGCGGTATCGGCAACGGTATGGCGCATGCCTTCCTCGCGCGCGGCGCTGAAGTGCATGTCTGGGGCACACGCGCCAACGCTTCGGATTATGGTGATGAGCCGGGCTCGGACCTGACCGGGCTGCACTATGCCCAGGTCGATGTCAGCGACCCCGACCAGATTGATCGTGCCCCTGCCTTCGATAGCCTTGATGTGCTGATCTGTTGTCAGGGCGCGGTGCAATATCGCCGGGCAGAATTCGAGCGGGAGGGTTGGGATCAAGTCCTTGCCGTCAACGTCAGTTCGGTAATGGATTGTGGGCGCAAATACCGCGCTGCCTTGTCTGCGGCTGGCGGAAACATGATTGTGGTTAGCTCTACCGCTGCATTTCACGCCACTATCGGCAACCCCGCTTATGGCGCGTCGAAAGCGGCGGCGGTTGCCCTGGTGAAAAACCTGGCGGCTGCATGGGCGGGCGAGGGCATTCGCGTAAACGGCATCGCGCCTGGTTTCGTCGCCACCAAGATGACCAAGGTTACCACCGACAATCCTAAACGGATGGCGGGGGCGCTGGCCAAGATCCCGCTCGGAAGGATGGGAGAGCCATCCGAATTGGCGGGCGCGGCTCTTTTTCTCGCTTCGCCTTTGTCATCCTACGTCTTGGGGCAGACTCTCGTTGTGGATGGCGGTCTGACGCTTTCCTAGGAGAGCAAGCGCTTGGCCATGGTGCGCACTTCTGCGCCCATATCGTCACGCTCCATCGCCAGTGCGAGCGTTGCCTCGACAAAGCCGAGCTTGCTGCCGCAATCGTACCGGCGGCCGTTGAAAGTGACGGCGTGGAAGGGCTGGTCACCGATCATTTTAGCCATGGCATCGGTCAATTGGATTTCGCCTCCCGCACCTGTGCCCTGGTTCTCGAGCACCCGCATCACCTCGGGCTGAAGGATGTAACGGCCGGAGATGATTTTGTTGGAGGGCGCTTGATCGACGGGTGGCTTTTCCACCAGCCCGCGCACTTCGGTCAAAGGGCCATCCGCTTGCCCCGGATCGATCACGCCATAGCTCGACACATCTTCGTGCGGCACTTCCAACACGCTGATCAGGTTGCCGCCGGTCTTTTCATAGGCATCTACCATCTGCTTCATGCAGCCCGATCCATTCTTGTGCCCGATCATCAACTCGTCCGGCAGGAAGATGGCAAAGGGGTCATCGCCGACAATTGCTCGTGCGCACCAGATTGCGTGTCCTAGGCCCATCGGGACTTGCTGTCGTACGGTAATGATATCGCCCGGGGTAGCGCGTGTCGCATCAAGGATCGACATATCCTTGCCGCGATCACCCATCGTACTTTCCAGCTCGTAGGCGACATCGAAATGTTCGACGATGGCGGTCTTGCCCCGTCCGGTTACGAAGATCATTTGCTCGATCCCGGCCTCGCGCGCTTCATCCACCGCATATTGGATCAGTGGCCGATCAACTATCGGGAGAAGCTCCTTGGGAATGGCCTTGGTGGCGGGTAGGAATCGTGTGCCGAGCCCTGCTACAGGGAAGACGGCTTTCTTGATCGGTTTGGGGTTGGTCATGGGGTTTCCGATAGGAACTATGTGCTGCCGAGGTCAAATAGCGTCACCGGGTTTCAAGGCAGTTACGATCCGATCGTGGCCAATTACTTGCCTTGCCAGCCAGCCAAGCTAAACCGCCGCGATGGACAAACTTGTAATCAATGGCGGTAACCGTCTTTCCGGCACAATTCCGATCTCGGGGGCCAAGAACTCGGCTCTCACGCTGATCCCCTGTGCCTTGCTGACTGACGAGCCACTGACCCTGCGCAACCTGCCCCGTCTCGCGGATATTGACGGGTTCCAGCACTTGATGGGTCAATTCGGAGTATCGATTGCGATCCAGGGCAAGCGGCCCGAAGATTTCGGCCGTGTGGTGACATTCGAAGCGTCACGACTGACCACGTCTGTCGCCCCGTATGACTTGGTCCGCAAGATGCGTGCTTCGATCCTGGTACTTGGCCCGATGCTGGTTCGGGCGGGCGAGGCCACCGTCTCGCTTCCGGGTGGCTGTGCCATCGGCAATCGTCCGATCGACTTGCATTTGAAGGCCCTTGAGGCGATGGGTGCTGAGATCGAATTGGCGCAAGGTTATGTCAAAGCGATCCTGCCCGATGGGGGGCTACCCGGCGGTGATTACGATTTCCCCGTCGTGTCCGTTGGCGCGACCGAGAATGCGCTGATGGCTGCCGTGCTGGCCAACGGCACCAGCCGAATTACCAATGCCGCGCGCGAACCCGAGATCGTCGACCTGTGCAATCTGTTGCTCGCCATGGGTGCGGAAATAGAGGGCGTTGGCTCCTCGGAACTTACGATCCATGGCGTGACGCGATTGAATGGCGCGACTTACAAGGTAATGGCCGACCGGATCGAGGCGGGGTCATATGCTTGCGCCGCCGCCATTACGGGCGGGCAAGTGACGCTCGCCGGGGCCAAGGCCGAAGAAATGATGGCTACACTCAATGCGCTGGAAGATATCGGGGTCGAGGTAAGCCACGACAAGCATGGCGTAACGGTTGCGGCCAATGGACCGCTCAAGGCGACAAATCTCACTACGGCACCCTATCCGGGCCTCGCCACTGACATGCAGGCGCAATTGATGAGCCTGCTGTGCAAGGCAGAAGGCAACAGCGTTCTCAAGGAAACGATCTTCGAGAACCGGTATATGCATGTGCCCGAATTGAACCGGATGGGCGCTGATATCGAGACCGAGGGTCGTACTGCGATTGTAAAGGGTCCGTGCGATCTGACCGGGGCCGAAGTAATGGCAACCGATCTTCGTGCGTCGATGAGCCTGATCATTGCAGCGCTGGCAGCTGAAGGGGAAACGCAGGTGCGCAGGATTTATCACCTTGATCGCGGCTATGAGCGTTTGGAAGAGAAGCTTCAGCTGGTCGGAGCCGACATTGAAAGGGTCGACGACTAGCCTGTCTCGACCTGACCTGCTGGGCTGTGATACCATCTGTGGCCGAGGGGGCGGACCATATCCCGCATAGCGTTCGATCCTGAAGATCTCACTGGGTGAGGAGGGGCGCATGACGGGCGAGAGTGGTTCGAGATGGAAGACATTTGCTGTCGTTATCGGTGCCATTGCCGCGTTGCTAACAGCGATTGGAGGCCTGCTCACGCAAATCGGCGCCTTCTACGATGAACCGGATGCCGGACAAGGCGACGCCCCAACTGTAATGCAGCCGAACCCGGCACCACAAAACACTGCGCCAGTCCCATCGAGTCCATCGCAGAACGCGCTTGCTGACAAACAAGCGCTGCAGATGGCGGAGGCCCAAACGACGCGCATTGTTGATGCAATCCGCCGCCAGGATTTGGGCCCGATTGTCGCCTTGGCCGACCCGCCCGTATTTCTTGATCAGGGCACATTGGTGCTGAGCAAGGCAGATTTTCGCCAACGGCTTCGCGCTATGTTTAAACGCAATAGCGGCGACGCTCCGATGCCACGGCCTGACAGGATAAAAGCCTATTCGATCGGGGATGCCCGCAATCAGGGCTTCGTTGCCGAGGGAGATCGGGCGATCAGCCGGCTCAACCTCACCAATGACGATTTGATTGCCATCGCCGATTTCGATGGGGAAGCCGTGGCCTTCTATTTCCGCCGCAAGTCAGACGGCATTGGCTTGGCAGCGATCTGGGACTAGTCGCTGCGCTCTTTGAGAACGAGCCAGACCCGCACAGCGCTAGCCAGACCTGGTGGTGTTTCTGCCGCAATCCTTTCCGCATCAATTCGCGCCACCAGGGCATTGATCGGAATGCCTTCATCCTCTGCGGCGATCCTGAGCATCTCCCAGAAAAGCGGCTCCAGACTGATAGATGTCTTGTGACCCGCAATCTCGACGGACCGTTTGACGGGAGGATGATAGTTCTGGCGCATACGGGTATGCTAGACTCACAGCCGTGCCAAACAAGCGCTTCCGCACTCAGGCAGCCCTGATGATGCCGGTCGTAGTGCGCTTTCTCGCTGGATTGGGTATCGTAAATGGCTGGAGCGAAAGCACCGTGTTGGCCAATTCTTCCACACTCATGGGCTGGTGAAAAGAAACGCCGTGTTGCGCGTTGTCTTGCCAGCAGACGATTGCTCGCCGAGGAGTATCGCCGCCGAACTCGAGAGCAATATGCTCGGCTATCGGGAGGCGAGCATCGCAATCGATCATGGCACCCGCACAGGAGAGATCGACCAGTCGAGCATGATGCGCGAGTGTGCCCTCGACGACCGTTGCGTCGGCAGAAACTTTCAGGCGGATGGGGCGGCTTTCGTAGGGGCTTGGCTCGTGGACGAAGTCTGCCAGCACAATCGGGCTGGCGAATCGGTAGCCTGCCTGGCGCTTGCCCAGCCACACGCGTTCGATCGGGTAGGTATCGCCGTTCGCCAATTGCAGCAGTACGCGAGGCTCTGGTGGGGCAGCATGAAGGAAGCGCAGGCCAGCTCCGTCCGTTGAGACATCGTGGATGACGCAGTAGTATTCGCCGCTCTGACAAATGACCTTTGCACTGCGAAGCAGGAGCGACGAACGGGCCGCTTTGCGACGACCAGCATTGGTCGCCTCGTCATCTCCGCATTCAATATCGGGCATCCCGGCCACCTTGTATCCAGTCGCCACAACAGTGTGGACGGTGAACACTAGCCGATCATGGTTAACGCCGCGTCAACCGTATTTTGGGCAGAAACACGCGGCTCTGAGTGCCGATCAGTACATATGTTGGCCGCCATTGATGCTCATAGTGGAGCCGGTAACGAAACCGGCGTCATCCGAACATAAGAAGCTTACGCCGCGGGCAATTTCCTCGGCGTGGCCCAGTCGGCCAACAGGAATCTTGGCGACGATCTTTTCCAGAACCTGTTCGGGAACCGCTGCGACCATATCGGTGTCGATGTAGCCCGGAGCGATCGCATTCACAGTGATGTTGAAGCGCGCACCTTCTTGGGCGAGCGCTTTGGTGAATCCATGAATTCCGGATTTGGCTGCGGCATAGTTTACCTGGCCATACTGCCCGGCCTGACCATTGATTGAGCCGATATTGACGATACGCCCCCATCCCCGTTCCTTCATGCCCGGGAAGCAAGCCTTGGCCATATTGAAGCAACCGCCCAGATTGACCCGCATGACGTCATGCCAGTCTTCGTAGCTCATCCGCAGCAAGGTCCCGTCCCGTGTGATCCCGGCATTGTTGACGACAACATCAACCGGCCCGACCTCTTCCGCCACCTTGATACAGCCTGCCATAGCGTCTTCGTGGTTTCCGACATCCCACTTGTAGCAATGGATGCCAGTCTCTTCCGCGCATTCTCGGGCGGCTTCGTCATTGCCGGCATAATTGGCGACGACCGTGAAGCCATCGGACTTCAAAGTCTCGCAAATGGCGCGTCCAATACCCCGTGTCCCGCCCGTTACAATCGCTACTCGTGCCATATCCGATCCCTCCATGCCTGCATATTTGCTCTGCATGACGTAACGTCAGGCAGTGGTGCGGGCAAAGAAAAACCCCGCCGGAGCGGGGTCATGCAATCGAATTCAGGTCAACGGTAGCTAGACCTTCGATTGAGGGTCAGAAACGCAATTGGGTCCCGACATAGACTGCCTGGCTGTCTTCGACACCGTCAGTCAGAGGGGCAAGGCGATCGCGTTCTTGCGACAAGCGGACGCCGGCAGTCACATCAATATTGCGCGAAACCCGGTACGAGCCGCCCAGATCGACACTTTGTTCGCCCAAGCCCTCGAGCGTGCGCGGAGCACGACCCGGGTTGCGTTCTGTTTCCAGTGCAATGCGTGGCTGGAACCTGCTCGGCTTGTCTTCGGCCGTGGCGTCGCTGGGACGGAACTGCGCCAGGTCAGGCATTTCAATCTTCGAAACTCCGGCCGGCAACCTGGCTGCCGGTTTGGCGAAGCTCTGATAACCACGTGCAACCCCCAGATCGAAGCGGGTCGGCGCAATTGTGACCTTCCGGTTGCCCGGCGTGTTCTCGGCCATGTCGATAGCGGAGCGTACGGAAATGGCTCGCGCTGTCTCATCGTCAACACGGACCGCGACGGTTACTGTGCGCGAGCCGGGCGCTTTGCCACCGGCGGGTGTAAAACGAAGAGCTTTGCGCGAGGCCGCATACCGATTGTTGACGCGCTCTGCGAGGACGGGGTCGACACTGCCCGGAGTAAACCGGGGTGCGTTCTGGTCGAGCGGTGCGAACACTGCGTCTGACACGGCCAAGCTGGCCGTCGGAATGGCAAGAAGCGCACCTGCAGCGACCAGCGTGGGCACGAGGCCCTGCTTGATAGTCGATGCAAAATTGCGGCTCATTTTTATACTCATCCCCGTTCAGAACGTTCACAAAAGCACATTCTGGCTGAACGACTCGTGAAAGCTCTGATGAAAAGACTAGGCTGCGAGTCGCCGCATGGCCAGTTTTTCCACAGTCCGCCTGAGTCATTACCTGAATGTGTTGCATCCCGCCCACAAAGGCGGATTAGCCAACGCGGCGCCCATTCACCTGTGATACACGCAAAGGCGGCACATAGGGAGGATAGAGGCCTTACTTGCCGCGCACGCGATGGAGGCTATAGAGGCTTGCACATCTAGTTGAGGACGACAGATCCATTCCATGAGCATTTTTCCGGCCAATCCTACTTCGTTTGCCCGCACGGCCCTCGTGGGCGTTGCGCTTGCATCCCTGACTGCCTGTGGCGGCAAGGATCGTCCGCAGGCTGACCTTGCTGCGTCGCAAGTGACGACAATCGGGGTGAACTCCTATTTATGGCGGGCTTCGCTTGAGACTGTCAGTTTCGCGCCATTGCTGCAGGCGGATAGCGCCGGCGGCGTTATCGTGACCGACTGGTATACGAACCCCTCCAATACGAGTGAGCGGGTCAAGGTGACTGTCGCGATCCTGGACCAGGATTTGCGCGCCGATGCCTTGCGCGTTGCGGCTAGTCGCCAGGTCGCCCAGGGTGGAACCTGGGTCGATGCCCCGGTTCAGGCCGCCACAGTGCAGAAGCTGGAAGACATTATCCTGACGAAAGCGCGCGAACTGCGTCGCCAGGCTGTAGCCAGCTAAGCTGCATTTCCCTACGGGGATATCATGACTGAGACTCGTTTCGATCCGTCCTCGGCCGACGGACGGTGGCAACATGCATGGGATGAAGCCGGGTGCTTCGCCGCCGATAGCAACAGTGACAAACCCAAGAGCTACGTGCTCGAGATGTTTCCCTATCCCAGCGGACGCATCCATATTGGGCATGTGCGCAATTACACGATGGGCGATGTGCTGGCGCGCTACAAAAAGATGCGCGGCTACGAAGTCCTGCATCCGATGGGTTGGGATGCCTTCGGCATGCCGGCCGAGAATGCGGCCATGGAAAAGGGCGTCCATCCCGGCGGCTGGACGCGTGGCAACATAGCCAACATGAAGGCCCAGCTCAAACGGCTGGGATTCGCGCTCGACTGGACGCGTGAATTTGCGACCTGCGACCCGGAATACTATGGCCACGAGCAATCGCTGTTCATCGATTTGTTCGAAGCCGGATTGGTCTATCGCAAGGAAAGCGAGGTCAATTGGGATCCGGTTGACCAAACCGTGCTGGCCAACGAGCAGGTAATCGATGGCAAGGGCTGGCGATCTGGCGCCGAGGTGGAAAAGCGAAAGCTGAATCAGTGGTTTCTCAAGATCACCGACTTCGCAGACGAACTGTTGGAAGGTCTCGGCGACCTAGACAAATGGCCGGAAAAAGTCCGGCTGATGCAGGAAAACTGGATCGGCAAGAGCCGAGGGCTCCAGTTCCGCTTCGAGCTTTCGAATGGGCAATCGCTGGAGGTTTATTCGACCCGGCCCGATACGATTTTTGGTGCCACTTTCGTGGCTGTCGCGCCGGACCATCCGATTGCCAAGTCTGCAGCCCAGGCGTCTGAGAAGGCCGCCGAATTTGTGCAGTTGTGCAAGCGCGGCGGGACCACGGCTGCCGATCTCGAAACGGCTGAAAAACTGGGGTTTGACACTGGCATCACGGCGGAACACCCGTTTACCGGAGAGCCGCTTCCGGTCTTCATCGCGAATTTCGTTCTGATGGATTACGGCACTGGGGCAATAATGGCGGTGCCAGGCCATGATCAGCGCGATTTCGATTTCGCGCGCAAGTACCAGTTGCCGATTCCAAGAGTTGTTGCAGCCAGTGCCGAGGATTCGGAGAAGCCCTTCGCGGGCGAAGCGGAGCCCGGTGAAGGCGTCGTGGTCAACTCTGGCTTTCTTGACGGAATGGATGTCGAAACGGCCAAGAAGGCAGTGATCGACCGGGCCGAAAAGGACGGCTGGGGCAACGGACAAACAGTCTGGCGTCTGCGCGACTGGGGTGTTTCGCGCCAGCGCTATTGGGGTACACCCATTCCCTTTGTGCATTGTGATCGATGCGGCGTCGTGCCTGTCGCTCGCGACCAGCTACCAGTCACACTTCCAGACGATGTCGACTTCCAGACACCGGGCAATCCGCTGGTTCGGCATCCGACCTGGAAAAAGACCACCTGCCCCAAATGTGGATCCTTGGCGGAGCGTGAGACCGACACCCTCGATACGTTTGTCGACAGTTCGTGGTATTTCCTGCGCTTTGCCAGTCAGCCGGATGATCGGCCGTTTGATCCGGAAGAGGTCGAAAAATGGCTGCCCGTTGAGCAATATATTGGCGGGATCGAGCATGCGATCCTGCATCTGCTCTATGCTCGGTTCTGGACCCGCGCCCTGCGTCATGCCGGGCACTTGCCATTTGCTGAGCCTTTTTCGAGTCTGTTCACCCAAGGCATGGTCACACATGAAACCTATTCTCGGCGCGATCCGCAGAGCGGCAAGCAAACCTTTTTCGAGCCGGAAGAGGTCGATCGCGGAAGCAAAGGCGCAAAGCTCAAGGACGACGGTTTCCCGGTGACAGTTGGCCGCGTGATAAAGATGTCCAAGTCGAAGAAGAATGTTGTCGACCCGGACACAATTGTAGAGCGGTATGGAGCTGACGCCGTGCGCTGGTTCATGTTGTCGGACAGCCCGCCGGAGCGCGACCTGCCTTGGTCGGAGAGCGGGATTGAAGGCTGCTGGCGTTTTGTGCAGCGGTTGTGGCGACTGTTCGAACAACACGACGTAGCAGCGCAGGGTGACGACCAAGCTTTGGCCCGAAAGATGCACCAGACGATCGCTGCGGTCGCCGGCGATATCGAGGCGCTCGGTTTCAACAAGGCAGTGGCTCGCATCTATGAGCTCACCGCTGCAATCGAGAAGGCCCAGCCTAGCGCCAGCCGTTCGGAAGCAATTCGCGCGGTCTTGCATCTGGCATCGCCAATGATGCCGCACCTTGCCGAGGAGGCTTGGCAGAAAATTGGCGGCCAGGGCCTGTTGGCCGAGGCGCCATGGCCCACCGTCGATGAAACGCTTCTGGTGGATGACGAGGTGACCATTGCCGTCCAACATATGGGCAAGCTTCGCGATACGCTGACCGCACCCAAGGGGGCCGCAAAGGAAGATCTGGAAGCCCTTGCGCTGGCAAGCGAGAAGGTCCAGCGTTCAATCGACGGAGCAGATATTCGTAAGGTAATTGTCGTGCCTGACCGGTTGGTAAATATCGTCACATGATGCGGGCCGTTTTTCCTCTTCTGGCCTTGGCTGCGCTCACGGCCTGTGGTCTGCAGCCGGTCTATGGGGGCGGTGCCAAGAGTGCCGCGGTCCAGGGGCTGGGGGCGATCCAGGTCTCTGACATTCCGGGCCGCGAGGGTTGGCTCATGGGCAATGCGCTGCGCGATCGTCTGTCCATCGGCGGCAGGAATACAGCACCGCGCTATCGCCTCGATATCCGTCTTGATGACCAACTCGAAGGGCTCGGCCTGCTCAACGATGATACGATCGGCCGCGAGCGACGGACATTGCGGGCTCGCTACCAGCTGGTGGACCTGACTGACGATACGATCCTGCTGGATGCGACCGCGGGGTCGGATGCAGGGATCGACGTTGTCTCGAGTGAATACGCCACAATCGCGGCCGAGCAGAGCGCATTGGAACGCCTGACACAGGAGGTGGCAGACCGCATCGTCACTCGCGTATCGCTCACCTTGCGAAAAGAGCAGTGAAGGCAACCCAGCGGGACTTTGCCAGTCAGGCGCAGAGAGCTGCGCGTCAATGCACTGTCTTTTTCTTTTGCGGACCGGATGAAGCAGGGGCGTCAGCCGCAGCGGAAGCCATACATGCCATGCTGCCGGATGCCGGCGAGCGGGTAGAGATATCCGGTGCTGATTTGCGGCGGGACCCCGTGCTGTTGGGTGATGAGGCACGATCGACTTCGCTTTTCGGTGACACGCGGCATCTCTTTGTTCGCGCAAACGGGGACGAGGCGCATGATGCACTTGCAACACTCTTCGAAGGCGAGGGCGAAGCATGTCCGGTACTGGTGGTCGCGACCTCAGCAACCGACAAGTCGCGCACGGCGAAGCTGCTAGCCAACCGCGACGATGCCCTGGTTGCGATGTTCTACCCTCCCGATTTGCGCAGCATGACGGGTACGGTTCGCGATCTGGCCGATGGCGCAGGCTTGCGCCTGGGCGGAGATCTGGCAGAGCGCATCGCGCGTGCCTCAGGTCTCGATCAGCGATTGGCGAAATCCGAAGTCACCAAGCTGGCCCTTTATCTCGATGCGTCTCCGGCATCACCCCAGAATGCAGATATCACCGCTTGGGAACAGATCGGTGCGAAGACCGAGGAAGACGGCTTCATGCCGCTCGTGAACACCGCGCTTTCTGGTCATATCCGCAAGCTGCCAGCCGAGATGGCGCGGATGCGCGAGCTGTCGCTCAATCCCGTGGGTATTGCACTCGCGTTCGAGCGTCGCGCGGCCCAATTGGCGCAACTTGCCGCCCGTCTGGGCAGGAACAGCGATGTGAACGGGTTTATCCAGTCGGAGAAACAGGCCCGTCGTATCTTTTGGAAAGACGAGCGCGATTTGCGCGAGCAATTGCGGATTTGGCGCGGAAAGCGGCTAGATCGGTTGGTGGCCCGGCTAACCGCCCTGCACCGACACCTCTTGGCCAACAGCCAGTCCGGGGAAATCCTGCTTGCGCAAGAGCTGACCCAGATCGCCCGGGCGGCGGCAGCGGCGGCAAAATAGCGTCTGCATTGACCGACCTTCCCTGATTGCAGTAGCCTTCGCCGACACCGGCCGCTTCGAGGACAAGCGTTGACGGCAAGCGAAGGACGGGCCGAGTTGAACGCGCCTTTCGAAATGGAAGATTCCGCCAGGGATCAAAGCTTCACGCCTGCGCCCTCGCTCGAGAGGAGACGTCTGAGGGCCTATCTGCTGCTGGTCGCGGTAGACATAGCCGCGATCTTGGTCGCGTTCTTCTTGGCGGGCGCACTCTATCTCGGCCGTATTCCGGACCCTCAGGCCTTGCGGCAAGCCTATCTGTTGCTGCCGATCTTCCTGACCATCGCCATGTATCAGGGGACTTATTCGCTCAGAACCCTGCTCGATGCCCGCTACGCGAGTCTGCGGGCACTTTCGGCCCTCATGATCGCAGCGGCGCTGCTCGCATTCGTTGCCTTCTATCTTAAGACGAGCGCGACGTTTTCTCGCGTCACACTCACTCTCGGCTTGGTCTTGAGCGGCCTGATCATGGTCGGGATACGTGTGGCGGCCGTACGTCTTGTGGAGCGGCGGTGGGCGGGTTTTGTCCGCAACCGGTTGCTGATCCTCGATGGTGGTCCTGATCTACCTATTGCGGCCAACCAGCGGGTGGAGGCGGCTCGATTCGGGCTCGATCCGAAGGCGGACGATCCCGATCACCTCGACCGGCTTGGCCAGGTCCTGCTCAATCAGGATGAAGTCGTGGTCAGCTGCCCTGCCGAACGTCGCGATGATTGGGCATTCGCGCTCAAAGCCAGCGGCGTTCACGGTGAAATCGTGAGCGACACCGCTCAGCGGCTTGGCGCGATCAATGTCCATCGATACGAAGGCGTAGAGGCGACGACCCTGGTTGTCAGCGCAGGGCCACTCGGCTTGCGCGCCCGGGCAGCGAAGCGGTTATTCGATCTGGTATTTGCCAGCCTCGCGCTCCTGGTCCTGTCCCCGTTCTTGTTCCTGCTCGGCCTTGCCATTTGGATCGAAGATCGTGGGCCAGTCTTGTTTGTGCAGAAACGGACCGGGCATGGGAACCGGTTCTTCCCGATGTTGAAGTTTCGTTCGATGCGCGTTGCCGCACAGGATGCACATGGTACGCGGTCAACCGCCCGCGATGATGATCGCGTGACCCGAATCGGGGGCTTCATGCGGCGGCGTAGTATTGATGAATTGCCGCAGCTCATTAACGTTTTGCGTGGCGAAATGAGCATTGTCGGCCCGAGGCCTCATGCCCCCGGCAGCCAGGCCGGAGAGAAGCTGTTCTGGAAAGTCGACTCGCGATACTGGCATCGCCATGCGCTCAAGCCCGGCTTGACCGGCCTTGCGCAGATTCGCGGACTGAGAGGAGCGACAGAGGAAGAGCATGATCTGTCGGACCGGTTGCAGGCAGATTTGGAATACATCGCCCGATGGTCCTTGCAGCGCGATCTTGCGATTGTTTGGCGAACCTTGTTCGTCCTCACCCACGAGCGGGCTTACTGAGTGATCGGCGCAGAAACGAAAAGAGCCGCTGCCTCAATCGAGGGAGCGGCTCTTTTTCGCAAGCAGAGGTTTTTAACGGGGGCTGTTGCCCTGACTGCTCCCTGCGGCGGCAATAATGCCACCTATCGCAGCCAGACCAAGCAGCAAGAAAAGCCAAAGTTTCTTGCCGTCGCCATCGTCGTCTTCATCCTGATTGCCGATATCGCTTACGCTTGAAACCGGCTGTGCAAACTCTGTCGCGCCCGGACGCGTTTCCGCCAGCGAGGCGGTCGAGCCGAACACGAGAAGACCCGCGGCGGTCATTGCAAGAAGCTTTTTCATCGGTATTCTCCGGTGTATTCAGCTTTCACGATGTAAACGATCAAGCGCAGGGGTCAAGTTTTGGTCCCTGATGGGGATATTGGCTTAGCGTGTTGACCTTACCATACCGTTGCGCAAGTCGTGGCGAAGGCCAGTCTTGGCTTGTATTCAATCAGCATTCGGGCAGGTTTGCACCCTATGCGCGGCAAATCGGGCGTAGGACTGGGGAATCGTGGCGTTCATTTCCATAATCGGCCTGAATTATGCCCCCGAGCCCATCGGGATCGGGCCCTACACGCAAGGCTGGGCCACGTCTCTGGCGCAACGCGGACATCGCGTGCAGGTCATTTGCGGTGCGCCCTATTATCCGGGTTGGTCACTTGCAGCAGGTTACAAGAACCGGTTTGCGGGGAGAGTTGAAGACGGGGTCGAGGTCTTGCGCGTGCCCCACTATATTCCTGCGCGGCCAACTGCTGCACGCCGAATGGCGCATTACGCTTCGTTCGCCGCCAATGCTGCCCGCGCCGTGCATCGCCAAGGCTCAGACTTCAGACCCGATGCGGTTGTCGCGATTGCCCCGGCGCTGCTCGCGGCGCCTGTCGCCTTGCGATTGGCGCGAAAGGCCGGGGCGCTGTCTTGGCTGCATATTCAGGACTTTGAGGTCGGTGCAGCCTTGGCGACAAGTCTCTTGCCCGCCTCACTGGCGAACCCGGCGTCGCGATTCGAGCGCTCGGCTATCAAGCGTTTCGACCATGTGAGCACAATCGCTCCAGCCATGTTGGACTTGGCCCGAAGCAAGGGAGCTGGAGCAGCGCAACTGCACGAGCTTCGCAATTGGGCCGAGCCAGGCGTGGGTGCAGCAGGTATTCGCCCCGAAGATATGCGGGCCGAATTGGGATTGCCTGCTAGGAAAATCGCGCTCTACTCGGGCAATCTTGCCAGGAAGCAGGGTATCGATCTCATCCTTGATACGGCGGAGCGAACGCGGAACCGGGCTGACTTGCACTTTGTCGTCTGTGGTGAAGGTCCAGCGGTGACATTGGTAGAGCAAGCGGCGGAAGCACTGCCCAATCTGCACTACAGGCCGCTCCAACCGCGATCCAGACTGCCCGAACTCTTGGCGGTCGCGGATATTCACATGTTGCCGCAGCTGCCCGGGGCAGCTGATCTCGTATTGCCCTCGAAGCTCGCGAACATGCTCGCTTCGGGTCGGCCTGTCGTGACTAGCGCCGACCCGGGAACTGCGCTGGCCCGAGAGGTAGCAGGATGCGGCATTGTTGTTAGCACGAATGACAGGGAGGCATTTGCCAATGCAATCACGGCGCTGGCCGATGACCAGGACCGCCGCGAAACTCTCGGGAACGAGGCGAAAATCAGGGCGAACGAGCGTTGGTCGCGCACCGGACTGCTTGACGCATTCGGCGATGCGCTAGAGAGTGCCCTGCAGGACCACCGACAGTGAGCATATCGATTTTGGCAACACAAGCATCGGCACCGGCGCAAGCCATCCCGGGCTTACGGCGGTCAGCAGCTTCTTATATTGCCATGGTGCAGGCCCGGGTGATCGATGAGCGCACGGGCGGACACTACCTCAAAGAAGGCGGCCGGGATCGAGACCGCACGTGAGAATTCTCCATGTCGTCGGAGATTCCAATCCCGCCATGGGCGGCGCCATCGAAGGGGTCTTCCAACTTGGCGATGCCTACAGGGCGATGGGCCATGTCCAGGAGCTGCTGACCCTCGATGCTCCGGATGATCCTTGGGTGGCAGCGGCACCCTCACCTGTCCACGCGCTTGGCCACCAAAGAACTGAGGCTCCTGGCGCACTCGGGCAATGGGCAGAGAAACTTCGCCCGCCGACGCAAGCAATTTCTTGGTTGCGAACAAACCTGGCCAACTATGACGCAGTCGTCGTCGATGGATTGTGGAACACATCCACTTTGACTGCACGATGGGTCTTGCCCCGCGCCGGAGTGCCCTACGCTGTATTCTCGCACGGCATGCTTGATCCCTATTTCCGCACAACGCAGCCCGGTAAGGAATGGATCAAGCGACAGCTTTTCCGGGTGAATGAAAGGGTGCTGTTGCGAGGGGCGGAAGCCGCCTTGTTCACGACGCAACAAGAGCGAGACCTGGCTATCGAGGCTTGGCCAGGCTGGAAGAAAATTGAGAGCGAGGTGGTGGGGTTCGGCACCGGCGAGCCACCGGTTCGAAGCCCGGCCATGGCCGCTGCTTTCGCTGAGGCTGTTCCCGATGCTGCAGGTGAGCCGTACCTGCTGTTCCTCAGTCGTTTGCACCCCAAGAAAGGGTGCGAGATCCTACTTGAGGCCTTCGCGACTGCTGATCTGCCGGCCAATTTGCGGCTGGTCATGGCCGGGCCCGGTGATGCCGGATATGTGACCAAGCTGCGGGCGCAGGCAGAAGCGCTTGGCATTGGCGCGCGCACAGACTGGCCGAGAATGTTGAGCGGGAACGCCAAGTGGGGCGCGCTTTACGGCTGCGAAGCGATGGCATTGATTTCACACCAGGAGAATTTTGGCGTCGTGGTGGCCGAAGCACTGGCGTGTGCCCGCCCAGTTGTCATCTCTGATCAGGTCAACCTCCATGGCACAATCAGTGCGGCCGGTTCGGGGATCGTTTGTGACAACAATGCTCCCTCGGCGCGCGAGGCGCTTGCAACAATCATGGCAATGTCACGGGAAGATCGAACCGCCATGGGCCAGGCAGGTCGCACGCAATTCGATCGCGAATTCGCGATGCGCCGCACCGCCGAGAGAATTTTGGCGTTGTTCGAGAGATCGCAGAACGAAAGCACCAACAACGGATAAAGTCCTTTCCTACAAATAACCATAATGGTTATGCGCAGCTCGAAAGGAGTTGCCATGCCTGATTCTCTGCCCCCGATCCGCCACCCTTCCCGATTTGTCCCTCTTTCGGCCGTAGCCACAGGAGTACCCGGAGAACCCGCGTTGCCGGTCAGCGCCACCAATCCGGTTCCCTGTCGTGACCAACCCTTGCGTGGCGCGCGCATGCTCTCCGCTGATATCGCGGTCGAGCCCGGCATCGCGCTCCTGGTCGATTGCAGCGTTGCCGGCCTCGCCTCATTCACGCTTGAGGATGGATCCACGCTTTCGCTGACTCTCGCCCCCGGGCTCACGATGTTGCCCCTGGCCGTGTCCACTGTTGCCTCGGCCAATCAGACAGCGCAGTTTGACGCGTGGGTGCTCGACTGATGCTGGCGCTACATGCTCCGCGCGCAGCGGCTCCCGACAAGCTGACCTCACTTGCTGGTGATGCCATCATTCCTCAATTGATTGATCCCATGCCGACAGTAAGCGAGAGCGCGTCCTCTACCCTCCCGCGCTATTGGCCGACCTCCAGCGGTACGCCCTTCTACCAAATGGCTTCGGCACCTCAGGGCGGGGTCTTTACCTTCTGCCGTGGCCTGCCGGGTAGCACCCAGTCGGGCATTACCTATTCCGAAGGCCGCGTGATGACCGCCTCGAATGCAGGCGCGCGCGCCACGCTTGGCCAGCAGTGGTCGTTCATTCACGAGGGTGCCAAGATCGAGCTGCAGGTTCGAAGCAATCCGCACGGCTTCCTCGTCCGGGTCGACAACAAGTTTCTTTCACTTGAGCCATACCAGACTTCAGGCCAGACCATCGTTACTCTTGATTTCGGGATGTTGGCCCGCCGTCGGATCGATCTCATCTCTTGGGGCATGGGCTTCGCCGGTATTTTCACCGATCCCACCGATAGCGTGTTTGCCGCTACCTTGCGCGGGCCACGGGCGATTATCTTTGGAGACAGCTTCACGACTCCCGCACCAACAAACTGGGCAACTTGGTTTGGCCATGCGATGGGTTGGGACGACGTCTGGCCCAGCGGTGTCGGCGGCACCGGCTTCGTCAATGACGGCAATGGCAATGCAGTCTCCCTACCTGACCGTGTTGCGACCGACATTGTGCCTTACAACCCCGACCTCGTATTCTTGCATGCTGGCCTCAATGATTTTCTGGTCCCGCCTGATGAAGTGGAGGAAGGGGCTTTCCATACTGTCAGGCGCATCCGCGACGCATTGCCCTCTACGCAGGTCGTCGGGGGTGCCGATACCGCTTTCGGCATTGAAGCCTGGAGCGCAGCCAATCTTGACACGCTGGACGCCATCCGCACGGGTATTGAACGCGGGGGCGGGCACTGGATTAGTCCGGTCGAACTGCCTCTTGCCTTTGCCGGTCAGCCGATTGGTGCGGAGGCGACGCTATATGCGCCCGTTTCTGCGGGCCAAGCGGGAAATGATGGTACGCCCGACAGCGTAACCCATCCCAACGGGTTCACGTGTAATACGGCAGTCGACAATTCGCTGGTCAACCTGCGGATCGGTTCGGTGGTCGAGATCGGGAGCGGACCCAATCGGGAACGGGTCGCGATTACAAGCGTGGGTTTCCATCACGCTCGCCTCGTTTACGGCTTTGACGGTGCGATGCAGTATGACCACGTGGCAGGGGAACCCGTCCGTGAAGTTGGCCCTTGTTTCGTAACGGGCCATGGTACGTCGGCCAGTCCTTCAGGCTGGGGCAGCGCCGACCGCTTCATTGGAGTGGACAACTTCCACTACTCTCCGGAAGGCCATCGGGCGCTGGGCGCGGTCAATGCGGCATTGTTGCGGCAGCACTTACGCGGACGCCCGTTGATCTAGCCCGGCGGCACGCTGGCAGCTAGGGATGATGACAATGGAACAGCCAACCATCCCTGCCAGCGTGCCTTCGCTGACGGTCGTCGTCCTTACACGAGATGAGGAAATCCACATCGCTCGTGCGCTAGCATCGCTTGATGGCCTCGCGAGCAGGATCGTGGTGGTCGATTCCGGATCATACGACAAGACCCGCGAAATCGCAGCTGCGACCGGCGCCAACGTGTTCGAACGTCCGTGGGTCAACTATGCTGACCAATTCCAGTGGGCACTAGATCACACCGGCATCAACACCGAGTGGACGATGCGCCTGGATGCCGACGAGTGGCTGGGCAAGGACCTAGTCGCCTCGCTCCGACAAGCCTTGGCGAACAGCGACGGCGGAGTCAGCGCAATCAGCCTCGACCGCCAACATCATTTCATGGGTCGATGGATCCGGCATGGCGGGCGATATCCGTTGCGGCTGTTGCGACTCTGGCGAACCGGTATGGGCCGGATCGAGCAACGCTGGATGGACGAGCATATTGTCGTCGACCGGGGCCGCATTCGTCATGTTCCTGGGACGTTTGTCGATCAGAATGAAAACGACCTGTCGTTCTTCACCACCAAGCACGATGCCTACGCCACCCGAGAGGCATTGGACGCGTTGATTGCTAAGCACGCTCTATTCGATCTGCCTGAAGATGGCGCGCTGGAGAGCACTGGACAGGCCAGGCAGACACGCACGATCAAAAACGGATGGTATAACCGACTGCCAACTGGCTTGGGTCCACTGCTCTATTTTCTCTACCGTTATATCCTGCAGCTGGGTTTCCTCGATGGAAGGCCAGGCCTGATTTATCATGTACTGCAGGGTTTCTGGTATCGGTTCCTTGTCGATGCCAAGCGGGTCGAACTGGAGCAGACAATCGATGGCGCCGAGACCGCCGCAGAGAAGGTGGACAGACTGAGCAAGGCCACCGGTCATGACCTCGCGGCATTTGCCGCTTCGCAGACGCAATTGCCGCGCTAGCCAGCCTTGAACAACGGACCCTTCTGCAATCGTTCGATCGTTCTTCTCGGGTGCCTCAAATGCTTCGCCAACCGGAGCGCACGCGAACCGAGATCGTCCCGCCAATCCCATGGTCGCCCCATCAAGCGTTCGAAATTGCGTAACGCATTGGCATGGTGTCGCTCTGCCAACTTGCCGGACATCGTTATCGAGTCGGCATGCAACCGATAAGCGCCCAAGACAGCATCGATCACTTCGATCCGCGCTCCGGACAGAAACAGCGATGTCAGCAATCCCCCGTCCCAATTGCCCCGATCCGAAGCGTCGAAGCCGCCTGCTTTTCTAAACGCATCGGCCCGGATAAATGTCGCGGGCTGGATCTGGACATGCGCACCAGTGGCGACCGCATAGCGCTGAAATGGCTCGGACCAGACGCAGCGAATGTGCTTCCCGGTTTCGTCGATCACTTCGGCATGGCCGCACAGCACATCGACTTCCGGATGGGCAGCAAAATATTGCGCCGCACATGCAAACGCCCCTGGCAACACCAGATCGTCTGAATTGAGATAGTAAAAAATGTCGCCCGTGGCTTGCGCGAAGCCTTTGTTCAGACCGTCTGCAGGGCCCTCATCGGGTTCGAATACCCGGATGATCCGAGGATCTGGATTGGCGTCGATGATTGCTCTGCTTGTGTCAGTGGAGCCAGGATCGCATAGGATGTACTCGATCTCTGCATGTGTCTGGGACAGAACCGAATCCATTGCAGCCAGCAGGAAGGCATCCTGATTGTAGGAGATGGTGACGACGCTGAAGCGCGGTGTCATGAGATGAAACCGCTGGTCCGGCGGAAATACTCCAGATCCTCGGGCAAATCTCCGACCCGCTCGGCGGGATTGCCGCGATACAGCCCCAAGGGGCCTGTATCGTCCAATTCGTAGACCGAACCTGCACCAATCATCGATCGGTCCGGCAGCGAGCTTCCTTTCAGGAGCGTGCAGCGGGATCCGACAAAGGCGAATTCCCCGACACGGATCGGCGCAGCATCTTGCCGGGCGGCACGAAAATCAAAACTATGGCTGATAATCTGGGAATGCCATCCGGCAAATGTCGCAAAGGCACCGATCGTCACGCCACCGGTGCAATCGATCAGGTGGCGATGGGTTATCGCGGCCTCTCGCCCGATCGTCAGGCTCGGGTCACGCTGGGGCAGATGCTTGAAAAAGTCCGCTGAATTCGCAGGCACGGCCGTAATCCAGTTCAGATTGCCAAGCCGGGCGCCGTCCCCCAATTCGAGGCGAGACAGTCCCTTGATGACTGTGAGGCTGCCGATGATGGCATCCCGGCCCAGGACAAGCTGCTTCGCCAATATGATTGAGCGCCCGATTGTTGCCCCCGGGCCTATGGAAAATCCGGGTAACAATCCCAAAAGGGGGCGTCTCAGGAACCAGGGCAAAGGGAGGATCAATAGCTGGAACAGGAGCTTCATCGTTCACTCCTGTTCCTGCCGATGGCCGACCTGTTGGGCGGGGTTGCCGGTCCAGATAGTTCCAGCGGGAATGTCGCGCGTGACGCAGGCCCGCGCACCCACCACAGCGCCATCACCGATCGCAACACCAGGGCCGATGAAGGCTTCGGCTGCGACCCATGCCTTTGGCCCAATCGTGACGGGCTTGGTGACGAGTTGGTGGGACGCATCTCTGTGATCGTGATCGCCCGCACACAGGAACGCACGCTGGGAAACGATGGCACCGGCCCCGATACAGATCGGCGCCATGTTGTAGCATTCCACACCCTGACCGAGTGTTGACCATTCGGCCATTTCAAGATGGCGCGGCAGCCAGATCTTCGCAGTCGGATAGATCTTGGCACCGCTTGCGATCCGGGCGCGGAACAGGCGCAACAACTGGCGGCGCCAGCCCCAGCCAAACGGAGGCGGCGCGAGCCAGGCGAGGCCACGCCAGACAATCGTGAAGCACAGCCTCTCCAGCCGGTTGGCAAGCGAAAAGCTGGGGCCGCCACGCAGCGTACCGTGTTCCGAGGCGTCGAGGGGCTCGCTCATCCAGCCTGCTCCAAGCTTACCTTCGACACTTGGATACGTTTCTGGCTGACTGCGTCTTCCCGCATGTGAAGTTCCAGCGTGATCCCCTCGCATCCGGACGGGATGGCAAGCTGCCATTGCCCCACGGCGCGCTCGCTCTGGAACAGTAAGCCTTCTCCTGCGCACTGGACGCGCCATTCTGCACCATCCCCAGCATCCGGACCTTCTGCACGAAGCTGGAATGCCCCTTCCACAGCAGGGAATTGCTGGATCAGGACTGCCCCCGCTCCATCAGCCTGCCGTGTCAGAGTGATGCCTGCACCACCTGTCTGGTCGACCCTTGCCGGGCTGCGTGGCACGATTCGCCATTCTCCGCCCAAAGCTTGCCCACCAATCCTGAGATTCCGGAATTCGCCATCATACAGCAGCGAGTTCACGGCTCGTGGGTCGGCCAGCGTCTGTCGCCACAGCTCCCTGGCCACATCGTCGGCACCATCGGCCGTGAGATTCGCGCTGATTGTGCCGACAATCCTGCGATGCCAGGGGCCATTTTCGCGATCAAGCGAACGCGCGAAGGCAAGGCGACCGGCTTGGCTTTCAGGGTCTGCCGGCGGAAGGCGCAAATAGGTAATCCACCATAGCGCCTCCGAATTTCTGCTCGCACGGTCGGCGAGGGCTTGTGGCCCCCCTTGCATGCGCATGACTGCATCTGCGGCGCGTGCCGCATTTTCGCCTCCACCTGCTCTCCCGAGGGCATCGACCCGCTGTGCTGCAATCGTCGGATTGTTTGCGGTCAGCGCTGCTTCGACAAGGCGTGCATTGGTAATCGGGTCACGCCAGCCAAGCGCTGCCGAAAGATTGAGGCTGGCAGTTTCGTCCGCAGCCGCCCCGCCCACCGTAGCGAGGGTCAATGCGGGTTGCGCGTAGGGCATGGCTTTGATTGCCCGGGACGCGAACTGACCGCCCAATGCTTGCTCGCCATTGCTCCAAAAAGAGCCCGCAGCTGCCATTTGTAGTGAGGCATCCCACGGCGCCAGAATTGCGAAAGAGGGCGCCGCTGCCGGTACAGCCCGTGGCACGAGGAAAAGCGACCCGAGCGCACCCGCCAATACGGTCAGCCCGATTGCCACCGGGCGCCGCATCAGGCGGTTTCCGAAGCATAGCTGTAATAGTAGCCGTACTCGTAGCCGTAGCCAGCACTGTGGGGATCAAACTTATTGAGCACGGCGCCATCGATCGTGACTTCGTTGGTCTTGAGCCGGCGGATTGCGGCAGCTGTTCGTCCCTGGCTGGCCCGACCGGCTTCGACCATAAAGATCAGGTGCTCGATCTTCTGGGCCAAGAGCACGGTATCGGCGAGACCCATGACCGGCGGGCCATCGAACACCACGATGTCATAATTGGCGCGCGCCCAGTCACGGAATTCCTGGAAGCTTGGGCCGGAGAAAAACTCCGGCACCGATGGCGGCAACGGACCCGACGGAATCAGGTCGAGATTTTCCTGAACCTGGGTTGCGGCCTCGGCCGGCTTTATTTGCCGCGTCAGGATGTTGGTCAGGCCGCGTTCGCGCGACACACCGAAAATGCTGTGCTGTGACGGGCGACGCAAATCGGCGTCAACGACCAGAACCTTGCGCCCCTCGCGCGCAAAGCTGCGGGCAATGCCGTAGGCGACAAAGCTCTTGCCTTCGGATTGCTGGCTGCTGGTTATCAATACATCGCCCAGCCCGTCTTTGCCCAGCAGTCCGAGCGATGTGCGCAAGGCTGCGAAGGCTTCCGATACGCTTGATTTGGGATTGTCGAGCGAAGTGCCGATTTCGTCTGTCCCGGTGAGCTTGGGCACACTGCCTAGGAATGGCAGGCCAAAGCGTTCGGTAATGTCTTCCGGAGTTCTCGCGGCATCGTCGACGAATTCGCGCAGGAAGACATAGAGGCAGCCAAGGGCCAGGCCAGCGATCAGGCCCAAAGCCAGATTGACGAAGGGTTGGGGCCTCACAGGCGCCAAGGGTGTCTCGGCACGATCAATGATCGAGACATTGCTATTGGTCACGCCAGCCGAAGCGCTGACTTCCTGGAAACGCGACAAGAGCGCATCGTACATATCGCGGTTGGTTGCTGTCTCGCGGGCAAGGATGTTGAACTGTACCCGGCGTGATTGCTCCGCCTCCGTGCCACTGCGCAGCCTGTTCACATTGCCCTGCAGTTGCCGTTCGTTGCGCAAAGCAGCCTGGTATTGCTGGCGCAGTGAACCCCGCACATCGGATACTGCCTTGCCCAGATCATTCCTTAGCGAAGCAGTCCTGCGGCTATATTCCTGCATCACCGGGTGATCGGCCTTGTAGCGGCTGGCATCGCGCCCTTGCTGGGCCTCTACCATCGCAAGCTCTTGCTGCAACTGGCCGATATATCCATTGGTCTGGACTTCGGGGATCTGCATCGGATCCCCGCTGCGCGCTGCGCGATAACGCTCCTCGGCAATGATCCTGGCATTGCGGGCATTGCCCAACGCATCATTGGTGTTGATCAGCGTTTGCTGGGTCAAGGATAGCGGGGTCTCGTCGCCGGTCGATCCGCCGTCGAGATTCACGAGATTGTTGGCTCTGGCATATTCGACTTGCGCGCGCTCGGCATCCTCAAGGGCCTTCTTCGCCCCTGCCAGCTGTTCCTGCAAATACTCGCGGGCATAGGAGGACGATTCAAACCGCCGCTCCAGATTGCTGGCGATGAAAGCCTCGGCATAGGCGTTCGAAATAATCGCGGCATATTCCGCGTCCGGGCTTTCGAATGTAAGGTCGAGGATGCGGCTGTAGCGGGGCAAGTCTGCATCAACATTTCCCTGCAGGATACGGGCAATGGAATCCTGACGGGTTTCCGCCAAGGTCTTGCCCGGCGCCGGTACAACAGGCGCTGGAACCTGCATTCTATCAAAGAAGGTATCGTCCCGGGCAAGCTCCATGTCTTCGACGAGCTGCATGGCTGTGCCGCGGCTGAGCAACACGTCGATTTGCGTTTGCAGGAATCTCTCGACGTCCCAGTCGAAGGAGCGGAACGATGTTTCTTCTTCAAGAACGTCCGACGTGTCGCTGTCAATCTGCATCGCCGTGCGGGCACTGAAGACCGGAGTCGTGATCATTGTGAGCACAATAGCGGCTGCCAGCACGAGGGCCACCAACCCACCGAAGACAAAACGGTGGCGATAGATTGCAGCCCATACACGCCGCAAATCGATGCCGAAATCGGGCATGCCGCGCTCGTCGGCAAACGCGTCTTCAAATGTCTCGGGAGGAGGAACAGTTGCGTTCACGTTGGGCAGATCCTGGTCTAGTTGGACGGACTGTTGTCATTGTTATTATTGCTGTCGCTCAGGACCGCGAAGGTCTGGAATACGTTGAGCAGCGGAGCAGCCTGCAAGGCGTCTCGATAGGCCTGTTTGAGGCCATCGGTGCCGACGATTACCTGATCGCCTGCCAATATCTCGATATCGGGTGAAATACCGGCCGATATCGCGCCCAGATCGAAAACGCCGCCAACCCGCTCTCCGCTGACACGGCGAAAGACGACAACCTGATCGTATTTCGCAATGTTGGTGGGGCCCCGTGCCAATGCGACAGCATCGACGAGCGAGATTCGGCCGGGAATCTCGAACACTCCGGGCTGGGTCACGGCGCCCGCGACAGTAACTTGCCGCTGTGAACTTTGCGTAATCGCGACTGTCACGCTGGGGTCGACCAGGAAGCGGGTTGCGAAACGACGCTCCAGGTCACGGCCGAATTCAGCGGCGGTGAGCCCTGCGGCATCGACGGTGCCCAACAAGGGGATCTGGATGTTCCCGTCCGGGTCAACAATGACACTGTCGAGGGACAGGTCTGGCTCGCGGAAAACGGTCACGCGCAACGTATCGCTCGGGCCGATTTCGACCCGGCGCGGCGCGAAGACATTGCCTTCGGGAATAACTTCGTAGGCGGCGCTGCCTACCGGAAGTATGGGATCGGGGCCGGTGCTGCATGCTGCTGTTGCGAGCATGATTCCGAAACCCAGTGCAACCCTGCACCACTTGCTAAGCATTCGATACTTCCCCGCCGACAATAGCACTGCCAAGTCTAGTCTGCCCTTGCCCGCGCTGGCAATGGCGCTTGCCAGTTTTCTTTTGCAGCGAAAGCAATGGCTAGAAGCGCAGCAAGCGCCCCTGTTCTCAGCGGAAAGTCGACCGCAGAATGGAGCAGGAGCACCAGGCCGACGCCCCACAGGCACCACAATGGTCCCGGCGCCTTGTCCCGCCATAGCCTTGCTGCGACCAGCGCGCTTGCAAGTGGCCCGGCGATCGCAACTACCAAGCCGAAGATCCCGCCCTCCAGGATCAACTGCAGATAGTCATTATGCGCGGCCACGACATAGCGTCCTGCCATGGTGTCAAGGTCTTCAAATGCCATGTAGACGGGCACGAAGCTTCCCCAGCCGGAGCCCCAGGGCCAGAAGGCTTGAGCAGCCACCAAAGTGTCGCGCGCCATTGTTGCTCTTTGATCCTGGGCTGCGTCTGCGAAACGTTCGAAGACCGGGGCCAAGGCTGGTGTAAGTGCCAGTGCCGCACCTGCGACAATCATCACCGCCCCGCCTGCCAACAACACAGCCTTGCGGGGCTGGGCAGCGGCAACAAGCGAAGCGCCGAGCGCTCCGGCTCCCAACACGATTCCGGCGCGTGATGTGGTGGCAAGGATTCCGGCGAACAGGCCAAGGGCAATCCCCGCCACGATCCAGAGGCCCCATTTCTGGCGCGTCGATGGGACGACGGCAGGAACGATCAGGATGGCACAGGCGAGAAATGATGCATGGTGATTGCGATTGGCGAACAGCCCTGTCGCATATCCTGCATGGTCGGCATCATAGATATTCAAACCGCCGGTGACCCGCTGGACGACACCCAGAATGGCCGTCGCAATGGCAATGATCACGATCCCTAGCAGCAGTTTCGACTGCTCCTGTCGGGTCAGTCGGGCGAAGCCGACCAGCAGGACCAGTGGCGCTGCAATCGATACCAAACCGATTGCCGCGCTGCCCGGATCGAGCGCCAATGGTCGCCAGCCCGGGGCCATGCCCATTGTTGCAAGGATGTCGACTGCAAGTTGCCGCCCTGGCAGGGCGGTCCAGATAGCGGGTGGCACGGGTACAAGCTGGAGCCAGGCAAGGCCATAAAGGGCCAATGCTAGTCGTGCTGGCCAATCCAGGTCTTGCGCCCGGACCCCTCTCAACAAAAGATAGAGAAGGGGCAGCGCGCTGAGCAGCCCGAGCAGGTCATTGGCCGCTCTCGCAGTGCCACCGGCAAGTACCAGGACAGCGAGCAACAGAGCTGTCGCCGGGAAGAATCCGTCGCGCGATGCACTATCAGTTTCTGTCATTCTTGCCCCGCCTTCCCACTGGGAACCACCACATAGCTGCGCAATTGCGCCAAGCCGAAGCGCAAAGTGCGCGGGAACAGGATCGCAATTGCGGCCAACGCTATGCAGGCCAGTAGCGCAAACATCAGCATTTGTTGCCCAACCGGCATAATGTCAAAGCGGGGAGCTGCCAGGCCAAGCGCGAGAACGGACAGGGCCACGAGCAGCGACCGGAGCGCGCTGCGCCACCCCAACCCGACCAGCCAGAGATGCGCGATACCGTCGATCACATTTCGCAAGACCACGACCCAGGCGACCGCGATCAAGCCAAGACCGGACGCCCAATATATCGCTGCGACAAACGGGACGACTTCAACAATCTGTAGCCAGACCTGGCGCTGCGCGCGTCCGGTCGAATGGAGAAGGATCGAAGGGGCTTGCGAGATGCTCATGCCGATCAACCCGACCATGGCGAGGCGAAAGATCGGTGTGCTTTGGTCAGCGAATGCGGTCCCCACCCACAATGCTAGCAAATCATACGCGAAGAACGACAAGGGCAGAGCAAAGAGCAGCATTGTCGCCAGGACCGCGTGGTTCGCTTCGCGCGCGAGCTCAACAGATCGTTCGTGCCGCGCGGTTGCGAAATCAGGCCCCATGGCACGGCCCAATGCCGCTGCCAGCACGACGAACCGGCCCGCGACGCCCACCGGCACGGCGTAGAAATAGAGCGCTGTTGCGGAGTAGGTCAGGCCCAAGAGGATCCGGTCGATCGTGACAATCGCTGCATTGCACAGGGCAGAGAGCGTGAGCCAGCCGAACTGGCCTGCATGGTGCGCCCATTCATGCATGAGCTTGCCCGTATCGCGCCACCACGGGGTGCGGGGCAGCAAGCACCAGCCGATGCCGGCCTGCACCAGCCGGGCAATTGCGATGGCCATAACGAGACGATCAAAAGACCCGTCATACAAGCCGGGTGCAAGCGGCAACAGCAAGGCGAGGAGGTTGCCCGTATTGGTCAGGACATTGGACGCGGCGAAGCGTTTGAGACCGTCGAGCTGGTGGTTCTGGAGCAGTGTGACGGTGTTGAGAAGTATGAGTGCTGCGGCCCAGACCCATGCGTCGCCGACTTCCGGCACGACGGCAGTGTCCCCGCTGAAGCGGGCCGAGAACCAGGGGTAGGCGAAGAAGAACAGGGCCGTGAACAAAGCGCTGAGGCCGATACCGCACAGCAGGATCGATCGCAGCATGACCGGAGCGCTGTCATCGCCGAGTTCCTGCTTTGCAGATGCGACCGTGACCAAACGGGCGGCAGCCAGCTGATGGATCGCGAAATAGGGTTGGAAGGCTAGCAGCAGCAGGTAGCAGCCATAGCGCTCGGTTCCGAATGCAGAGGTGAACAGCGGCACGGTCGCGAGGGCGATTCCGATGGTCGCGACCTGCCCGATGGCATTGCTGGCAAAGGCGTGGAGCAGCCGCATCGGGTGAGCCTATCGGGTCTGGGCTGCGGGGCAAGTCATGGACGCGACCCGTCCCCATCCGACAGCCACGTACCCAATGCGCGGGTCTTTGCAGCAATCCGCCGGACATCCGGGTCGGTCCATGCTGTCAGGCTCTCTCCCAGACGAGAGGAAAGCCAGCGCCCATAGCCGTTCTCGACTGTGTCGCTTTGCTCTGGTGCATGGCGCCCGCGCCCGGCCCCGAGCAGACGCGCAAGAAACTTCCTGCCTCCGTTCTTTACTCCGCCAGTCTCAAACGCGGCGGCAAAGCCCGCAACCAGTCCGATCGTCTTGCGTTGGTTAAGGTCCTGCAACAGCAAATCTGGCGCTGCGTCGAGAATGTCGCTTTCGGTCATTAGGGAGCATTGGCTAGCCTCGAGCAATCCCGGTTGCCGCCACCGGTCGACAAGAGCGAGGACGAGCGCCGCGCCCCGCTCCCACCTGCCAGCTCGGGACCGTTCCCAGAAAGCTGGCCAGACAATGCTGTGCTTACTCAAGAGATATTCAATATCCGCCAGCAGCAAAGGGCCGCCATTCAACCGGTTGCTGAAGCTTGCGTGGATAATGAGATGGACCAGCATATCCTCGGCACAGGGCGACAGGACCGGGTCCTCGGCCTGCGGGGGCTCGGCTCGCGCGAGAATTGCCTGATCTTCGGGCGCTGGCATCCACCAGTCGATCGAGCTGTCCTTTTCCCACAGTCGCATGTGCAATTCGAACCGGGTGCCGTCGGCATCGACCATCGGGGGGAGATGCTTGTCGTGCTCCAACGCCTCCTCCGGCGTCCGGGCCGATGCGCTTTCCTGACGCAAGCCGTGCTCGGACAGAAGTGCCAACGCCTCAAGAATACGATCCGGCGGGATCAGGACGTCAATGTCCCGCATCGGGCGTTCTGCTGCGGCGGGATAGTGGTTCCAGGCGAGGCATGCGCCCTTGAGGGCAACACAGGCGATTCCGGCATCCGACAGGATGTCATGAACCTGCGCCAGCGACCGGCGCTGGGACAGGGTGCGCAGGGCATTTCTGCGGTGGGCCACCTGCCAGCTGTCCCGGATTGCGCCGGGCACGTCCAACGCGATTTCGCCTCTGGTGACTCGTGCGTGTAGGTGGGGCTGCAACCGGTGCTGTGCGGCGATTTCGTTGAGTTTTCTCCAGCCATCGGACGAAAGCTGGCCCGCAAAATCGCTATCGATTTGGGGCCCCATCAGCCCGAGCAGGAACCGCCGCAGATCAGGCAGGCGCATCGCGCCGCAGCCTCAATTTTCCGGGACGGAGAAGGAGCCAGTCACGCGCCCGCCACTTTCCTGGACCTGCGGTTCGGCAGAGACCGAGGAGGAACCGGATGCCCGGCCATCGACGCTCGACACGCCAGAGCGCAAATCGATTACCAGTCGCCCGCCATTGAGCGTGTCGCCCCCGCGGTTCAACCGGACATTGCCAGCCATGGTGATGATGCGGCGGTTGAAATCATACACGGCGACTTCACCGCGCGCAGTTTCGTTCCCGCGCGTGACCGTGACCCCGCCGGTGGCCATGATGCGTTGGATGCTAAGCGAGCCGGCATCGCTGTAATTGACGATGGTACGGGCCGCCCGCAGGCGCAGATTGGCCTGGTCGATCTGGACATTGCCCGACAGCACGACCCGGTTCTGGCGATCCTGCAGCTCAATCCGGTTGGCTGCGTAGTTGACCGGCGCATTCGAATTGTGGCCAGCGATGGCTTGGGCCTGCAACTGGATTCCGCCCACAACGGTGCAGGTCAGGGCGAAGCCGATGGCGAAGGATTGCAGGGTGCGGCGGGTTAGCGACATCATCACGGTATCCTCAATTCGCCCGGCACCATGCGCAGGCGGGCATTGCCGTCCAGGGCGATGGTGCGGGCGGACAGGTCGGCTTCGAGCCGGTTGGCAGAAAACGTGCCCGCCGGAATGGCGCCTTCGACACCATCATTCCCGACCAGGCGCTTGGCAGCAAGATCGATTGAAACACCCTTGGCGACGAAACGATAACCATCGGCCGCAACCAGACGCAGCGGACCGTCGACAGCCAATTGCTCTTTCTCGATCGTGTAAGCTCCGCCCTCGGCAGTCAGCCGGGCAGGGCCTTCTTCCAGCAGCAGCCGAGCGACGACATCTTGCAACCGCACGATCCCTTCGGCGCTCGATTGCTGGACGGCCTCGTCAGCTGTCAACGAGAACGGGCGACCCTGATCATCTGATCCACGATAGAGCGCATTGTCGATTCGCAGCCGTTCAGTGATGACGGCGACCGAGTCCCGGTCGAGCAGAAAGGATACTTCGCCCCGGGGGCTCAGCGGCGTGATAATCATGAGGGCTGCGATTACACCCACACCCATAGGCAGGGCAGCGGCCAGAAACTTCACTAGCTTGTCATGAAACCCGCCCGGCGCAGCAAAGGCCTGGCGCCCGCGGCGGAGCTCCCTGGCGTCTTGCGTTTCGATGCGGCGTTGGGTTCCCATGGATTGGCCAGTGCTCACATATGGCTGAATATGTCGTGATCTTCCCATCCGGCCAGGTCGAGCCGGGCGCGGGTCGGGAGGAAATCGAAACAGGCCTGCGCCATATCCATCCGCCCTTCGCGTTCGAGGCGGGTGATCAGGATTTCGCGCATCCGGTGCAGGAAGCGTACGTCGCTGGCAGCATAATCGCGTTGCGCTTCATTGATGTCCGGCGCGCCCCAGTCGGAGCTTTGCTGTTGCTTGGAAATCGTTTCGCCCAGCAATTCCTCGACCAGATTCTTGAGCCCGTGCCGGTCGGTATAGGTGCGGGTCATCTTGCTGGCGATCTTGGTGCAGAAGACAGGCGAAGCTTCGACGCCGAGATAATGCTCGATCGCGGCCAGGTCGAAACGGGCAAAATGGTACAGCTTGACCCGGCTCTTGTCGGCCAGCAGGGCCTTGAGGTTGGGTGCGTCGTACGCGCTGTCGGGCCCGAAACGGACAAGATGCTCGTCCCCGCTGCCATCGCTGATCTGAACGATGCACAGCCGGTCCCGGCGGGTGATCAGGCCCATAGTTTCGGTATCGACTGCCAGCGGAGCATCTCCGGCCAGCACGCCTGCGGGAAGGTCTTCTTCGTGAAAATGTACAGCCATATGCCAGCGCTCTAGGCGGATTGGGGAAAGAGGGGAAGGGGACTTGGCGAAGCAATGCAGCCACGCGTAGCGTGGCGGATATGTCGGATAGAGTTCCCGAAAGCTGGCGCGACGCGCTGGAGCCCGTTCTTGCCACGCCCGAAGCACGCCAGCTTGGCGGCTGGCTGCGGGCCGAAGAAGAAGCAGGTAAGGCGGTCTATCCGCCCCGCGGCATGCGGTTGCGCGCGCTCGACCTCACCCCGCTCCAAGATGTGAAAGTCGTGATCCTGGGGCAGGATCCGTATCACGGGCCGGGGCAAGCGCATGGCCTGTCTTTCTCGGTGCCAGAGGGCGTGAAAGTGCCGCCTTCGCTGGCCAACATCTACAAGGAGCTGGAGAGCGATGTAGGCCTTGCGGCTCCTGCGCATGGCAATCTGGAGGCGTGGGCGCGGCAAGGCGTGTTGCTGCTCAATACCTCGCTGACAGTGGAGGCGCACAAGGCCGCAAGCCATTCCGGGCGCGGTTGGGAGGCGATTACCGATGCCGCTGTCGCTGCCGTTGCCGGGCGCGATGTGCCAAGCGTCTTCATCCTGTGGGGCAGCCATGCGCAGAAGAAGGCAAGCAAGATCGCGGCCTTGCAATCCGGGGCCCATCTGGTCCTGCGATCGCCGCATCCCAGCCCGCTGTCGGCCTATCGCGGTTTCTTCGGATCGAAGCCATTCAGTCAGGCGAATGCGTTTTTGGAGGCGAAGGGACGCGGCGCTGTGGATTGGGCCCTTGATCCGGCTGGGTCGGGCTAGAGTTGGAACGCCAACTGCGCTTGCGAAACTCGTGACTTTCCACTCCAGCCGGCGTGAATGCGAGGCTTTGCGCTTCTGCGTGGCATACGAAGTGTGACTTTTCGCCAATGTGTAGAGAGAGGGCGGAACGGGCGGCACGAACACGGGGCAAGCTTGCCTCTGCCGCCGCAGTGTAGGAAAGCTGTTTCCCGATGACCGAGGAAGAAGCCCGCACTGCGTTGCGCACGCGCCAGGCCGAACTGGAACAGGAAGACCGGATCAGCGCCGAGGGGCGCGAACCGGTGACCTTGCAGCAGGACAGTGTCGGCCGGCTCAGCCGGATGGACGCCATGCAGCAACAGGCGATGGCGCAAGCACAGGAACGCCGCCGTACTGCGGAACGAGCGCGGATTACAGCGGCCCTCGCCCGGCTGGAAGAAGGCGAATGGGGCTATTGCGCGCATTGCGGCGAGGAGATCGCCGAACAACGGCTGCGGCACGATCCCAGCGTGCCACGCTGCGTTAGCTGCGCGAACGATCCTGCCTAGATTGGGCCTGCCTGATCCGGGCCGGAACAAAGCTCGCCATCAGCACCACGCTCATCACGGCATAGGCCACGAAAGCGCTGACCGAGCCTGATGGAATTCCGAACAACAGCAGCACACCATTGCTGCCCGGGATAGAGGCTGCCGCCGATCCCATGATCACGCCGCCCAACCCATGCCTGGCCAGACCGGCGGCACTGGGCCAGCGCAGCCGGAACCGGCCGGAGCGGTGGGCTGCAAACAATGCACCAGCCAAAAGGGCGCAACAGCCCACCACAGCGCGCAGGCCCTCTTTTTCGGAGGCATGGCCTGCCCAGTACCGGCTTTCTGCCGCCAGCACGCTGAGATAGGTCCAGCTCTGGGCCAGTGCGAACAGGGCCCCGCCCACCAGGCCGATCACCAGCATCGCGGCGGTCGGGCGTAGCAAGGTTTCCCGCCTGGTCAGGGCAGCGTGAAGATTACCAAGTGTTGCCATCTTGAGCGCCGGCCAGATCAACACGAGGAAAAGCACGATTGCCGCGATGCCCGGCCAGCCCGGTGTACCAAGCTGCGAAGTCGCCGCCGAAGGTTCGGAAGCCGGATCAATCAGGGTCGCACCGCCAACCGCCCCCACCAATGTGGCACCATAACTGAGATTGCCCACGCTCAGCCGTGACAGCGTGCCAAAGGCGCACCCGCCATTGATCCGGGCACCCAAGGCAAACAGGGCGGCAGCAGCAACCAGTTGCCCGGTCACGCCCCAGGTCGGATAGAGCATGACGGTGCCCGGAATCAGCCAGGCCAGCGGAATGATCACCAGCCCGGCGGCCCCCAGGGCAATCGCAAAGGCCCGCAACCGCAGGCTGCGCCGCTTTACCACCAGCAACATCGATGCCTCGACCAGGCAGATACTGCCCCGCCGGATAGCAAAGCCCATGATGAAGGCCATTGCCATCACCAGCAATGCCAGGGCCAACTCCTCGATTGATTGCATGGCCGGCATCCCCCCTTCCACAGACATACACAAGCTCTTGCCCGCCTTGCTGCAACTGGCATGATGGACCTGCAACGCGCCAAAGTTAAGGGCGGCACACTGGTTAGCAGAGGGAATTTTCGAATGAGCGCTGAAACGGTCTTGCTGGACATCGAAGACGGGATTGCCACCGTCACACTCAATCGCCCCGAGGCCATGAACGCCCTCAGCAAAGCACTACGGCACCGGCTCTATCACGTGATGAAACAGGTTGATGGGGATGAAACTGTGCGGGCTGTGATCCTGACCGGCGCGGGCGAGCGGGCCTTTACTGCCGGCCTCGATCTGAAGGAATTGGGATCGGAGCCGGGCGCATTGGGCGCCGCCAATGCCGAAGGTGCCGACGAGAACCCGGTCAAGGCGATCGAACTATGCCGCAAGCCGGTGATCGGTGCGATCAATGGAGTGGCCATTACCGGAGGTTTCGAAGTAGCGATTGCGTGCGATGTACTGGTCGCCAGCACGCAGGCCCGTTTCGCCGATACCCATGCCCGGGTCGGGATCGTGCCCGGCTGGGGCCTGTCCCAGAAACTCAGCCGGATGATAGGGATCAGCCGGGCGAAAGAGCTGAGCTTTACCGGCAATTTCCTCGACGCTGAAACCGCGCGCGGATGGGGGCTCGTGAACCATGTCGTCGCGCCTGCAGAATTGATGCCGCTGGCTCGTAGCCTTGCAGCCGATATGGCGGGCATCGATCCTGCTTTCCTGGCGCGATACAAGCGGTTGATCGACGATGGCTACGCGACCAGCTTTGCCGACGGAATGGCGTTGGAAAACGCGCTCTCGAGTGCTGCCAATGCGCAAGTCTCACCCGAAGAAGTCGAAGCGCGCCGGGCCCAGGTGCAGGCGCGCGGACGCGGCCAGTAGGGCGTTCGTCAGGGCTGGGCTTCGCGTGGGGGCATTTTTCGCATTTCCAGCGGCCAGCGCGCGCCTTCCAGCTTCAGCATGCCGTCTTCAAGCCTGCCCGTGGCGCCGGTGAAATCAGCAACGCCCAAATCATTGCGGCGGAATTCAAACCGGGCCGTCATGCCCGGCGACCATCCTAACGCGGCCAGATCGTAGCGTTCCGACACGATATCATACATGCTCAAGCGGAGGCGGACCGCAACCGGGTCGGGGCACGCTCCCGGATCGGGCGACCAGCCTTCGTTCATGACCTGGTCGCCAACCCTTTTCCCGTCGCTGCATTCAAGCGTAGCACTGGCATATTGAAAGGGCTCGCCGTCCGATGCCCGGACAATTCTCACCAAAGGGCCATCCGGTGTCTGCTCCAGCCCCGACCAGGCAAACTCGGGCGCCACCGGTGTGGGTGTTGAAGTGAGCAGGAGGGTGCCGTCGCGCTCCTCCCACGTGCCGCTGGCCCGCATATCCAGCCCACCGACCGACAGGCCCCAGCGGAAGGTTCCGTCGGCCTCGACCAGCATGCCCATCGCGGTCTCGAAGCTGTTGCCGTTGTACGCACCGACAAATTCGGAGGGGGATTCTTGCGTGGTGGCGACAGGGCTTTCGCCAGCCCGCGGTGTCTCGGGCAAGTGCGCGCAGGCGGCCAGCAGCAGGGAAACACCCGCAATCGCAAAGGCGCGGCGCGCCTTCAAAACCGGGTCACTGCGCGCAAGCTCAAGACCCAGCCCGGCTTGCGACTTTTGATCGAACTATCGATATATTGCACGTCTGCGGTGATCCGTAGCGGCTTGGCGACTTCGAATGTGTAGAACGCCTCGATGCCCTCTTCATCCTCGAATGCCAGCACGTGGTCGAGATCGCGCACCAGCCCGTCGCTAAGCGAATAGCGGAACCATGCGACACCGAAACGGTCTTGCGGGCGGAATTTGGGATTGCCCGAAACGCCGAAGAAGCCACTGACATCCAGCGGGGTGGGATCACCATCGGAAAAGAAGACCTGCCCGAATACGCCCCAGCCCTTGCCCGGCGCATCTTCGTATGTGTCGAGAAACTGGTAGCCGGCAAGGACGATGCTGGCAGTGCCTTTCTTGCGACCGAAATTGGCCCCTGCTGGAGGAACGAGTACCGAGGGCAGGACCTCGACCGGCGGGCCCGTTCGGGTGGTGCCAGCCAGCTTGACGGCGTAATAGCCCGGCTCTCCACCCAGCTTGACCGGGAAGGTGACCGAAGCGAGCGCGCCGACCCCGGTCGAGAACGGATCTTCCAGACCGCTGTCCTGGGTCCGCAGTTCGGGATCGAAGACCCACAGGCGATAGAGCGCTTTCTTGGTGGGCACGGTCAGCAGGGCGCCGACCAGTTCCTGCGGCACGATGGTGCTGGGCGGCAGGGCAAAGGCGAGGTTCTGGAAGCCCTCGATCCCGCCGCCACCGACCACTGGCAGACCCTGGGCGATATCGAGAACGTTGACCTTGCCGACTTGCAAAGTGGTGCCCGATTTCCAGCGCTTGGTGACGCTCACCGAAAGATCGAATTCCTCGCCGTCATCGGCCGGATAGAACAGCCCGGTCTGGCTCGGCAGCAGGCCGATATCGCCATTGACGCCGGTGCCGTAGCGAAACTCGGGATGGATATCGATGGTGATGGAATCGTCGAGCCCGATCGCACTGCCGGGTACTTCGGCATAGATGTCCACCCGGCCACCATAGACCGGATCGCTATCCCCGCCTTCGATGATCGAGGAGGCGACGAATTGGGACCAGACGAATTCGACCTCGGGTTTGGAGGGCGCTTCTTCCTCGCTTTCCTGCGCGAAGAGGGTCGACGATCCCAACAATGCCGAAACGAAGACGCACGCAAGAACAGTAACGCGCAGCTGCAACGCTAGTCCCCTCCTCAATTGTGCAACTATTCGTTACACTTACTGGTTGTGCGATCGAAGTCTTGGTCTAGCGGATTCCACTTATGTGACAAGCCTTTACCGTGGCAAATCACTAACACCCATTAACGCTGTGTCGACAGAGCGGGCGCACTGGCGCCCTTCGCGGATCGCCCAGACGACGAGGCTCTGCCCGCGTCGCATGTCGCCGCAGGCGTAAACACCCGGCTCGCTGGTGGCGTAATCGTCTTTATTGGCCTCGACATTGCCGCGCTGGGTCAGTTCGACCCCGGCCTTGTCGAGCAAGCCGCGCTTTTTCGGACCGGTGAAGCCCATGGCAAGCAGGATCAGGTCCGCCGGCAGGGTAAACTCGCTGCCTTCGATTTCCTGGATCTGGCCGTCCTTCCACTCGATCTTGACGCATTCGAGACCGGTCATGATTTCGCCATCGCCGATCACCCGCTTGGTCAGGACCGACCAGTCACGCTCCACACCCTCTTCATGGCTGGAGGAAGTGCGCAGTTTGAGCGGCCAGTCGGGCCAGGTCAGCGCCTTGTCTTCATGCTCGGGTGGCTTGGGCATGATTTCCAGCTGGGTCACGCTCTTCGCGCCTTGCCGGTTGGATGTGCCCACGCAATCGCTGCCGGTATCGCCGCCGCCGATCACGATCACATGCTTGTCCGTCGCGGTGAGCGTGCCGCGCGGTGCGGCGCGCACTTCGTCGTCGCCGGCATTGCGCTTGTTCTGCTGGGTCAGGAATTCCATCGCCAGGCGCACGCCATCCATCTCGGCCCCGGGAATATCCAAGGCACGCGCTTCTTCTGCCCCGCCTGACAGGACAACGGCATCGAAGTTTTCCTGCAATGCCTTGAAACTGACTTCCACGCCCACTTCAGCACTGGTTTTGAAGGTCACGCCTTCGGCTTCCATCTGCACCGCGCGACGGTTGATCAGGTGTTTTTCCATCTTGAAGTCGGGGATGCCGTACCGCAGCAATCCGCCGATCCGGTCGTTCTTCTCGAACACAGTCACGGCATGGCCGGCGCGGGCCAGTTGCTGCGCGCAGGCCAGTCCTGCCGGGCCAGACCCGATTACTGCGACCGACTTGCCGGTTTCCTTAGCGGCAGGCTCCGGCTTGACCCAGCCTTCCTTCCAACCGCGATCAATGATTGCTGCCTCGATGCTTTTGATCGTCACCGGCTGGTCGGTGATGTTGAGCGTGCAGGCCGCCTCGCACGGGGCGGGGCAGATACGGCCGGTGAATTCGGGGAAATTGTTGGTCGAATGCAGCACATGCAGCGCGTTCTTCCAGTCGCCTTCATAGACCAGGTGGTTCCAGTCCGGGATGATGTTGTTCACCGGGCAACCATTGTGACAATACGGGATGCCGCAATTCATGCAGCGGCTGGCCTGCGCGGCGAGCTCGCTTTCGGGCGGCTCGACAATAAATTCGCGGTAATTGGTCAGCCGTTCTGCAGGATCGAGATAATCCCGTTCACGACGGTCCAGTTCGAGGAAGCCTGTTTCCTTGCCCATTTCTTCTGACCCTTATTCCGCGGCGACCGTTTCGGCTTCGAGCCGCTCGTCCTCGAGCTGCTTCAATGCGCGGCGGTAATCGGTTGGCATGACTTTGACGAATTTGGCGAGGCTGGCATCCCAGTCCTCCAGCAGCTCGGCTGCCTTGGCAGAGCCGGTATGCAACTTGTGCCGTTCGACCAGAATTCTCAGCCGCTCGGCATCGTGGCGCAGCATGTCGCCCATGCCGAAATCATGTATGCTGGCAGAGCGCTGGCGCGGTCGGCCTGTGCCTTCATCGGCATCGGGTTCGCCCGTGATCCGTTCCAGTTCAACCTGGGCCGGATTGACGAGGTCCGCAAAGCTGCCGTTCTCGTCCAGTACATAAGCGATCCCGCCGCTCATCCCGGCAGCGAAATTGCGCCCGGTTTTGCCCAGCACCACCACTACGCCGCCAGTCATATATTCGCAGCAGTGATCCCCTGCGCCCTCGACCACTGCGAGGGCCCCTGAATTGCGCACCGCAAACCGTTCGCCGGCAACGCCCTGGAAATAGGCTTCGCCTGCGATTGCGCCGTAAAGCACGGTGTTGCCGACGATAATGTTCTCCGCCGGTGCGCGATCGACGCCATGGGGTTGCTTGACGATGATCCGGCCCCCGCTCAGGCCCTTGCCGACATAGTCATTGGCATCGCCTGTCAGATCGAGCGTAACGCCGTGGGCGAGCCAGGCGGCAAAGCTCTGGCCGGCGACCCCGGTCAGGTTGATGCGGATCGTATCGGGCTTGAGCCCGGCATGGCCGTAAGCTTTGGCGATTTCGCCCGACAGCATGGTGCCGACGGTGCGGTTTACATTGCGGATCTCACGATCGAGCACGACTGGTTCGCCATCGCGGATAGCAGGCTGGCATGCCTTGATCAGTTCGACATCCATGGCCGCGTCGAGCCCGTGATCCTGCACTTCTGTATGGTGGAGCGAAGCACCCTCGGGCAAATCGACTTCGTGAAGCAGGCGCGACAGGTCGACCCCGTTGGCTTTCCAGTGGCGATGGACCCGGCGCATATCGAGCTTGTCGACCCGGCCGACCATTTCTTCGACTGTGCGGAAGCCCATTTCCGCCATGATCTGGCGCAGTTCCTCGGCCACGAAGAAGAAGTAATTGATCACATGCTCGGGTGTGCCGGTGAAGCGTTTGCGCAATTCCGGATCCTGTGTCGCCACGCCAACCGGGCAAGTGTTGAGATGGCACTTGCGCATCATGATACAGCCTGCGGCGATCAACGGGGCCGTGGCAAAGCCGAATTCATCCGCGCCCAGCAAAGCACCAATGGCAACGTCGCGACCGGTGCGCAGGCCGCCATCGACCTGCACGGCAATGCGGCTGCGCAAATCGTTGAGCAGTAATGTCTGTTGTGTTTCGGCAAGGCCGATTTCCCATGGGGAACCGGCATGCGTCAGGCTGGTCAGCGGCGACGCGCCGGTCCCGCCCTCATAACCCGAAATTGTGACATGGTCAGCGCGTGCTTTGGAGACGCCGGCAGCGACCGTTCCCACGCCCACTTCGGACACCAGCTTGACCGAGATACGGCTGTCCGGTTGCACATTCTTGAGGTCGTGGATCAGCTGCGCGAGATCTTCGATCGAATAGATATCATGGTGCGGTGGTGGAGAAATCAGGCCGACACCCGGGGTCGAATGGCGCACGGCGCCGATGCGCTTGTCGACCTTGTGGCCGGGCAACTGGCCACCCTCGCCGGGCTTTGCGCCCTGCGCCATCTTGATCTGGATATCGTCTGAATTGACGAGGTATTCCGTGGTCACTCCGAAGCGACCAGAGGCGACCTGCTTGATCCGGCTACGCATGGAATCGCCATTGTCCAGCGGCGTGAAACGGGCGGGTTCTTCCCCGCCTTCGCCGGTGTTGGAGCGGCCACCGATGCGGTTCATGGCGATCGCCAGAGTTGAATGCGCTTCGTGGCTGATCGAGCCAAAGCTCATCGCACCGGTGCTGAAACGCTTGACGATTTCTGCCGCCGGCTCGACCTCGTCGAGCGCGATCGGCTGTTCGGCTTTTTCCAGTTCCATCAGCCCGCGAATGGTCAGCAGACGTTCGGACTGTTCGTTCACGCTTTTCGCAAATTCATCGTAATTCTTGGCATCATTGCCGCGCACGGCATGCTGCAGGGCGGCGACATTGGTCGGCGTCCAGGCGTGATCCTCACCGCGCAGGCGGTATTGGTAAATGCCGCCGATATCCAGCATCTCGCGGTGGATCGGATCATTGCCATAGGCAATTTCGTGGCGGCGCACGGCTTCTTCGGCCACTTCGGCCAGGCCGATTCCCTCAATGGTGGTGGCCGTGCCCTTGAAATAGTTTGTGATGAAATCAGTCGACAGGCCGACAGCATCGAAAATCTGCGCTCCGCAGTAAGACTGGTAAGTGCTGATCCCCATCTTGGACATGACCTTGCGGATGCCCTTGCCGACGGCTTTGATGTAGTTCGCCTGGACTTCTTCGGCGGCCAGATTGGTCAGCTTGCGCTGGCGCAAATCTTCCAGCGTTTCGAAGGCGACATAGGGGTTGATCGCTTCCGCGCCATAGCCTGCGAGCACGCAATAATGATGCACCTCGCGCGCTTCGCCGGTTTCGATCACCAGCCCGGTTTGCATCCGCAGTCCCTGACGCACCAGATGATGATGCACGGCTGCGGTGGCGAGCAAGGCGGGGATCGGTATACGATCTTCATTCTGGGCCCGGTCGGACAGGATCAGGATATTGTGATCGAGCAGCACCGCCTCGGTCGCGGCCCAACACATTTCCTTGAGCGCGATCTCCAGCCCTTCGGCCCCGGTCGAGGCATCCCAGGTGATGTCGACCGTTTCTGTGCGAAACGCGCCGTCGAGTGACGTCTCGACCGATCGGATCTTGGCCAGGTCTTCATTGGTCAGGATCGGCTGGCTGACTTCGAGCCGCTTGTGCGTACCCGGATCACGGCCCAGCAAGTTGGGGCGCGGGCCGATCATCGACAGCAGGCTCATCACCAGTTCTTCGCGGATCGGATCGATCGGCGGGTTGGTGACCTGCGCGAAGTTCTGCTTGAAATAGTCGTAGAGCAAGCGGCTCTTCTGCGAGAGGACCGCAATCGGTGTGTCGGTGCCCATGGACCCGAGCGGATCGTCGCCCTTGGTCGCCATCGGTTCGAGGAAGCGGGTGATGTCTTCCTGCGTATAGCCGAACGCTTGCTGCGCCTGGAGCAGCGTGGGCGTCTCCATGTTCTCGTCTTGCGGGAGTTCCTCGAATTCCGGATCGACCACCTCGAGGTCTTCCAGCTTGTACTGCGCGGTGTCGAGCCAGTCGGCATAGGGCTCTTCAGCAGAGAGCTGCGCTTTCAGCTCGGCATCCTCGATGATGCAACCTTCTTCAAGATCGATCAGCAGCATCTTGCCCGGCTGGAGGCGCCATTTGCGGGTGATGTCTTCCTCGGCAAAAGGCAGCACGCCGCTTTCGGACGCGAGGCAGATCAGATCATCCTTGGTGACACAAAAACGGGCCGGGCGCAGGCCGTTGCGGTCCAGCGTCGCGCCGATCTGGCGGCCATCGGTAAAGGCCACAGCGGCCGGGCCATCCCATGGCTCCATCAGCGCGGCATGATACTCGTAAAATGCGCGGCGGCTCGGCTCCATCAGCGGGTTCTGCGCCCATGCTTCGGGCATCAGCATCATCATCGCATGGGCGAGGCTGTATCCGCCCGCCAGCAGCAGCTCGAGCGCGTTGTCGAGGCAGGCCGTATCGGACTGGCCGTGCGGGATCAGCGGCCACATCTTGTCGAGGTCCGGACCCAGCAGCTCGCTTTCCATCGTGCGGCGGCGGGCGTTCATCCAGTTCACATTGCCGCGAACGGTGTTGATTTCCCCGTTATGCGCCATGAAGCGATAGGGGTGGGCGAGCCGCCAGCTGGGGAAAGTGTTGGTCGAAAAGCGTTGGTGCACCAGCCCGAGCGCAGACTGGCAATCCGGATCACGCAAATCATCATAAAACGAACCAACCTGGTTCGCCAAAAGCAAGCCTTTGTACACGATGGTTCGCGAGGAGAAGCTGGGCATATAGCTTTCGGCCAGTGCCGGCATGACCAGTTTCTGGGCCTGTTTCTTAAGCGGGTTGAGCGTCTGCTTGCGAATCACCACCAGCTTGCGCTCGAACGCGTCCTGGTCCGCGCAATTCGCGCCGCGCCCGACAATGCATTGGCGGATCACCGGCATCGAATCGATCACGGCCTTGCCCAGCCCGTCCATGGTCAGTGGCACATCGCGCCAGCCGATCACGGTCTGGCCTTCCTTGGCGACGAATTTTTCCAGCTGCGCGGTGACAAAATCGCGCGCGTCTTCGTCTTGCGGCAGGAAGCACATGGCAACCGCATAATCACCCGGCTGAGGCAGGGTTACCGCGTTCGCATCGGCCCATTTGCGCAGCAACGGATCGGGAATTTGCAGAAGGATTCCAGCACCATCGCCCAGCAGCGGATCGGCGCCAACGGCACCGCGATGGTCGATATTTTCAAGGATCTGCAGCGCTTGCTGCACGATGTCATGGCTCCGCTCACCCTTGATATGCGCCACAAAGCCGACGCCGCAGGCGTCATGTTCATTGCGCGGATCGTAGAGGCCCTGCGAAGCGGGGTAAGCCATAGTTCCATTCCTGTCAGATGCCGCGCGCACCCTTCCCTGCGGGGCGCGGCAATGAAGCACGCGTCTCGACGGCTTGGCCGGACCGAAACTTTCGCGAAGCCTCCTTTTGCAGACAGGATATGTTTATTGCAAGTGCGAAGGATGCAAGAAACTCTTCACCCCAAGCAAGAACGCCCCGCCGGTGAGGGCGGGGCGCTTGCTAGAGTGATGATTCCGTAAAGGAATGAATACGGATGCGTAGCTCGTCTCAGGCGGCGCCGCTCATCCGTTGCAGCTTCTCGAGTGCGTCGCGCAGGGCCTGTTCGGTTTCGGCCGGGTCGCTTGCCACTTGGCCCGGTGCTGTCGAGGGAGCCGCTGCGAATCCGGCTTTGCGGTCTTGTGCATCGGCGGGTGCATCGAAGAGGCGGCCCTCGGCAGGAGGAGCGAACGGGTCGCTTGCAACAGGTGAGGCTGCCGGAATTGCCGGTGCATCCTGGCCGGGGAAGACCACAACAGCTTCGGGCCCCTGGCCTCCAGCCTCAGGTGTGTCATCCTCGATCCGGACAGTTTCCTGCCGGTTCGCGGACAAGGCGTGTTTCATTTCGAGCAGTGAGCTGAAATCGTCTTCCTGCTCGCTTTCGTCTTCCCCTTCGGGCTCATGGATCTCAACCGCATCGGGAGTGAAAACCTGGCGTGGTTGCTCAGCCGACCCGGTCTCCGCAACGGGCTGTTCCGGTGGTGCGAAAGGCGCAGTCTCGCCGCTCTGCTGTTTGAACAGCCGACCCAGATCACCTGCACCAAGCTCAAGTTCGTCGATGGAATCTTCGGGCTCGTCATCTTCCATGCCAGCCAGATCAAGCGGGCGTAGGGCGCTGGGCACCAGTTCTGCCTCGGGCTGATCCTGGCTGCTGTCTGGCGCATAAGCTGCGAACGTGGGCGCGGCCTCGGGCGCTGCTGGCGATTCTTGCACGGCAGCGGCTTCGACGAAGCTTGGCCCTGCCGGCATGTTGTCCAATGGCTCGGCTACAACGGGAGTGTCTTCGACTGCATCCTGCGCAGCAAACCCTTCTTCGGCCTCGGCATCGACCTTGGCAGCTGCAGGTGCTTCCTCGGTATTGCGCTTGAAAACCAGTGGTGTGGCCTGTTCGGCCGCGCGGGCTTCGGATTTGATCTGCATCGACCGCGCGAAGCGTTCCACCAACTCCGACATCGTCAGCCCGGCCAGCGGTGCGGCAGCGGGCTGCGCCGGTGCTGATTCAACCGGTGCTGCCGCGACCGGAGCGGCTTCATAAGTGGCTTCAACCGCTTCCGGTTCGATTTGATCCGCTTCCACCGCATCGGGGTTCTCTGCCCGGTCTGCGAAGGGATTATAGGCCATGGCGCCAGTGTCCTCGGGGCTTTCGCCTTTGGCTTCGTTCATCGGAACGTCCTCGGTCGTCGGCGTTGCTTCGATCCCGGCATCATCAGAAGCCGACATGAAGGGTTGCGCGCGTCCGAACACTTGTCGTGGAGCGTCCATCTCGGCTTCCTTATGAAAGTCTATGCTGGGCTGTGGGGCCCGCGATTCACCGTCTTCGGAAGGAGAATCGGTGCCGACGGTAAGAGCAGACAGATCAATCCCGGCTGGTTCAGCAGAGCTATCGTCGGCCACAACCGGCTCAATTTCGTGATCGGCGTCGTCGCGGGCTTCCTCTGCAAGCAGATCGAGCGGCTCGTCCTGCGCTTCGGCGACGAATTCTTCGCCCGGAACCGGCACGGCTTCGAGATATTCGCTGCGACCGGCTTCTTCAGTCACAGAAAGGGCGCGGCGACGGCCAGGGATATTGCCCTGCTCGCTGGACGCATCATCAATAGTGTCGCTCCCGGCATCCCATTCGTCTTCTACCGGGCCAAGGCCCTCTTCGCCCAGCTCACGCGTGGCGAAAATCGGCTTCTTGGCCGGTGCGTCAGGGTGCTTGTCAGCCGCATTGCGCGATGGCGTGCGCTTGCGCGGGGTTTCGTCAGCCTGGCTGGTGACAATCTTGCGGGCGATAAACATCCCGCCAGCGCCGCCGATCACGGCTGCAACCAGCGCAATCAGCAACCGTGCGGTAAAGCCGATCGGCGGTGCCGCGGAACTGATGATCGCGGGCAGCCCGAGAGCGACGACGATTTTCTCGATCAGGATCGTTGGCAAGACCATGCTGCCAATCCCGAACAGGGCGGCAAACCATAGCGCGACGATGACCGGGAATACCGGGTGTGCGCTGATCGGGGGTTTGCCCCCAGCCTTGCGCTTGTCCGTTTGTACCATGGTCCTGCTTTCCATCCCTGTTGTTTCGGTCGGTCCAGGCCTGATGCTGCGCCTATGCAGCTTCGGGGACTGGTCCATTCGGCACATTGGCTAGCAAATGATGGTAAACGCTTTGATAACGATGAATGTTGCGGGCCCAGTCATGCTGCTGGGAAACATGGCTGGCGGCGCGCTGACGGATCGCATCCCAACCCTCGCGATGGCTGGCGAGGCTGGCGAGTGAATCGGCGATGGCCTGGGGTTCGTCAGGGGCAAACAGGGCTCCGGTCACCCCGTCTTGGATCAGTTCACGATGGCCGCCAACATCTGATGCGGCAACCAGTCGCTGCTGCGCCATGGCTTCCAATGGTTTGAGCGGCGTGACCAGGTCCGTCAGGCGGCTTTGCTTGCGCGGATAGGCCAGGATGTCGACCAGTGAATAGTACCGCTCGACCTGGTCGTGGGGCACACGGCCGGTGAAATGGATGGCACTGGTGGCCCCGCTCGCTGCGGCCTGCTCTTGCAAGGCTCGCTCCATCGGCCCGCCACCTACCAGCAGCAATTGCGCACCCGGCTGCTCCATGCGTAACAGCGGCATGGCGGCGATCAGATCGTCGAGCCCTTCGTAATCATAGAAGCTGCCGATAAACCCGATCACCGGGCCACTGGCGATTCCCAGCTGGTCGGCCAGAACCTGGTCACGGGCAATGGGTTCACCAAAGACGGACATATCCACCCCGTTGGGCGAAATGCCGATCTTGCCGGCAGGGAAACCGCGGGAAACGAGATCGTCACGCAGTCCCTCGCAAATGGTGAAAACCGCATCGGCACGATCGACCACGCGGTTTTCCAGCGCGCGGGTCAGGCGGTATTTGAAAGAGCCTTCAGTGCCGGTGCCGTTGCCGACAGCGGCATCTTCCCAGAAGGCACGAATTTCATAGACCACAGGAATGCCCAGCTTTTCGCCGGCGCGCACCGCAGCCATGCCGCACAAAGCGGGCGAATGGGCGTGCAACACGTCGGGGCGCCATTCGGCAGCGATAGCTTCAATAGCGGCCTGAAGCCGGGCGATCTCGCGCATTTCGCGCACCGCCGGCGGGCCTGAAGCGGCCCCGCGCGTGCGATGGAATGTCAGGCCTTCGGCATCCTCGCGGTCCGGCCCGTCGGCGTTATGACGCAGGCCGGTGATGCCGCGCACTTCGATCCCTGCCGCCTCCTGTGCTTTCAGGATGGCGCGGGTGCGGAAGGTATAGCCGCTATGCAGCGGCAGCGAGTGGTCGAGAACATGGAGCACGCGTGTCATGCCGGCCCCTTTAGGCCATACGTGCTTAACGCCGCGTCAACTCGCTGCTGCTAGTCGCGGGTTACACGTGCAAATGGTTGGACGTGTTGCAGCAGGACCAGACTCGTCGCGCCATGATTGATATGTTCACCCTTCTGCTGGTGCATGGCCTGCTGGCGCTGGCGGGCCTGCGCCTGCTGTCGCGTCAAGATCTGGACAGCGAAGAAATCGGCACTGAAGAGCAGGCCTTGCCCGACGGTGAGGCTGGACCGGACGCATGACGGACCTGTTCTTCCTCGGCTTTGTCGGCCTGTTCCTGGCCTTCGGCCTCAAGCGCCCGTTTCTATGGGTGCTGACTTATCTCTATATTGATGTTCTCGCTCCGCAGAAAATCGCTTTCGGCTTCTTCAGCACCATCCCGATTTCACTGGTGGCCTTTTGTGCGGCCTTTGGCGGCTGGCTGATGACCGACAGCAAGAAGAACCTGCGCTTTACCCTGCGGCAGGGGCTGCTGTTGTTCCTGCTGGTCTGGTGCTTCTACACCTTGCAGGGCTCCGCCTTTCCGGAGCCTGCGGGAACCAAGTGGGACTGGGTCTGGAAGGCACTGTTCTTCGCGATATTCCTGCCCTTCACACTTACGACCCGGTTGCGGATGGAGGCAGCCGCGCTGGTCATGGTGCTCAGCGTTGGCGCGATCATCATTTCGGGCGGTCTCAAGACTGTGACCGGGGGCGGGGGCTATGGCGTCTTGTCCCTGTTCGTGAACGACAATAGCGGCATCTATGAAAGCTCCACCCTATCGACTGTCGCCGTCGGCATCATCCCGCTGATTATCTGGTTCACCCGCCATGGCACGATCTTCGTGCCGGACTGGCGGGTAAAACTGTTCGCATACTGCCTGATCTTTGCCTGCCTTCTGATCCCGGTCGGGACAGTCGCGCGAACCGGACTGGTCTGCATTGCAGTGTTGATGGTGCTGCTGCTGCGCGAAGTGAAGAACCGCGCGGCCTTTATCATCGCAGGGGCGGCCTTGGGCGTGATGGCGCTGCCCTTTGTCCCGCCCAGCTATTATGAACGCATGTCGACGATCGGAAGTGCTGACGGTGACGAAAGCGCATCGACCCGTATCGCGGTATGGGAATGGACGCTCGACTACGTCGCCGAGAATCCCTCGGGTGGTGGCTTCGACGCTTTCCGTGCCAACAAGTTCACCTATCGCATGCCGGTCCGCACGGGCGAGGGCAATATGACCTCGGTCCGCTACGAGACTGTGACCGACGAAGCGCGCGCCTATCACTCCGCCTTCTTCGAGGTTTTGGGTGAACAGGGATATCCGGGCTTCATCGCGTGGATCTGGCTGCAGGCGCTGGGCATCTGGCAGATGGAGAAAATCCGCCGCCGCTGGCGCAAGAAGACCGGCGATGGCGAGCAATGGCAGGCACCCTTGGCTAGCGCACTGCAATATGCGCATTTGATCTACCTGGTCGGGGCGCTGTTCCAGGGCATTGCCTACCAGCCTTTCGTGATGATGCTGATCGGCTTGCAGATCGCGCTCTATTCCTATTGCCAGCAGCTCGATTCGCCCGGCAAAGTGCCGATTGGTGCGCGTTTGAAGGGACCTGCTGCCACGCCGATCCAGGGCCAGACCTAGCCTGACGTAGCGGCAGGTTGGTGGGCAGCGTGCTGCGCATTGCGCTCCCCCGATCTATCCGCCATGAACGCCTGCAAGCAGCGCGCCTCACAGGGAGTCGCGCATGAACAGCTAGCAGGAGAGGCGCATGACACCGCAAGAGCTCGCAGCAAAAACCGGCGAGAACATCGGCACCAGTGAATGGGTCGAAATGACCCAGGACAAGGTCAACATGTTCGCCGACGCGACCGGCGATCACCAGTTCATCCATATCGACGAGGAAAAAGCCAAGATGACGCCGTTTGGCGGCACGATCGTGCATGGCTTCATGACCTTGTCGATGATCCCATATCTCAGCGCCAATTCCGACATGCCGAAGATTGATGGCGTGAAGATGGGCGTAAATTACGGCGGCAATAAAACGCGGTTCATCGCCCCGGTTCGTGTTGGTAAGCGCATTCGCGGCCATTGGAAGCTCGTCGAAATGATCGAGAAGCGTCCGGGCCAGTGGCAGCAGACCGCTGAAATCACGATCGAGATCGAGGGCGAGGACAAGCCCGCGCTGATGTGTGAGTGGATCACGCAGTTCTTCGTGTAATTTCCCCTCCCCAGGGACAATTCCGAACCACATTATTCCAAGGAGTTCGCCATGCGCGACGCAGTCATCGTTTCCACCGCCCGTACCGGTATGGGCAAAGCCTATAAGGGCGCATTCAATTCCACGCCGGGCGCTACGCTTGGGTCCTACGCGCTGGCTCCTGCGATCGAGCGTGCCGGCATCGAAGCCGGTGAAGTCGATGACGTGTTGTGGGGTTCTGCCCTGCAACAGGGCACCCAGGGTGGCAATCTCGCGCGCCAGGTTGCCCTGCGCGCCGGCTGCCCGATCACTACCAGCGGCATGACAATTGATCGCCAGTGCTCTTCGGGCCTGATGTCGATTGCAACCGCTTCCAAGCAGGTCGTGATGGACCGGATGGATGTGGTTGCCGCAGGCGGTCAGGAATCGATCAGCCTGGTACAGACGCCCGAAATGCGCGTCGCCCCGGACAAGTCGCTCGTCGCCATGCACGGCGCGATTTACATGCCGATGCTGCAAACCGCAGAAACCGTTGCCCAGCGTTACGGCATCAGCCGCGAAGCGCAGGACGAATACGGCCTCCAGTCGCAGCAGCGCACTGCCGCCGCACAGGAAGCGGGCCTGTTCGATGACGAGATCGTTTCCGTCACCACCACCCACATGGTGAAGGACAAGGAAAGCGGCGAGGTTTCCGAACAGGAAGTCACTATCGCCAAGGATGAGGGCAATCGCCCCTCGACCACGCTGGAAGGCCTTCAGGGCCTGCAGCCGGTGCTCGGCCCGGGCACTACGATCACAGCCGGCAATGCCAGCCAGCTGTCTGACGGCTCGGCTGCTGTTGTCGTCATGGAGGCTGCCGTTGCCGCGAAGAAGGGGCTGACTCCGCTCGGCCGCTATGTCGGCATGGCCGTGGCTGGCACGGAGCCTGACGAGATGGGTATCGGCCCGGTCTATGCGATCCCGAAACTGCTCAAGCGTTTCGACCTGACCATGGACGATATCGGCCTGTGGGAACTGAACGAAGCCTTCGCTGTGCAGGTGCTTTACTGCCGCGACAAGCTGGGCATCGATAACGACAAGCTCAACGTCAATGGCGGCTCGATCTCGATCGGCCACCCGTACGGCATGACCGGCGCACGCTGCACCGGCCACGCACTGCTGGAAGGCAAGCGCCGCGGTGCCAAATATGCTGTCGTCACCATGTGTGTCGGCGGCGGCATGGGCGCAGCAGGTCTGTTCGAGATCTTCTGATGCGCCTGACGCGTCCTCGGATCGAGCCGGTCGATCTTGATCGGCTCGACGAGACGCAGCGTGAGGCCCTGGCCCCCTTTACCGATCCTTCCAACAAGGTCGGCGGGGGCAGGGTTCTCAATATTTTCCGCACTCTGGTCCGCGCGCCCAAGGCGATGGCGGGCTTCCTTGCGTGGGGGAACTATATCCTCTCGCGCCGCAACGCCCTGCCCGAGCGGGAGCGCGAAATGGTGATCCTGCGCACCGGCTGGAATTGCAAATCGGGCTATGAATTCGCCCAGCATACCCGGATCGGCAAGGCGTGCGGCCTAACCCCGGACGAGATCGAGCGGATCAAGCAGGGGCCGGATGCGCCAGGCTGGACGACGCTGGAAGGTGCAATGTTGCGCGCGAGCGACGAACTGGTCGCCAACCATTTTGTGTCGGATGCGACCTGGGCTCAGCTGGAGGAGCTAGGCGACAAGGGACGGATGGACCTGGTCTTTACCGTCGGCCAGTACACCCAGGTTTCGATGATGCTGAACAGCTTCGGCATCCAGCTGGAAGACGGCGACGAGGCTGATCCCGATCTGAAGGCCTGACTGGCGCAAGGGCGACCGCCCGCCCGAGCCGATGCGAGGAAAGCCAAAGATGCGGATGCATCTGCCGGCGTTTGAGGCTAACACGGGCTCATGGGGATCATGGAAATCATCGGGATCGCGGGAAGCGTCAGCCTGTTGGCGGGCTGGCGGCTCTATTTGTGCATTTTCGGCACCGGGCTGGCTATGCGACTGGGCGCACTGCCTTTGCCCGAACATCTGGAAAGCCTGACCGTCCTCGCCAATCCGTGGGTGATGGGGATTGCCGCGATCGCCGCGCTGGCGGAGTTCTTCGCCGACAAGGTGATGTGGCTCGATTCCCTCTGGGACACGATCCACACCGCGATCCGCCCCGTCGGCGGGGCGCTGTTGGCACTGGCGATTGTCGATCCGTCCGATCCGGCCATGCAGGTGATTGCCTTCATCCTGGGCGGGGGCGCTTCTTTCGTGGCCCATGGCGGCAAGGCGAGCGCGCGCGCCGTGGTCAATGCCAGCCCCGAACCGGTCAGTAATGTTGCAGTGTCTACGGTCGAGGATGTGGCAACCGCCGGGCTGCTCTACACTGCCTATGAATACCCGCTCGCGGCAGGCGGCGTGGCCCTGGTGCTGCTCGGCCTGGTCATCGCGCTGCTGCTATGGGCACGGCGGGTGATCAAGCGAATCTTCGTGCGCTCGCCCAAGGTTGAACGACCACCAAACTAGCTCTTGCTAGCCGTGTGCCGCCACAAACTCTTCCACCACCGGTGCCACCTTGTCGCGCCAGCGGCTGCCGTTGAAGATGCCGTAATGGCCGGCGCCTTCGGCCATGTAATAGCGCTTCTTGTCGTCCTTCAGGCCGGTCGCCAGCTTCAGAGCCGCCTTGGTCTGGCCGAGGCCTGAAATATCGTCGCGTTCGCCTTCGATGGCGAGCAGGGCTGTATTGGTTATCTGGGTCAGGTCGACCACTTCGCCCTTATGCTCGAACGTGCCGTTGGGGATCGAGTGTTTCTGGAACACTTCCTCGACCGTTTGCAGGTAAAACTCCGCCGTCATGTCGCACACGGCGCGATATTCGTCGTAGAAATCCTTGGTCGCTTGCGCGCTGGCATCGTCACCGGCGGTCAGGTGTTTGAACATCTCGTAATGGCTCATCATGTGGCTTTGCAGGTTCATGCTTATGAACGCGGAAAGCTGCATGAAACCGGGATAGACCTTCCGCCCCGCGCCGCGATATTTCATCGGCACTGAGGTGATCACGTTCTGTCGGAACCATTGGATCGGGCGGTTCATGGCATGATCATTGACCGTGGTCGGGCTTTCGCGCGTATCGATCGGGCCGCCCATCATGGTCAGCGTCGCCGGGGCTGCCGGTGATTTATGCTGGTTCAGCAGCGCGGTTGCTGCAAAGGCGGGCACCGACGGCTGGCACACCGCCATCATGTGCGGGCGTTGGCCGGGATTGACCCCTTCGATATATTCGAGGAATTCCATCAGGTAATCGATGTAATCGTCGAGATCGAAGCTCCCTTCGTGCACCGGCACCGTCGCGGCATCGGCCCAGTCGGTAATGTAAACCTCGTATTGCTGGAGCATCCGCTCGACCGTACCGCGCAGCAGCGTGGCGTAGTGTCCGCTCATCGGTGCGGCGATCAGGAGCTTCGGGCGGGTATCGTCGACACCATCGAGGCGGAAGCGCTTGAGGTCGCCAAACGGGCGATTGACCACGGTAGCTTCGATCACAGGATAGAGTTGGCCGTCGATATCGACTTCGGTGATGCCAAAGGCCGGTTTGCCGTAATCGGCCGTCGCGTGGGCAAGAACGTCGAGCGCGTTTGCCGCCATCGGCATTACGCCCATTTTCGCAAACGGATTGGCCGGATTGGAAATCAGCGAGGCGTTGATCGACGCCCACGAGCTGACGGAATTCATCCAGCTGCGCTGCATTTCATAGGCGTGATAAAGCAAAATATGTCCCCTGCTTGAGCTCTTGCCAGCCCTTGATTTCGGCCTGTGTGACCACAATCTAGCTATTGTGCAATGCACAAAACCTGAATTCGCCGCTGATGTGTGGATTTTGTGACGCGGGGGAGCTAGGCGCGGGCGCTCATGGCTGACATCGAGACCACTGCAGAAGAACGCCGCCTGTTCGAAGGCGAGCCCGACGAAGGTGCGGAACCCAAGCGCCGCTCGCTCGGGCCGCTCAAGATGATCTATCGCGAAGCGGCGAAATACCCGGACAAAGTTGCGCTGGCTTTCCTTGCCTTGCTGATCACAGCCGGGGCGACATTGGCGATCCCTGCCGGTTTCAAGCTGATTATTGATCGCGGTTTCGGCACTGGCGGTGACCCGGCGGATGTCGGCCGTTGGTTCCAGTATTTGCTGATGATCGTCGGGGTGCTGTCCGTCGGCACAGCGCTGCGGTTCTATTTCGTAAGCTGGCTGGGTGAAAGGGTTGTCGCCGATATCCGGGTCAAGGTGCACCAGAACCTGCTACGGCAGGAGCCAGGCTTCTACGAAGAGAACAGCCCCAAGGAAATTTCCAGCCGGATGACCAGCGACACCGCGATCATCGAACAGGTGGTGGGCACCACCGTTTCGGTCGCCTTGCGCAATGTGCTGATGGCGATCGGAGGCACAGTCTATCTGTTCTATCTCGCGCCGTCGCTGACGGCCGGCATGGCATTGGTGATCCCTGCCGTGGTCATTCCGATCACGGTGTTCGGCAGGCGCCTGCGCAATGTTTCGCGGACCAGCCAGGATCGCGTCGCCGATGTCGGCGCGATGGTGACCGAAGTGCTCTCGGCCATGAAAGTGGTCCAGTCCTTCGGCCAGGAAAAGCGCGAAGAAAGCCGGTTTGGCGAGGCGGTCGAACAGATTTTCACCGTTGCGAAGCGCCGCATCCTGCTGCGGGCGGCGATGACGTCGGTGATTATCCTGCTAATCTTCGGCTCGATCACCTTGCTGATGTGGCGCGGCGCTGTTGGCGTGAGCCAGGGCGACATATCCGGCGGCACGATCGCGGCCTTCGTGATTACGGGGGGCCTTGTTGCCGGGGCCTTCGGCGCGCTGACAGAGGTCTATGGCGATTTGCTGCGCGGGGCCGGGGCGGCCAGCCGTCTCAATGAATTGCTGGTTTCCCAACCGCTGATTGCTGCGCCCGAACGCCCGCAAGCGCTGCCCAGGCCGGCACGCGGCAATTTGTCGTTCCGCAATGTCACGTTCCGTTACCCGACCCGGCCCGAAACTGCCGCACTGAAGGATTTCACGCTGGAAGTAGAGCCGGGCGAGACGGTTGCCATCGTGGGCCCATCGGGTGCAGGCAAATCGACGATTTTCCAGCTGGTGGAGCGGTTCTATGATCCGCAGGTCGGCACCGTCCGGCTTGACGGAATTCCCCTGACCGGGGTCGATCCACGCGAAATACGGGAGCGAATGGCGTTTGTGCCGCAGGATGGCGTGCTGTTCAGCGCCGATGCGCGCGACAATCTGCGTTACGGCAATTGGGACGCGAGCGACGAACAGATATGGGATGCCGCCCGCGCTGCCAATGCCGAGGAATTTCTGCGGGAGCTGCCCGAAGGGCTCGACACGTTCCTGGGCGAAGATGGCACCCGCCTGTCAGGCGGCCAGCAGCAGCGCGTGGCGATTGCCCGGGCGCTGTTGCGCGATGCCCCGATCCTGTTGCTGGACGAGGCGACCAGCGCGCTGGATGCGGAAAGCGAACGGCTGGTGCAGGATGCGCTCGACCACTTGATGCGCGATCGTACGACGCTGGTGATTGCGCATCGTCTTGCCACCGTTCGCGCTGCCGACCGGATCGTAGTGATGGAGAGCGGGCAGATTGTCGAACAGGGCACTCATGCCCAGCTGAAGGCGGCGGGCGGTCTCTATGCTCGCCTGGCCCAGCTGCAGTTCGATGTACCGCCCAGCGAAGCCGCCGAGTAGCCGCCTTTTTTCGATCAAGGGCGTTGCCAGCCGACAAATGACTGCATTGTCCGGCGGTCTGCGCTATGCCCGCTCGCATGAAACTCCGGCAGGTCGCGCCGGATTGACCGACACTCGAGAGGGGGCTCTCCCATGATCCGTACCGTAATCGCATCCACCGCGAGCGTATTTGCGCTTGCCCTGGCCACCCCTGCACTGGCCGAAAGCCAGCCGGCCGATGAAACCGCGGCCGCCGCTGCCGAACCAACGACGCCGACCATGAGTTTTGGCGAATGGGGTGTCGATCCGGCGCTGATCTCGCAGGATGTCGATCCGGGCGACGACTTCTTCAAATACGTCAACCAGAAGTGGCTCGATGCCAATCCGCTGCCGGCCGAATTTAGCCGCTTTGGCGCTTTCAATCTGCTCCGTGAAAAGAGCACGACAGATGTGAAGGCCCTGATCGACGAATTGGTTGCGAAAGATCCGGCCAGTCTGTCCAATGACGAGAGCAGGATTGTGAACGCGCACAATGCGTATCTCGACACCGCCGCGATTGACGCGGCCGATCTCGCCCCGGCGCAGGGCTATATCAACCAGATCGTGGCGGCGAATACGCTCGGTGATCTGGCCAATCTGTGGGCCACTCCCGGATTTTCCTCGCCCATCGGCGGATTTGTGAATGTCGATGCGAAGCAGCCGGACCGCTATGTCGCCTATATCGGGATTGGCGGACTGGGCCTGCCGGATCGCGACTATTACACCGATACCAGCGAAAAAGGGCTGGAGACGCAAAAGCTCTACAAGGAGTATCTGACCTTCCTGTTCGGCGAGGCGGGCTATGCCGATCCGGCCGCTGCGGCCATTGCTGTTTATGCGTTTGAAGACCGGTTGGCGCGCGAAGTGATGTGGGACCGCACGGTCAGCCGCAATCGCGACCTCACCTATAACGCCGTGACCAAGGAAGAGATGGCAGCGATGGCGGGCGATGTGCCGGTCAACGCCATTATGGACGCAATCGGCTTCTCCAAATCGCCGATCTATGTCGTCAGCTCGATGCCGCCGAGCGAGGAGCGGATCAAGGAATTGGGCCTCGACGAGGCGACAGTTGCCAAGATCGGCAAGGGCCTGCCCGGCATGTTCGACGTGCTGAGCAATATGGATGTTGCCACCCTTCAGGCGTGGACGATCAAGGAATTCCTGTCCGACAATGCCTCCGTCTTGCCGACCCGTTTCGACAAGGCGAGTTTCGAGTTTTACGGCAAGAAGCTGCGCGGTACGCCAGAACAACGCCCGCGCTGGAAACGCGCCATCGATGCGACCGAAGGATCCTTGGGTGAACTGGTCGGCAAGAGCTATGTCGAGCGTTATTTCCCGGCCGAGAACAAGGCTGCGATGGACAAGCTGGTCGCAAACCTGCGTATCGCGATGGCGCAATCGATCGAAGAAATCGACTGGATGGGCGCACAGACCAAGGTTGAAGCCAAGGCCAAGCTCGACAGTTTCGATCCCAAGATCGGCTATCGTGACAATCTCGAAACCTATGAAGGGCTGGCGATCACGGCGGACAACCCGCTCGCCAACTCGATCGCGGCGCAGGCTTGGCAGCTGCAGGATAACATCGCCAAGCTGGGCGGACCGATCGACCGGACCGAATGGTTCATGACTCCGCAGACCGTCAACGCCTACTACAACCCGACCAAGAACGAGATCGTGTTCCCGGCCGCCATTCTGCAGCAGCCTTTCTTCGGACTGGGTGCGGATATCGCGGTCAATTACGGCGCGATTGGCGGGGTGATCGGGCATGAAATCGGCCACGGCTTCGACGATCAGGGGTCCAAGTCCGATGGCACCGGCAAGCTGCGCAATTGGTGGACCGACGAAGACCGGGCCGCTTTTGACGAACGCGGCGACAAGCTGGTCGCGCAATATTCTTCGTTCTGCCCGTTCGATGACGGCGAAACCTGCGTCAACGGCCGCCTGACCCTGGGCGAGAATATCGGCGATGTTGGCGGGCTCAGCCTGGCGTATCGTGCCTACAAGATCGCGACCAAGGATGTGGATGTGCCGGTGATCGACGGTTTCACCGGTGATCAGCGCTTCTTCCTCGCCTGGGCGCAAGTGTGGCGTTCGGCACAGCGCGAAGAGAATTACCGCCTGCGTTTGCGCACCGGAGCGCACAGCCCGGAAGAATACCGCGTCAATGGCGTCGTGCGGAATATTGATGCCTGGTATGAAGCCTTTGGCGTGACCGAGGGTGACGCAATGTACCTGCCGCCGGAAGAGCGCGTGCGCATCTGGTGATTTCCCGGCGCGCCTGCGCGTAAACGAATTGACATGGCCCCCACTTCATCCATGGAGCGGGGGCCATGACATTTCTGCAGCTCCTTATCATCGCAGTGGTCCAGGGGATCACCGAATTCCTGCCGATTTCTTCGTCGGGACACCTGATCCTGATCCCCAATTTCACCGAATTTCCGGACCAAGGGCCGCTAATCGATGTCGCGGTGCATGTCGGTTCTCTGCTCGCGATCATTGTCTATTTTTTCAAGGATGTGCTCACGCTCGCACGGGGCGGGTTTGCCAGCATCGGCGTCGGTGCTGACCGCGCCGATGCGCCTTCTGAACGGCGGCTGTTCTGGTGGATCGTGCTCGGCACCATTCCTGCCGTTGCGTTTGGTCTCGCAATCAAGATGGGCGCGTTCAACGCGATCGCTGAAGACTGGTTCAACATCACGATTATCGATGGCGACCTGATGAGCTCGATCCGCTTTACCGATCTCATCGCTTTCAACCTGATCGTCTATGGCATCGCGCTCGGCCTGGCCGATTGGCTTGGCAAGGAAGTCAAGAAATTTGAAGATATGAGCTGGCGCGACGGCCTGATCGTCGGCATCGCGCAAGCGCTTGCCATCATCCCCGGCACCAGCCGTTCGGGTGTCACCATGACTGCGGCGCGGGTGCTGGGATACACGCGGGTCGAGGCTGCACGCTTTTCCTTCCTGCTCTCGATCCCGGCTGTTGCAGGTGCGGGCGTACTGATCGTTCCCGAGATCTTCGAAGCTGGCAGCGCCCTGGCGCTCGATGCGCTGATTGCCGGCGTGCTGACCTTTATCGCAGCTTTCGCCACCATGGCGTTCCTGATGAATTTCCTGAAGCGGGCCTCAATGATGGTGTTTGTGGTCTATCGCGTTGCCATGGGCTGTGCCTTGCTTGCCTTTTTCTAGAAGGTAGCAGGACTGCCTCTGACGGAACCAATGACGATACGTGTCGTTTAGGTTCCGAGGGGGCAGAAACAGCATGGCGGACAATGGCTTTACTTGTATTGATGACAATAGGCGCAGCAATCGGATGGCTCGCATCGATTATGATGCGACAGGATTCTGTCCGAAAGAGCCTGACTAACATCGCGATCGGCATCGTCGGCGCATTGTTGAGCTTCGGCGTTGTCAGCCAGAAGCTGGTGCCCAATTCTCTTAGTCCGGAAACGATCTTGATCGGCGCATTTGGTGCGGCGGCTTGTTTGGTAGTGTCCATGGCCGTGCAGGGCGATCTGGTGCGTTGAGACAATTCAGTGCTTTTTGACTTATCAAGTTGGAAGAGCATGCTATGCAGCGCTTCCTACTAAGAAGGGGAAGATGGAAATGAAGTTCACTATCAAGGGCGCAGCTATCGCGTCGGTCGCCGCCATGGGTCTGAGCCTCGCTGCATGTGACAGCGCCGCAGAAAACGCCATGGAAGACGAAGCAGAAGCTATGGAAGATACGCGTGATAACGCTGTCGACGCCATGGAAGAAAGTGGCCAGATCACTGAAGATCAGGCCGACGCTATGGACGACCAGACTGATGCCATGGAAGAATCCATGGAGGAAACTGCTGACGACATGGACACGCCGTAAGTCGTATCTGTTTTGAACAAGGGGGCGTCGGTGAAAACCGGCGCCCCTTTCGTTTAGGTGCTACAAAACCGCGCGCAACAAGATTCAGACAGGCTCGGCCCCGGAACCGCGCCCGCCGCGAAGCAAATATTCCTGGGTGCCCCGGTTCACCACGTAATCGACATCGATCACGGCTGAATTGGCATAGGTGAAGGCCGGCGGCAGGTTGCGATAGAGCCGGTCGAAATCACGCTCCACCGTCTGGCGGAACAGGTCTTCGAAACTCTCGATCACAAAATAGGTCGGCTGCAGGTCACTGATCACGTAGTCGGTGCGCATGACGCGGTCGACATTGAGCATGATCCGGTTGGGGCTTTCCGCCTCGACTGCAAATACCGCCTCTGTCGGGCCGGACAGGATCCCTGCGCCATAGGCCCGGATGTCGCCGGGCGCCTCCTCGATCAGGCCGAATTCGACTGTATACCAGTATAGCGAGCCGAGGGCCTTGAGCCGGTTGTATCGCATCGCCTTCCACCCGGCCCGGCCATATTCCTGCATGTAATCGGCAAAAGTCGGATCGGTCAGCATCGGCACATGGCCGAACACATCATGGAACACATCCGGTTCCTGGATGTAATCGAAGGTTTCGCGGGTGCGGATGAAATTCCCCGCCGGGAAACGGCGATTGGCCAAGTGCCAGAAAAACACGTGATCGGGGATCAGCATCGGGACGGGGACGACGCTCCATCCGGTCAGCCGGTCCAGCTCTTCGGACATGGCCTTGAAATCGGGCACGCCTCCCTTGCCCAGATCGAGCTTGTCGAGACCTGCCAGAAAGGCGCTGGCGGCCCGGCCTGGAAGCACATCCATCTGCCGTGCGAACAGATCGTCCCAGACCGCGTCATCATCGCTGGAGTATTGCGTTTGCGACGGCTCGAGCCAATCCTCGCCGACATGGTCGGGCTTCTGCAGCGGCGCAGTAAAGACATCCGCGGGCATTTCGGGCAGGACGCTAAAGTCCTGTTCTGGTTCTGCTAGAGTCGCCATAGTTTCAACTGTAACCATATCATGGGGTTGGTACAGTTTCAATCGAGGAGAGGGTTTTGGGCAAGCTGAAAAAGAAGCATTATGAAAAGCTGCTTGAACCGATGGAGGAAGAGCTGGTCTCCATGGCCCGTTGGGCGCGGGTGACCGGTGCGCGCATCTGTGTCATTTTCGAAGGGCGCGATACGGCGGGCAAGGGCGGTGCGATTCGCGCGGTAAGCCAGCGCCTCAATCCGCGCCAATGCCGCGTGGTGGCGCTTTCCAAACCCAATGAGACCGAGCGCACGCAATGGTATTTCCAGCGCTATGTCGCACATCTGCCTGCCGCAGGGGAAATCGTACTGTTTGATCGCAGCTGGTACAATCGCGCCGGTGTCGAGCAGGTGATGGGCTTCGCTGACGACCAGCAGGTCGCCAGCTTTCTCGACGAAGCGCCCCGGTTCGAACGCATGCTGGTCGATGATGGCATCCTGTTGTGCAAATACTGGCTGACGACCGATCAGGAAAACCAGGAAGAGCGCCTGGCCGAACGGCTGGAAGATCCGCTCAAACGCTGGAAACTCTCGCCGATCGATCTAGCCGCGCGCGAAAAATACGATGCCTATACCGAGGCGCGCGAGGCGATGCTGGAAGCAACACATAACGACCATGCACCGTGGACCCTGGTCGATTTCAACGACCAGAAACGCGGGCGGCTGACGCTGGTGCGCGATCTGCTCGATCGCTTGCCCGATACGCATATCGAGCCTGAACCGCTGGAGTTTCCGGAGCTGGGCCGCGCGCCTCGGCAGGAAAGCTACACTGTGCTCGATCCGATCAGCAATTATCCGGTCGACTAGGAAAGCGTCGCGCTTGCCTTCAACGTTTGGCGGCCATCGGCAGCAAAAGCGCCAAGCTCCAGTCCGTTATTCCCTTGTTTCAGGGCAAGATGCAGCGGTTCGCCTGCAATGGCCGGGCTGATGGCGCGGAAGGCGAAGCCGGCCAGCGCGTTGTCGCCATATTCCTGCGCCACGAGCTGGAGCAACAGGCTGGTAATCAGCGGCCCGTGGACGACCAGCCCGCGATAGCGCTCCACATCACTGGCATAGGGGGCGTCATAGTGGATGCGGTGGGTGTTGAAGGTCAGCGCGGAATAGCGGAACAGCAGAGTTTCGGAGGGTGTGAATGTTCGCACTGTGCCCCAATCACTGGCGTCGAACTTTCCCTCACCGGGCGCTGGCGGGCTGAGCGGAGCGTCGGGCGCTGCGGCATCACGATAGACCAGCGTTTGCGTTTCGCGCACAGCCTCGATCTCGCCCGCCATGGTCACATGTTCGACCTCGACAAAGCCGAGCTTGCCGCTCTTTCCGTCTTTTTCGCTGACCGAAACAATTCGGCTGGTGCGCGTGATTGCCGCGCCGATTTCCAGCGGTGCCTGGAAGGCGATTTCGCTCGCGGCCCACATCCGGCGGGGCAGCGGGATCGGCGGAAAGAAACTGTCAGCGCTATCATCGCGAGCCGGGTGGCCGTCTGCGCCCAAGGCATTGGACGGCGCTTGAGGAGTACAGAGGCACAGGTGAATGCCCTGCGGCATTGCCCGGTCCCGCATCTCGAGATCAAAGGTCGCACACCAGCGCCGCGCGAGCGCGTGATCAAGCGTGTCGCTCTGGGCCATCTCGCGCCCGATCCATGCATTCCAATTGCTCATATTGGCCAGCTCATCAGGCCGCGCGCTCGAAGATGGCGGCGATGCCCTGTCCGCCGCCGATGCACATGGTCTCGAGGCCATAGCGCACCTCGCGGCGGTGCATTTCATGGGCCATATCGGCCAGGATGCGGCCTCCTGTTGCACCAATCGGGTGGCCAAGCGAAATGCCCGATCCGTTGACGTTCACAATCTCGCGCCGGCTGTCATCCTCCGACCAGCCCCAGCCCTTCAGGACCGCGAGTGCTTGGGGCGCAAAAGCTTCATTGAGTTCGACCAGGCCGATATCGTCCCAGCTCTTGCCGGTGCGGGCAAACAGCCGCTCGACCGCCGGAACCGGGCCAATGCCCATCCGGCTGGGGTCACAGCCTGCAGCAGCCCAGCCTTCGAACCACAGCAGCGGCTCCAGCCCCAGTTCTTCCACCTTGTCCTCCGCCACGACCAGGCACGCAGCGGCGGCATCGTTTTGCTGGCTGGCATTGCCCGCGGTCACGACTGCATCGGGGTTCTGCTTGCCTTCGATCGCGCGGAGCGCACCCAGCGATTCCATCGTCGCATCGGCGCGGTAGCCTTCGTCGTGCGAAAAGGTGACGGGATCGCCGCGCCTTTGCGGTACATCGACCGGCACCAATTGCGCATCGAACTTGCCGTCGGCCCATGCCTTGGTGGCGTTCTGGTGGCTGCGGACCGCGAATGCATCGCAGGCCTCGCGGCTGATGCCGTAATCACTGGCGAGGTTCTCTGCCGTCTCGATCATCCCGCTGATCACGCCGAAGCGTTCGATCGGCTGGCTCATCAAGCGACCGCGCGTTAGCCGGTCCCACAGCACCATGTCGCCCATTCGCGCGCCCTTGCGGGCCTTGGTAGTGTAATGCTCGACATTGGACATGCTCTCGACGCCGCCTGCGACCACCACGTCTGCCGCGCCGGTCTGCACCATCATGGCCGCGTTGACGATGGCCTGCAGGCCCGATCCGCAGCGCCGGTCGAGCTGGTAGCCGGGCACTTCGAGCGGCAAGCCCGCCGCCAGCCAGCTCCAATGACCGATGCAGGGCGCTTCGCCGCTGCCATAGCCTTGGCTGAAGACCACATCGTCGACGCGGGCCGGATCGATTTTGCTCCGCTCCATCAGCGCTTTCAGGATCACCGCGCCCAGAGCGCCAGCCTCCATCGGGGCAAGGGTGCCGCCGAACTTGCCGACGGGGGTACGCAAGGGGGTGCAGATAGCAACGCGGCGTAGGGTCATGATGTAATGTCCAGGTTCAGGATTTGTCAGAAAGGGCAACGGTTCCGGCATCTACCAACTTGCCGATGGCGCCGGAAGAAAGGCCCAGCCTTTCAGCGAGGATTTCCTCGCTATGCTGGCCGAGATAGGGGGCCGGGGCCGGGTCACCGGCTTGCTTTTCCGGCATATTGGCAAAGCTGCGCGTGGCCGGATAATCGAACCCGCTCGGGTTGGCCGGGGCCGGGCCGAACAGGGGATTGTCGCCGACCAGCTGTGGATCGTTGGCGGCTTCGTACATGGTGCGATAGCGTTCATAGGTTGTGCCTTCGGCGGCCATACGCGCTTCCAGTTCGGCATAATCATGCTGTTCCGATTTGGCCTGGAACAGGTCAAACAACGCGTGGCGGTGCCGGAAACGGGGATCGTCCCCGTCGGCGAAGCGCACGCCGACTTTCTCTTCCAGCGCAGCGATGTCCTGCTCAAGCCCGAAGGCTTTGACGAGGCCGTGCCACTGCTTGGCCGTGAGGGCTGCGACCATAAACCGCTGGCCATCCCTGCTGCGGAAGTCGCGCCCGAAAGCGCCCCAAATGGCGTTGCCCAGCCGTTCCCTGTCACCGCCACGATACAGCATTTCAGCCATTGCGCCCGAATTGGCCATGGTGCCGATCGCGACATCGCCCAGCGGCACGCGCACTTCGCTGCCTTCACCCGTGGCATTGCGATGATGCAGCGCCGCCAACAGGGCAAAGGCGCAATAGGCGCCGGTGATGAAGTCCCACGCCGGCAGCACCTGGCTGACCGGCGGTGCGGTTTCGATATCCCATTCTTCCGGGCCCATCATCAAAGGGTACCCGCTGGCCGCGTTGACGGTGAAATCCATCGCCTGGCGACCGTCATGCCAGCCCATGATCCGCACGCTGACCATATCTGTGCGGTCTTTCGCCACCGCAGCATGGCCGAGGAAACTTTTCTCCGGCAAATTGGTGATCAGCTGGCCTGTTCTATGCGCCAGCTCGACCAGCAATTCACGTCCCTCGCCGCTGCGCAGATCCAGCGCGACCGATTTCTTGGCGCGATTGAGGTTTTCCCAGCTGAGCGAGCGCCCTTCTTTGGTGAGCATATAGCGATCATAATCGAGCCCGCCTGCCTTGTGATCGACGCGGATGACCTCAGCCCCCATTTGCGCGCAATAGAGTCCCGCCGTGGGCGAGGCCACAAAGCTGGAAGTCTCGATGATCGAGAGGTCGTTGAGCAGATTATACATTCGTTACTTTCTTGTTACGTGCGGATCGGACCTCTGTCCGACCCTTGCGGCACCGGCCCAATCCCCCACCCGGCCTCCCAAACAGTATCGTGCCGTGGGTGGCCGGGTGGGGGGAGTGGGCCGGTGCGGCCGAGCCGTCAGGCGAGCCAACTCAAGAATTCTCCGCAAATTCGCGCAGCATGTGCTTGGCGATCTGCAGATACAGGATCTGCGTCGTGCCTTCATAGATGCGATAGATGCGGGCATCGCGGAAGAACCGTTCGGCATCATATTCGGCCAGATAGCCCGCGCCGCCATAGACCTGCACCACCCGATCGACGACGCGGCCGCACATCTCGCTGGAGAAGACCTTGAAGGCTGCCGCCTTGCGCAGGATGTTCTCACCCTTGTCGGCGCGTTCTGTCACGTCCTTCATCATCGCTTCGGCGGCGTAGATTTCCGTCTCGCTCTCGGCCAGCATTTGCTGGATCAGCTGGAAATTGGCGATTGGTTCGCCAAACGCCTTGCGCTCATTGGCATAGCGCACAGCACTGTCGAGCGCGCGGCGGGCATAGCCGGCGGCGGCTGCGCCCACGGAAATGCGGCCATTGTCGAGGCTCATCATGGCGAACCGGAAGCCCTTGCCGGTTTCAGCGCCCAGCAAGGCATCACCGGGCACCTTCACATCCTCCAGGATCACGTCGGAGATATGGCTGCCCTCCTGGCCCATCTTCTTGTCCGGGCTGGCGGTGGAAACGCCGGGCGTATCCATCGGTACGATAAAGGCGCTGACATGGGCGTTCTTGGGCAGCGCCTCTTTCTCGGTCCGTGCCATGATCAGGCCGACCTGCGCATGCGGGGCATTGGTGATGTAGCGTTTGGTGCCGTTGAGGATCCAGCCATTGCCGTCCGGATCAGGCTTGGCCGTGGTCGCCATGGCCGCACTGTCGGAACCGGAGCCCGGCTCGGTCAGACCGAAGCAAGCGATTTCACCGGCGGCAATGCGGGGCCACCATTCGGCCTTCTGGGCATCGGTCGCGCCATTCTTGATCGCCGAATTGAACATCCCGACATTGATCGAGAAGATCGAACGATAGGCCGGCGCGGCATAGGCCATAGTGTTGACCACGCGGGCATATTGCGAAGTGTTGAGCCCGGCCCCGCCATATTCCTCTGGCACGGTCAGCCCGAACAGCCCCATTTCTTTCATCTCGGTGACAATTTCGTCAGGGATCTTGTCGTTGGCGATCACGTCCTTCTCGGCCGGGATCAGCCGCTCGCGCACATAGCGGTCTAGCTGCTCGATGAATTGTTCGAATGTCTCGGGATCCATGCCGGTTGCGGCCATGTGGGACAGTCCTTTGTTGCCTATTGCTGTGGTTCTTCGGTGCCGGCCCGCTCAGGCGCGGCAGGATCGGAGGCCGGCTCTTGCACAGGTGTAGTGTCGAGTGCTTCGGGCGGCAATTTGCGGGCTTCGATCATTGCGGCTGCTTCATCGAGGGCCTGCGCTTCGCCTACCGTTACGCCGCCGGGGCCTGGATCATTCTCCCCCGGGCCACAAGCTGCCAGAAATGCCAGCAAGGCAATGGGTGTGATCGTGGAGCGAGTCATGGTGGGTACCATAGCGCAGCCGTCACAAAGAAAAAGCGGGCCTTTCGGTTTGCTCGAAAGACCCGCTTCCCTGAATGCGAAAAATTGCTGCCTTACTGGTCGACAACTGCCTCGGCAGCGTCAGCCGCGTCATTGGCGGCATCGGTGATATCGCCAGCGGTTGCGGCAGCAGCATCGACAGCAGCCTGGACATCGGCGGCCGCATCGGCAGCAGCTTCACCGGCAGCTTCGGCAGTTGCCTGCTCTTCGGCGGTGGCTTCGGTGCTGGCTTCTTCGGCGGTGTCTGCGGTTGCGGCATCGTCGGCCACAGGCTCGTCGGCCACTTCGGTCATCGCTTCATCGGCCGGGATTTCGACATTGTCGGCCATGGCTTCCTCGGACGCGTCCTCGGTGTCGCCGCAAGCGGCAAGGGTAAGGGCGCCGGCGGCCACCAGGCCAAAACGCAGTGCTGTTTTCATGGTGTTTTCCTCCAGTCAGAATTTTCGACCCCACGCGCCTGGAGCACGCGGTCGGGCATCGTCTAGCCCCGGCAAGCCGTGATGGCCAAGGGAAAACTGGCCATGCTGCCTTGCGTAGGGCCCAGCTTGTGCCATGCCGGGCGGGTGGACGCAGACACTCTTCGAACCGGAATGGACCAGGCCCGCGAGCAATTGCGGGAGGTTTTCGGCTTTGGCGATTTCCGGGGGCGCCAGGCTGAAGTGGTGGAGCGCGTCATGGATGGGTGCTCGACGCTTGGTGTCATGCCGACCGGTGCGGGCAAATCGCTGACCTACCAATTGCCGGCGACGCTGTTGCACGGCACCTGCATTGTGATTTCACCACTGATCGCCCTTATGCATGACCAGCTGCGTGCGGCCCGCGCCAACGGCATCCGCGCCGCCACGCTGACCAGCGCCGATGCCGATTGGCGCGAGACGATGGATGCCTTTCGTGCTGGTGCGCTCGACCTGCTTTATGTTGCGCCTGAACGGGCAAGCCAGCCCTCTTTCTGTGATTTGTTGACGGCGGCGCCGCTGGCAATGTTTGCCATCGACGAGGCGCATTGCGTTTCCGAATGGGGGCATGATTTCCGGCCCGATTACCGCCAGTTGCGTCCCTTGATGGACCGGTTCGGCGATGTGCCCCGCCTGGCGCTGACCGCGACGGCAGACGCCCATACCCGCAGCGACATCATGGCCCAGCTCGGCATCCCCGACGAAGGACTGGTGGTGGCCGGTTTTGAACGCCCCAATATCCGCTACGCCATTCGCCACCGTGACAATCCCGTCCGCCAATTGACGCAATTGATGGAGGATCATCCCGGGCCCGGTATCATTTATGCGCCCACGCGCCGCAAGGTGGAGGATCTGGCAGCCAAGCTGGCAGCCGCCACCGGGCGCCCCGTCCTGCCCTATCATGCCGGGCTGGAGCCGGGGACGCGCGCCCGGCACCAGGCAGAATTCGTCGCCAGCGAAGAAGTGGTGATGGTCGCCACCATTGCGTTCGGAATGGGCATCGACAAACCCGATGTGCGTTTCGTGGCGCATGCCGGCATCCCCAAATCGATCGAGGCCTATTACCAGGAAACGGGCCGGGCCGGGCGTGATGGCGACCCGGCACAAGCGACGATGTTGTGGGGGGCAGAGGACTTCGCCCGGGCCCGGATGCGTCTTGCCGAGATGCCGGAAGACCGGCGCGAGGGGGATCGCAAACGGCTCGATACGCTTGCCAATCTGGTCGAGACAGCCGGATGCCGTCGCGCCATCCTGTTGCGGCATTTTGGCGAGGACCCGCCACAGACATGCGGCAATTGCGACAATTGCCTCGACGCGCCCGAAGTGATCGACGCCACCGAGGTGGCGCGCAAATTCCTCTCAGCGGCCTATCGCACCGGGCAAAGCTTCGGCTTTGGCCATCTGCAAAAGGTACTGACCGGCGCGGATGACGAGCGTGTGCTGGCCAAGGGTCACGATCATCTCACGGTGTTCGGGATCGTCGAGGGCGAGGAAGCGGCACTGCTGCGGCCTGTCAGCCGGGCCTTGCAGGCACGCGGGGCGCTTGTTGCGACCGAACATGGCGGGCTGACGCTGGGCGGCGATGCGCGCGATATTCTGAAAGGTGAGGCCTCGGTCCTGATGGTCAAGCCGCCCAAACAGGCGCGCCGCGGGCGCAAGTCGCGCAGCGGATCAAGCGGTGGCGGGGTCAATCCGGTGGGCGATCCCTTGTTCGACGCGCTGCGGGAATTGCGCCGTCAGCTGGCAATCGAAGGGCAGGTGCCGCCCTATCTCATCTTCCACGATGCCACGTTGCGGGAATTCACCGCGACACGTCCGGCGACGCTGGCAGAGATGGGCTCCATTGCGGGCGTAGGGGCCAAGAAACTCGACGCCTATGGCGAACAATTCCTCGACTGCATCCGGCAACACTGACCAGCCGATTTGACTCTTCATCCTTCTCGATATAAATATGATATCATAATTATATTGAAGGAGGTGCTCCATGACGGATATCGTCAAGGGAATGAATATCAGCCGGGAAGGTCCGGCCCACTCGTATAGCGGCTATGTCATGCTGCTGGTGCTGCTCGGCTTCCTGGTGTTGCTGGGGCTGAACTTCGCTACCAATATTCCAGCCGATGGCGCCACAAAGGGGGCCAAGCTGCTGTTTATAAGCGGGCTGGTGCTGCCGATCCTCCTTGCCACGCTGGTCTCTGCCGGGTTCTTCATGATCCAGCCCAACCAAGCCGCTGTCGTCACCTTGTTCGGTGAATACCGTGGCACCGAGCGGCGCGAAGGGCTGCGCTGGGTGTGGCCGTGGATGATGCGGCGCAAGATCAGCGCGCGCGCCCACAATGTCCACTCCGACAAGGTCAAGATCAACGATCTGCGCGGCAACCCGATCGAGATTGCCTGCAACGTGGTGTGGCGTGTCGCTGATACCGCGCAGGCGGCATTCGACGTCGATGATTACAAGGAGTTCGTGAACATCCAGATCGAGGCCGGGTTGCGCACGGTGGGCTCGCGCCATCCCTATGATGATTTCGAAGGCGAGGAGGTGACGCTGCGCGGCGGCGGTGATGTGATCAATCGCGAATTGCTGGAGGAGTTGAATGACCGGCTGAAGGTCGCCGGAATCGTGGTCGATGAAGCGGGCCTGACCCACCTTGCCTATGCACCTGAAATCGCCGGTGCGATGCTGCGACGCCAGCAGGCCGATGCGGTGATTGCCGCTCGCAAGAAGGTTGTGATCGGCGCGGTCGGCATGGTCGAAGATGCGCTGCAGAAGCTGTCGCAGGATGGCGTTGTTGAGCTGGATGACGAACGCCGTGCGGCGATGGTTTCCAACCTGATGGTGGTGCTGTGCGGTGACCGTGAGGCCCACCCTGTCGTCAATACCGGCACACTGTACCAGTAAGCGCTCAGTCGCAAGGAGGCAGCCATGGCTGCACCCCCGAAAAAGACCAACGCGAAGAAGGCTTTTGCCCTGCGGCTCGATCCAGCGGTTCATGCCGCGATCGAGCGGCTCGCGGCGGCAGAGCTCCGGTCAGCCAATGCCCAGATCGAGACGCTGCTGCGCGAAGCTTTGACCGAGCGTGGTATCGATGTGGGTCGCAGTGCCCGGCCACGGCGGGGCCGACCGCCCAAGGGGGAGTGAGATGACTGGCCTGTTCGAACCCGGCGAATGGTACTTGCCCAAGGTCTACGGCTATGGCGCGGGCTGGCCGCTGACCTGGCAAGGCTGGGCCTTGCTGCTGGCCTATATCGCCTTTCTCGCCAGCCTCGGGCTCTTCGCAGAGTGGGGCTCTGGCCTCGGCGCGGGGGTCGCGTTTGCCTTGTTCGTGCCGGTGACATGGCTGTTCGCCATTGTCGTCAAGCGCAAGACGCGCGGTGGTTGGCGCTGGCGCTGGGGCGAATGGGAGTAGACGGAACCACGACGCCGCAATGTCCTTAGCAAGCCGTTAACCCTTTCAGGCTATCGCGTGCGGTATGGAAAACTCTGCCCGCCATCCGCTCGCCCGCCCTTCAACCCTGGCTATCGGGTTTATTGCCACTGCGGCAATCGCCCTGATCCCGGCTGCGGCGGTATTCGCCCAGCCTGCGACAGCGCCGTTTACCGTGGTCGAAAACGGCCGCGGCTTCGGCAATCTGCAGCAGGCGGTCGATTCGATCGGCAATGGCAGTGGCACCATCGCCATTGCGCCTGGCACCTATCGCCAATGCGCGGTGCAGGAAGCGGGCAGCATTGCCTTCTTCGCCAGCGAACCGGGCAGCGCAGTACTCGACGGCGTCGAATGCGAAGGCAAGGCAGCGCTGGTATTGCGCGGCCGTGAAGCCAGCGTTTCGGGCATCGTCTTCCGCAATATGGCGGTCTCCGATTTCAACGGCGCGGGAATTCGTCTGGAAGCAGGCAATCTGACGGTCGCCAATAGCTGGTTCGTCGACAGCCAACAGGGCATCCTGACCGCACACAATGACAGCATCCGGCTGGTGGTGGATCGCTCGACCTTTTCCGGTCTCGGCACGTGCGAGGGCGACGGCGGCTGTGCCCATTCTATCTATACCGGCACAATCGGCCATCTGCGGATCACCCGCAGCCGGTTTGAGCGCGGCCAGGGCGGCCACTACGTCAAATCGCGCGCCGCGCGGACGGATATTGCCGCCTCCAGCTTTGACGATTCGGCCGGCAGCTCGACCAATTACATGATCGATATGCCGGGCGGTTCGACCGGACAGATCACCAACAACTGGTTCGTCCAGGGCCGCGACAAGGAAAATTACAGCGCCTTCATCGCATTGGGCGCAGAGGATTTTACCAACACGTCAGACGGTCTGGTGATTGCCGGCAACGATGCCCGTTTTGTGCCCTCGCTGAAGCGCGATTCGACCTTCGTGGCGGATTGGGCCGGTGCCAAGCTGACCATCGAAGACAACGAGCTTGCACCCGGTCTCAAACGTTACGAACGCCGCTGATCTCCTCCCGAGAGGACCGATTAGCGCTTTTCACGCAAGGGAAGGCACGATAGCGGGCGCGCATGAGCGCAAACCCCTTTATCTGGCTGCAGCACATCGCGCCGCAGCACGGCTTGTCGAAACTGGCCGGATCATTCGCCGAATCGCGCACCCCATGGATTCGTGACCGGCTGATTCGCCGTTTCATCGCAGCCTATGATGTCGACATGGCAGAAGCGAAAGAGCCCGAGGGCTCGTTCGAAACCTTCAATGCCTTCTTTACCCGTGAATTGAAGCCCGGGGCGCGGCCGCTGGCCGATAGTGATCAATTCGTGCTGTCTCCGGCTGACGGAGCGATCAGCCAATTGGGCAGGATCGAAAACGGCCGGATCTTGCAGGCCAAGGGCCATGATTATACCGCCGCTGAATTGCTCGGCGGGGACGCTGCGCTCGCCGAACGCTTCGCCAACGGGCAGTTCGCCACCATCTATCTCTCCCCGCGCGATTACCACCGGGTCCACATGCCGGTGGCGGGGCAATTGCGCAGCACATGTTATGTCCCGGGTGATCTGTACTCGGTCAATGGCGCAACGGCCCAGGGCGTACCGCGCCTGTTTGCGCGGAACGAACGCCTGGCCTGCCTATTCGATAGCGAATGCGGCATCATGGCGAGCGTCATGGTCGGCGCCATGATTGTGGCCGGGATCGAAACGGTCTGGGGCGGGCGCGTTCCGCCGCACGGCAACAAGCTGTTTCGGCAGGAGTTTCCTGCTGTAGGCCCAGATGCACGCAGCTATGCCGCCGGCGATGAAATGGGGCGCTTCCTGCTAGGGTCGACAGTCATCCTGTTGTTCGGGGACGGCAAAGTCGAATTCGCGCCCGAGCTTGTTGAGGGAAGCCCGGTGCGCATGGGGCAAGCTCTCGCCCGCAAGCTCTAGCCGAACGCAGGGGCGAAATTGACTGCGCCGTGCGGCAACTCGCCATCGAGTAACAAGGTCTGGAAATATTCCGCGGGCCCGCCCGCATAGGTCAGCCGGGGCTCGACGATGAATCCGAAGCGTGAATAGTATTTCGGATTGCCCAGCAGCACTATGCCCTTGGCGTTGCGCGCGACCATGTCGGCAATGCCGCGATCGATCAGCTGGCCGCCAATCCCCGTATGCTGGTTGGTGGGAATGACCGAGACCGGGCCCAAACCATACCAATCGCTGGTGCCATCACTGATGGTGACAGGCGAAAAAGCGATATGGCCGACAATCGCCTCGTCTCTGTTGGTCGCGACGAGCGACAGGACAAGATCCCCGTCGGCACGCAATTTGTCGATCAGGTCCGCTTCATCACCGTCGCTGAATGGCATGTCGCGAAAGGCAGCATCGGTCAGGGCGTGGATTGCAGGCTCGTCGCCGGCGCGTTCGGGGCGGATGGTAATCGTCATGTCAGCAAGTGCCCGGCCCGATCCCGCTTGGTCGCCAGATAGCGGCGGTTATGCGGATTCGACGGGAGCTCATGCGCCACCCTCTCGCGAATCGAGATACCATGTGTTTCCAATGCTACGACCTTTTTGGTGTTATTGGTCAGCAGTCTTATCTCACCAATTCCTAACAAATCGAGCATGCGTGCCGCAGTGGCGAAATCGCGGGCTTCGTCTGGCAGGCCGAGCCGTTCGTTGGCTTCGATTGTGTCGAAGCCCTGGTCCTGCAGGCGATAGGCCCGCATCTTGTTGATCAGGCCGATCCCGCGTCCTTCCTGCCGCATGTAGAGCAGTACGCCATATCCGCCCTGCGCCGCCTCTTCGGCCATGGCCGCGAGGGCGGCATCGAGTTGCGGGCCACAATCGCACTTGAGGCTGCCCAGGATATCGCCGGTCAGGCATTCGGAGTGCAGTCGCACCAATGGCGCCTTCCCGCCCATTTGCCGGCCGATCACCAGGGCGCAATGTTCGCGCATGTCGTCCGGCTTACGGAACACGACCAGTTCGGAATCGTCGTCGGCCGTGACCGGCAGTTTCGCGCGGGTCGCTATGCGCAGACGGTCTGGATCCGACCACTGGGCCAGATCACCAGGCGATACCGGCTGGGCTTCGCCGGCATGGTCGGGCGCGATCATGAAGGCGGGCAGGATGCCGGCAATCCGCGCCAGTTCCATCGCCGCTTCGGCTGCCTCCTGCCAGGCAATCGGTTCGGCCTTGAACGGGCCTTTGAGCGGATTGGCGAGATCGAGCGCGGGGTCGGCAACAGCAACGGCAAGATCGAGATCGAACGGTTCGGCCCCGCGGATCATCACCGGGGCATGAGGCACGGCGGCATCGCGCTGGTTGGCGAGCTTCAGCGTCGTCGCCCGCGCGGCCGAAATCAGCAAATGCCCGCACGTCGCCTCGCGCGCCATGGCGGTTTCGATCGGCAGCAATATCCCTGCACCTTCCATCGCCAGCGGCCAGCCATGGCGCAAGGCATCGATCGCCTGCGCCACACGCCGGGAAGGGGAGGGATTCTGAGCCGTCAGAGCGCAAACTCCGTCGTCAGCGGGACATGGTCGGACGGTTTTTCCCAGCTGCGCGCATCTTCGAGCACACGGTGGGCGGTGGCCTGGCGGGCAAGCTCGGGGCTGGCCCACATATGGTCGAGACGCCGACCGCGATCCCCCTTGCGCCAATCCTTGGAGCGGTAAGACCACCAGCTGTAATACCGTTCGGGTGCCTTGATATGTTCGCGCCCGATATCGGACCAGCCATGGGCATCCATGAAGCGCTGGAGCGTTTCGACCTCGAGCGGGGTATGGCTAACGACCTTGAGCAATTGCTTGTGGCTCCACACATCGCTCTCCAGCGGCGCGATGTTGAAATCGCCGACGATCAACGTCGGGCGCTCGATCCCGTCGGCCCACCGGGTCATGCGTTCGAGAAAATCGAGCTTCTGGCCGAATTTCGGGTTCTGTTCGCGGTCGGGGATGTCGCCGCCCGCGGGCACATAGACATTCTCGATCACAGTGCCTTTGCCGGGGCCTTCGGCCAATTCCACGCCGACATGTCGTGCTTCGCCATTGGCCTGCCAGTCATGGCGGGAGTATTCCTGGATCGGGATGCGGCTGACGGTGCCTACGCCGTGATAGCCTTTCTGGCCATGCACGGCGAAATGCTCGTACCCCAGCGCGCGAAACGCATCGTAGGGAAACAGATGCTCTTCGCATTTGATTTCTTGCAGGCACAGAATGTCGGGCGCTTCCTGTTTCAGGAAGTCGGCCACGATCGGCATGCGCAGGCGAACGGAATTGATGTTCCAGGTAGTGACGGAAACCATGGTCGCATGCCTTAGGTGGCGCGGATGCGGGCGGCAAGCCGTGGCAGGGACGGATTGGCCCTTTTGCCAGCTTTCGCTTTCCCGTCACATCGATGCGCGATAGCAGGGCTTCACACCAGATTGCCCGGAGTATTGCTATGCGTTCGTCCCGCCCTGTCCTCGCCGGTTTCCTCGCCGCCCTCGCCCTGCCCCTTGCGGCGTGCGGCGCGGCCTATGCGCAGGACGATGTTGCAAGCGCTCCGACCCCTGCAAAGAAGACTGCGGGCAAAGCCAAGAATGTTATCCTGTTCATTGGTGACGGGATGGGGGTTTCTACCGTTACGGCCGCGCGCATCTATGCCGGGCAAAAACAGGGCCTGCAGGGCGAGGAATATGTGCTGCCGTTCGAGACCTTTCCCAATGTCGCGCTGGTGAAGACCTACAATACCAATTCGCAAGTGCCCGACAGCGCCGGAACAGCCACCGCCATGCATTCGGGCAAGAAGACCAAGATCGGCTTTCTCGGCATTGGTCCGGGTGCTCCGCGCGGCGACTGCCTTGCCGGCCAGCAGCACCACCTGCCGTTGCTGGGGGAACAGGCGAAGGCGGATGACATGGCCGTGGGGATTGTCAGTACGGCGCGCATTACCCATGCAACGCCAGCCTCGGTCTATGCCCGAAGCACAGACCGGAATTGGGAATCGGACAAGGGCATCCCCGAGGATCAGCGCAGGCTTGGCTGCCGCGATATTGCCCAGCAACTGGTCGATTTTCCTTTCGACCTCGCTTTGGGCGGCGGATTGGGCGCGTTTTATGGCCCTGACAAGGACGGGCGGCGCATCCGGGAAGGGGATGATCTGCCAGCGGCCTGGGCGGCGCGTACGGGCGGGACTTATGTGACTGACGCTGCCGGGCTCGCGGCGGCTCCGGCAGGCAAACCGGTTCTCGGTCTCTTTTCGCCCAGCCACATGACCTACATGGCGGAACGCAAGGCCGATTCCGCCGAGCCGACCCTGACGGGCATGACGGCAGAAGCGATCAAGCGCCTGTCGACGGATCCCGATGGCTTTTACCTGATGGTGGAGAGTGGCCGGATCGATCACGGCCACCATGCGGGCAAGGCTGGCTTTGCGCTGGAGGAAGCAGTGGAATTTGCCCGTGCGATCCAGTGGGCGATCGACAATACCGATCCCGAGGAGACCCTGATCCTCGTCACCGCCGACCACAGCCATGTATTCACCATTGCCGGCTATCCAGTGCGCGGCAATCCCATCCTGGGCCTGGTCGTTCAGACCGACGAACGCGGTGAACCTGCGGGCGAGCCAGCCCTGGCGAAAGACGGCAAACCCTACACGACGCTGGGTTATGCCAATGGGCCGGGCGCAGTCGTCGGCGAGCGGGAGATGCCGGAGACGGGTGTCAACGCGCGGCAGCAAGCGCTGGTCCCGACCTATAGTGAAACCCATGCCGGTGAAGACGTCGCGCTCTATGCCTCGGGTCCGGGTTCCGACAAAGCGCGCGGGGTGATCGAGCAGAACCGCATTTACGAGATCATCGTTGCGGCGCTCGGCTGGGAATGAGGGGATTCTTGCTTTGCGCACGCCATCTTGCGTGCGTACAAAAAACCCTCGTGCCGGGGGCAAATGGCACGAGGGTTCCGTTTGAGCGTTCGTCACGCTGTGAACAAGACGGGCTTGAATGGAAGGACAGGGCAACAGGGGGGAAACCCGCCTTCCTATCCGTCTTGCGTAACAAGATTATGCGCTTTCGCCTTGCGGGGCAATGAACGGTATGTCGCGCCTTGTCGCAAACGCCTCTCGTTCCAAAGACGAAGCGTTTATCGCGGGCGACGGGTGGTCCGGCGCGGATCACGGTACCTGAATGCCGAGTCGTTTACCGACACGCCATAGCGGTGATTCGTCAGCCTGACGGTGGTGCGATTGTTCTGCGCATCGAGCGCCACCCAGTTCTTGAGTTCCCATCCGCCAGGTGCCCCGCCATCGCGCAGGAAGATCATCGTGATGACGCCGAATTCAGGTTTCTTCGGATCGCGCACTTCGACACTCAGCACATCATCAACGCCGGTTGGGACCAGCTTGCCGTATTTCTTCACGTCGCGATCAGGATCGAGCAGTGCGCCGAGCGGCGAATTCGTGATTGGCCAGCGCTGGACCTGATTGACCTCGTAATCGACCAGCGTGAGCGACCGGCCATTGGAAACCACCAGCAGCGGCACACCCTTTTCATATTCGAACCGGATCTTGCCCGGCCGCTTCAGGGTCATCACTCCGCCCACAGTCTGGCCCTTGCGGTCAGTCTGGGTGAAATCGGCGCGCATGGTCGAGATACCGCGCAGCGCCTGCACTGCGGCGTCGAGATTGCCGGAATAGGCAGCCGCCGGAGTCGGCGCAGCCATCCAGGCAACGGGCGCGGAAACGACAAGCGCCGCGGCAAGCGCGGCACCCGTGGCTTTGCCCGCACTGAGCGAGCGAAATGTGGTGATCATCCGGTTCATGCGGCCCTTCTAGAGTCGCCGCGCTGAACTGTCACTGACCGGCACGCAATTTGCCGTTCAGGAAGCTTACTTGATCTTCGCTTCCTTAAAATCGACATGCTTGCGCACGACCGGGTCATATTTCCGGAAGGTCATCTTCTCGGTAATGTTGCGCGGATTTTTCTTGGTCACATAGTAAAAGCCCGTGTCTGCGGTCGAGACGAGCTTGATCTTGACGGTTGCGGGCTTCGCCATGGTGCTTCCTAAATCTTTCGGTGGGCCCTTCCGGCAAACGGTTCAGGCCAAGAAATAACTGGCGGCACGCCCAAAAAGCTGGGGCACCGCCACATCGGGCGCGCAATTGGGCGATTCACCTGTGAAAGTCAAGCCGGAAGCGCCTTACCAATCGCTGCGCGAAACCTTTCCGCGCCCGGCTTTCACCTCGCCGCGCACCTTCTTGGCCTTGAGCCGTTTGGTCTTGCCAACCCGGTTGAGGCGGCTCTTCTTGCGTGTCTTGGGGCTGCGATGGGCCGATTCGAGCAATTCGCCAAGTTTTTCCCGGGCCAATTGGCGATTCGCCTCTTGCGTCCGATGCGCCCGTGCGGTGATCAATAAATCGCCCGCAGCGGTCAACTTGCTCCCGGCCAGCGCGCGCAATCGCGCAAAAACCGGCGGTGGCAGGCGCAGCTTGTAAACATTGATTCGCAGCTGGACGCTGGTCGCGACTTTATTGACGTTTTGGCCGCCCGGGCCAGTGCCAGCGATGAAGGTCTCTTCTGCCAGCCCATGGGCCCGATCAATCAGAGTCTCGTCCATTGTCCGGTCTAGCTGTCGGCAGAGCCGTCGAGCGCGCCCATAGCGAGGAAATCGGCGGGCATGGGCGCAGCGGCTGCAATTTGCGGTTTGCCTTCGCGCTCCACCGTCAGGCCTGCAGCGTGCAGCATGGTTCGCGGTCCGCTCTTGGGATTGCCATAGACCGGATCCCCCAGCAGCGGCATGCCAAGGCCGCTGGCGACATGCACGCGGATCTGGTGGGTGCGCCCGGTTTCGGGTTCGAATTCGAGCAGCGAGCCGCGTTCCAGCTTTTGCAGCAGCCGCCAGCGGGTTAGCGAAGGCTTGCCCTTCTTCGCCGGGATCATGCGCCAGCCCTTCTCCGCACTGCTGATCTTGGAAAGGGACAAGGCGATCTCGCCTTCCTCGTCGATAGGGACCCCGTCGACAATGCCGAGATAACGCTTGCCAACCAGCCTTCCCTCGAATGCGCGTGCATATCGCTTGAGCGCTTTGGGATTGCGCGCCAGCAACAGGCATCCGCTGGTATCGGTGTCAATCCGGTGCACCGGGACGGGCGGGCGCTGGAAGCCGAGCTTAAGCTGCTCCATATGATCTTCCAGCGAAGTGCCGCCCCGGCGCGGTTGCTCGATCGGCAGGCCGGCGGGCTTGTTGATCACCAGAGCTTCACCGTCTTCAAACAGGATATCGATCATATCAGAAGCCTTGCCTTGCGCAGGCCGCGAACGGCGTTGCCGACAAAGAAGCCGTGCTCAAGGTCTTCGACTGTGATGGTCCCTTCCTCAGCCTTGCCGTCGGCCAGCAATTGGGCCCGCAGCACACCGGGGAGCAAGCCCAGCGCCAGCGGGGGTGTGACCAGCACGCCATCGCGCTCCACAAACAGGTTCGAAATGCAGCCCTCAGTCAAGAATCCGTCATCGCGCCGCAACAGCGCCTCTGCCGCACCCGCTTCACGCGCGACTGAAAGTGCCGCCTCGTAGAAGCCGCGATCCGATGTTTTGTGCCGTAGCCGCCAGTCACCGCTATCGACCGGCAGCGGCAAAATCGCGCACGCCACGGGATCATCACTCGCTTCTTCGAGCGGCGATGCTTCGAGGGTGGTTGCTCCCGCCCTGTTGCAAGTCAGCCTCAGCTTGGCGGGATGTTCCAGGTCGAAGCATAAGGCCTGGATCTGGTTGCGCGCGGCATGCCGGTCAAACGCGAAGCCCAGCGTTGCAGCGCTGGCCTTGATCCGTTCCAGATGCGCCTCGAGCAACGGCATCCCCTGCTCGGGATCGAAGCGCATGGTCTCGATCAGATGGAATCCGGGGGCCAGCAAGTCGGCATTGCTGGCACGGACGAAGCCGCCCTTCAGAATGGTTTCGCGCCACTCGGCGCGCGGCTCGCTGTCGGCGACAATGGCGGAGCCTACGCCAAGGACGGCATCACCCTGGTCGTTTTCGACCGGGGTCAAACACAAAGTCCGGATGGCGACATTGAAGGCCGCATTGCCATCCGCGTCAATCCGTCCGATCGCCCCGCAATAGGGCCCGCGCGGATCGCGTTCGACCTGCTGGATCAGTTCCATTGCCCTGATCTTGGGCGCACCGGTGATCGAACCGCAAGGGAACAGCGCGCGGACCAAGTCGCTCGCGCCCTTCCCATCCTGCAGCCGGGCATGGACGGTCGTCACCATCTGGTGGACCGTAGGATAATGCTCGACCGCGAATGGCGCCTCTACCGAAACGCTTCCAGCCTCTGCCACCCGGCTGAGATCGTTGCGCATGAGATCGACAATCATCAGGTTCTCGGCCTTGTCCTTCTCCGAACCGGCGAGTTCTTCTGCCAGGGCTGCATCTTCGGCTTCGGACTGCCCGCGTGGCCGTGTGCCCTTCATCGGCTTGGCCCGTGCGTGCCCGCCTTTGAGTGAGACGAACAATTCAGGAGACAGGCTGAGCAGCCAGTGCGACCCATCAAACACCAGCCCGCCATAGCCTGCCTGAGCGGCTGGGCGCAGCGCGGCATAGAGCGCGACGGGATCGCCGCGATAAGATCCAGCCAGTGGCAAGGTGAGATTGGCCTGGTAGATGTCGCCGCCTTGGATGGCTTGCTGCAAGGCTTCGAAGGCCTCTTCATAGGCGCCTTGCGATACTTGCGGGTCGAGCGGGCCGAGTGCCACGTCGCCGCCGCCGGTTTCGGCCAGCCAGGCGGGGACATCGGCCGCTGCAATCACGCGTTTTTGTGCAAACAGCCCGAGCCAGACAAGCGGGCCGTTCGCGCCTGTGCGTTCGGCAGCGAGCGGTTGCAACTTGGGCTCGAGCGCGAGGCCGGCTTCGTATGCGATATAACCTGCCAGCGTGCCGCCCTTGTCAGTCTGCGCAGCCTGTGCCTGTTCCAGCGCCGCCTCGACATCCTGCGGACGGTGGGCCACGAAGATGGCGGACGCGGCTTCATACAGGTGGGCATCGGCTGCCCCCTGCGCGCGCGCATCATCCAGCAATACGAAAGCCTCGCGGTCACCCATCTTCACCGCCATAGCCCAGTCACCGCGAATTGGAACCGCGCTTGACCATGTGGGGGTGTGCGGGCCACACACACGGCCAAACATCCAGACGCAGGGGTCTATCGCAACAATGAGCCAAATTTTCATCGGACTCGCCGGGAATGGCGAGCAGCAATATCTCGATCTCAGCCGCGCCAATCGCCACGGTTTGATCGCGGGCGCCACCGGTACCGGTAAGACGGTGACCCTGCAGGGCCTGGCCGAGAGCTTTTCCGCCAACGGAGTTCCAGTTTTCGTGGCCGACGTGAAGGGTGACCTGTCGGGGATTTCCATGGCCGGATCGCCGACCTTCAAACATGCCGACAAGCTGGAAGAGCGCGCCGAAGAACTGGGCATGGAGGACTATGCCTATTCGGACAATCCGGCGGTGTTCTGGGACTTGTATGGTGAACAAGGCCACCCGATCCGCACCACGATTTCGGAAATGGGGCCGCTGCTGCTGTCGCGCCTGCTCGATCTGAACGATACGCAGGAAGGCGTGCTACAGATCGTTTTCCGGCATGCTGACGACAACGGACTGCTGCTGCTCGACTTTGGTGACTTGCAGGCGATCCTGGCCTGGGCGTCGGAGAACTCCAAGGAATTGTCGGGCAAATACGGCAATGTCAGCAAGCAGAGCGTCGGGGCAATACAGCGCCAGTTGCTCAGCTTTGAAAGCCAGGGCGCCGACCAGTTCTTTGGTGAGCCTGCGCTGGAAATCGACGATTTCCTCCAGTCCGACGAGCAGGGACGGGGTTACATCAACGTGCTTGCCGCCGACAAGCTGATGCGCAGCCCCAAACTTTACGCCACATTCCTGCTGTGGTTGCTGGCCGAACTGTTTGAAACGCTACCCGAAGTCGGCGACCCGGAGAAGCCCAAGCTGGTGTTTTTCTTTGACGAGGCACACTTGCTGTTCGACGACGCGCCCAAGGCGCTGGAGGACAAGATCGAACAGGTCGTCCGTCTGATCCGGTCCAAAGGTGTCGGCGTCTATTTCGTCACGCAGAACCCGATCGATATTCCCGAAGAGGTGGCCGGGCAGCTGGGCAACCGCGTGCAGCACGCCCTGCGGGCTTTCACCCCGCGCGACAAGAAAGCGATCAAGGCCGCAGCCGATACTTTCCGGATCAATGAAGATCTCGATGTCGAAGAAGCCATTACCGAATTGCGGGTGGGTGAGGCGCTGGTCTCGACCTTGCTCGAAGATGGTGCCCCCTCGATTGTCCAGCGCACATTGGTGAAGCCCCCGCGCAGCCGCCTTGGGCCGGTCACAGTGAAGGAACGTGCGATCATCAAGTCGATCAGCCCGGTCGAGGGCAAATATGATCAGGCGGTTGATCGCGAGAGTGCAGAAGAGGTACTGGCGGCCAAGGCTGTCGATGCCGCCGAAACCGCGCAGGAAGTCGAAGCCCAGGGTGAAGAAGAAGTTCGCAAGCGCCCGCGCAAGACCAAGAGCATGTGGGAAAAGGCCTTCAGCCGCGGTGCCAAGGTTGCTGCCGGTTCGGTTGCCGCAGTTGCCGCATCGGCGGTGCTGGGTAAGAAATCGCGCGCCAACCCAATGCGATCGGGCGTGACATCTGCAGCCGGTTCGATTGCCACTGATCTGGCTGGTCCGGTAGCGGGCCGGTTCGTGCGCAACCTGATCGGGGGCTTGATGCGTTAGCTTCCGGGCAGGCGTATTTCAGCGCGCAAGCCGCCACCGTCGCGATTTTGCAGCACCAGCTCTCCGCCATGCTGTTCGGCAATAGCGCGGGCGAGAGTCAGGCCCAGGCCTGCGCCGCCGGTGGCCCGATTGCGGCTCGCTTCCCCGCGCTGGAATGGCTCGAGCATGGCATCGATCCGGGCAGCCGGAATGCCGGGCCCCTGATCGTCGACCCGCAGGATCACGGCCGATCCGTCGCGCAACAGGGCAACCTCGGCGGCGCCAGCATAGCGTACGGCATTGGCAATCAGATTGCGCAGGGCCCGGCGCAGCCAGGTGACATGAACCGGCAGTACGATCCGCTCGCTTTGCGTTAGCGTCACGGGTTGGCCCATATCCTCGAATTCTTCGACAACGGCTTCGGCCAAGGCCCCGAGCTGCGCTGCCTCGGCATCTGCCTGCGCCCTTCCGATCCGGGCAAGGGCGAGGATATCGTCGAGCGAGCGTGTAATATCCTCGATACTGGCGGCCATTTTGGCGCGTTGCCCGTCATCCTCAACCGATTCGATCCGGACCCGCAGGGCAGCCAGCGGCGTTTTCAGATCGTGGCCGATCGCCCCCAGCATCACGTCCTTTTCATCCAGCATAGCAGTGATCCGGCTCTCCATCGCGTTGTGGGCCGCAATCAGCTGGCTGATGTCGTGCGGCCCGGCCGGCGGCAGCGGGTCGGACGCATCCTGGGTCCGCGCAAATTGGACGGTCCGCTTCGTCAGCGCCGCCAGCGGCCGTGTTATCCGTCGCAAAGCCACGTAAAGCACCCCGAGCAGGATCGCGAACAGGACCAGGGTCTGGGCGATAATGCCGCCTATCACCCGCGTTTCGCGCGCCGGAATGGGCACGCGGGCCACTTGCCATGTGCCGCCCTCTGCCCGTTGCATTCCGGCGACCAGCAATGTGCGGTCGGCCCAGCCCGGCTCGCGGGCAAAGCGCGGGTTGCGCTCGGCTCGCCGCTGCAAGACAGGATCATCGCCTGCGCGCCGGATGGTGACGACAAGGTTGGCCGGATCCACCCCTTGGGCCGACAGCAACTCCCGTAATTTTCCAGCCCGAACCGGCATGTTTGCTTCACCGTCTAGCAGGGGGTTGGTGTCGCTCATGCGTGGCCTGATCGGGCGTTCGCGCAGCCGGGCCAGATCGCCGCCATCCGCCATCCGGGCCATGGCGCGTTCCATACGCCGGATGCGGCGTTCGGGATCGACCAGGAGATTGATGGTCGCAGCATTGAAGACAGCGGCCTCGCGCCGGTTTTCCGTCCCGCGAAAGAGCAGCACGGCTGAGACCGCCTGTGCCACCAGCAAGGCGATCGCGACGGCGAGCAAAGTCTGGCCGAGCAGGCTTCTGGGCCACAGCCGCATGATCAGGTGCCTGCCTTGATTTCGTGCTGGGCCACGCGAGAGACATCGGCTGCAAAGCGATAGCCGCCACCGCGCACGGTCTGGATGAATTCGGGGCTGCGGCTGTCGGCCTCGATCTTGCGGCGCAGACGGCTGACCTGGTTGTCTACTGCGCGGTCGAACAAGTGGGCTTCGCGGCCCTGGACCATGTCGAGCAAGCGATCGCGATCCATCACGCTGCGGGGGTGATCGAGGAAGGCTTTGAGCAAGCGATACTCGGCCGTCGAAATTGCAATTACAGACCCGTCCGGATCGGTCAGCTTGTTTTTCAGAGGATCGAGATGCCAGCCCTCGAAGGCATAGAGAGCATCTTCCTCCGGCGTCGCAGAAGCGCGTCCTGCGCGGCGCAGGACCGATCGGATCCGGGCCACAAGTTCGCGTGGTTCGAACGGTTTGGTGACATAATCGTCGGCCCCGATTTCCAGCCCGATAATGCGATCGGTGGCTTCGCCCTTGGCAGTCAGCAGGATCACCGGAAGATCGCGCGCTTCAATCAGGTGGCGGGTCAGGGAGAGGCCGTCTTCCCCCGGCATCATGATGTCGACCAGGGCGATATCCGGTTTGGCATTCAGCAGCACGCTGCGTGCACCGGCTGCGCTTTCGGCTTCGGAAATGCGGAACCCCTGGCCGACCAGATACTCGGCCAGGGGTTCGCGCAGGCTCTGCTCGTCATCGACCAGCAGAATATGGACGGGTGCGGCTGAGGGGTCGCTCATGGTCGTCCGCCCCGCCTCTTTGATCTTACTGGCCGCGCCGCTGGCCACGCATGGCCTGGCGAGCAGCCCGGCGCTCGTCGCGGGTGATCGTGCCGTCGCCATTGGCATCGACGCGATCAAAACGGGCGAGGGCCGCGGTTTGGAATTCGGCCTGGGTCACCTGGCCATCCTGGTTGGCATCTGCGCGCTTCAGCATTGCGCCCTGGCCACCACCACGTCCGCCGCGCCCACCGCGACGCATCTGCTGGCCGCCACGGCGTTCGGCCCGTGCCTCGCGGCGTTCCTTGCGGTTTTCGCGCATTTGCTGGTGGGCAGTGGTGAATTCGGTTTCACTCAGGACACCGTCATTGTTGGTATCCATCTTGGCAAAGCGCTCTTTCATCTTTGCTTCGCGGTCGGCGGGATTGATCACGCCATCGCCATTGGCATCCATCTTGGCAAACCGTTCGGCAGTGCGCTCGGCAACTGCATCGCGGGTCATCGGGCCACGTTCGCCACGGTCAGCGGGCTGGGCCAAGGCGGCGCCGCCGGCAAGCAGCGAACCGGTGGCGAGGATCAGGGCAATTTTCTTTTTCATCTCAAAGCTCCGTTAGTCGAAAACAACGGAGCTGCGAAGCGGGTATCGGGGGAGGGGGAGAACCAATTGCAAGACCCGCCTCGCAACTCACACTCGCCCTTATAGGGGCGCTATGTCGCAGCACTTTGCCCGTTTCACAGAGAATTGTCGCGCATTGTATCAATCCGCGCTGTTCATTAATCTGTCGGAAAGTCTGAACGGCTGCGGTGTTCGGTCCCCTCGCCTGCGGTAATGAAAACAGCCGTAGCTTGCCCCGACACATCGGCGGTGTGCCATACGCCGGGCGGGTTGATGGCGTATTCGCCGGCTGTGATCGTGACCTGCTCGCGATGTCCGTCGGGGAATTCCTGAGTCAGTGTCATGGTGCCTTCGGTGCACAACACGACTTCGGCACCACTGGGGTGGACTTCCCAACTGTCCCAGTCCGCATCGAAAGTGTACATCGATACGAGCCGACCTTCGGGCCCGTCATCGCCATGGCGCGCACCATAGCCGGCATACCATTCCATTCCGTCGAAGGGCGGCTGGGGCATGGCGGTTGCGCCAAGCCCCAGGTGGATGAAGTTCTGCGCGAGCGTTTTTCCCCCGGCGGCCATCTCAGCCACTCGCCTGGGTCATGCAGAATACGTTGAGCTTGTTGCCGTCGGGATCGCGGAAATACCCGGCATAGAATCCGTCATCGCCGCGCGGCCCCGGCTCGCCTTCGTCGCTACCACCATTGGCCATTGCAGTGTCATAGATTGTCTTGACCATTTCGGGCCCGTCCACCTGCAGGGCCACCATTGTGCCATTGCCGACCGTTGCTGCCTTGCCGTCGAACGGCTGAGTCAGGGCGACGCCGGGCGCACCGTTCATGTCCCCCCACGCGATGAAGCTGTCGAATTCCATCATCCGGCCCACGCCCATGGCCTTGGCAATGGCATCGTAAAACGGCGCGTTCTTCGCCAGATCATTGGTTCCCAGTGTGACGTAGCCGATCATGTCCTGTCCTCCGCATATTGGTCTTTGGCCCGACTCGCCCAGCTCCAATGGCAGGCGACTCGGGAAAGAAGAACATTAGTGGAACATTGATCGGACGACAAGCACCCAGGCCGGTCCAGCCATCAAAGCGGCCGGGTCTGCTCCTCGAGCCACGCCAGCACTTCGCCGTTCATTTGCGGCGCCAGGAGCGCGCGCATCTCGGCGTGATAGGCATCCAGCCAGTCCCGTTCTTCGTTGCTGAGCAATGCCGGTTCGATCAGCGTGCGATCGATCGGGACCCAGGTCAGGTTCTCGAACCCGTACCATTCGCCCGCATCGGCCCCTGCGATGTCGCGCACTTCAGTCAGCACCAGGTTTTCGATCCGGATGCCGAACTCGCCTGCCTTGTAATAGCCGGGCTCGTTGGACAGGATCATACCGGGCAGTAGGGCTTCCATCGTTCCGCTTTGCGCGCCGCTGGTCTTCGCGATTCGCTGCGGCCCTTCATGGACCGAAAGGAAGCTGCCGACGCCGTGGCCCGTGCCATGGGCATAGTCGGTCCCGGCCTGCCACAGGAACTGGCGCGCCAGGCTATCGAGCTGGCCGCCATTGGTGCCGGCCGGGAAGGTCGCCATGGCAATTGCAATGTGGCCTTTCAGGACGCGCGTGAAGCGATCCTTCATTTCCGCCGTCGGTTCACCCGGCCCGACCCAGATCGTACGAGTGATATCGGTAGTTCCGGCAGGATATTGCCCGCCGGAGTCGCACAGATAGATACTGCTGGGCGGGATCGGGATATTGGTATCGTCGTCGACTTTGTAGTGCGGCAAAGCGGCGTGGCCTGCAGCAGCCGAAATCGTATCGAACGACGTGTCGCGCAGATCGCCATATTGCTGGCGGAATTCGAGCAGCTTGGCCGCAGCGGTCAACTCGTCAATTGTGCCTTTGGGCGCCTCCTGCCCCAGCCAGTGGAGATATTTGCACACGGCCACACCGTCGATCGCCTGGGCATCGCGGTGGCCCTGCACCTCGACCGGGTTCTTGACAGCCTTGGCCAGGATCGTGGGGTCACGCTCGCTCACCGGCGTTGCCCCGCCTTGCTCCAGCGCTAGCGAAATCGCCGCGACACCATATTCCGGATCGACTGCGACGCGCTTGCCCGAAAGCTCTTTCAAAGCGCCTTCGAATTCGTCGCGCTCGCGGATTGTCACGGCATTGCCGAGGTGCTGGCGCAGTTCGGGCGTGACCTTCTCGCCTGCGATGAACAGATCTGCCGTGCCATCCTCGTGGGCGACCACATAAGACAGTGCGACCGGCGTATGCGACACGTCGGTGCCGCGCATATTGAGCAACCACGCTACCGAATCGAGCGCCGAAATCACGGCAGCATCCAGCTTCTTGTCCTTCAGCCATTGCGCCACTTCGCCGCGCTTGTCGGCGCTGGAGCGGCCCGCCAGATCATCGGTCTGGATTGTCGCAACTGCAGCGGAAGGTTCGGGCCGGTCTTGCCAGACGGCATCGAGCGGATTGCCATCGACCGGGACCAGTTCTGCGCCCACATCGGCCAGCATTCTCTCTGCCTTCTTGGCCCAACCGCGCGAATGTAGCCAGGAGTCGTAACCTATCTTCATGCCCTGGCGGGCATTGGCCGCGAGCCATTTGACCGGGCTGGTAGCGGGGACCGACTGGTATTCGAACAGGCGTTCCTCGACCTGGTCGCGCACCTGCACGGTATAGCGGCCGTCGACAAAGATGGCGGCTCTGTCAGCCATCACAGCCGCGCTACCGGCCGAACCGCCGAATCCGGTCAACCAGCCAAGCCGCTGGGCGTATTCGCCGACATATTCGGACATATGTTCGTCACTGATCGGGATCACGAAACCGTCAAGCGCGCGCTTTTTCAATTCTTCGCGCAAGGCGGTCAGGCGGGCTTCGTGGGTCTGCATCAGCATGGCATCGATCCTTGGGTATTCGTGTGTGGGCACTTGTGCCGGTGTGGACCCTATCATAGGCCTTGTGCCAGAGGCTTTCCACCCGACCTTTCGGACCAGACGGATACTCCAACCATGAAACTTTCAACGACTGCCGCATTCGCCATCGCAGCCAGCCTGCTGGCAACACCTGCCATGGCGCAGCCAGCGGCCAGCCAAGAGGAACCTGACAGCGTGAGCAAAGTGGCACCGACTGCCCCTCCTGTCGCGGACAAGCGCGACCATAGCTATTCGTATCACGGCATCACGATCAGCGATCCGTATCACTGGTTGAAAGACCAGTCTTACCCGACTGTCGATGACGAGGACGTGCTCGACTACGTCAAACGCGAGAACGCCTGGTTCGAAGCAAAGATGGAGCCGCGCAAGGAACTGGTCGACGAGCTGTTCGAGGAAATGAAGGGCCGCATCAAGGAAGATGACAGCTCGGTTCCGCAAAAGGATGGAGACTGGGTCTACTGGACCGAATTCGAAGAGGGGAAGGAATACCGCAAATGGTATCGCCGCCCGGCTGCCAGTGCAGATGACAGCGATGACGCTGCCTTGATCCTGGACGAAAACCAGCTGGCAGAGGGCAAGGACTATTTCCGCCTCGGCGCGTTCTCCGTATCCGACAATGGCCACTTCCTCGCCTATTCGTCGGACGATAACGGTTCCGAACGATATACGGCGCGGATCAAGGACCTGCAGACCGGCGCACTCCTGGACGATGTTATTCCCGAGACTCTGTCAGGTCTCACATGGGTCGCTGGCGACACCATGATCGCTTATGGCAAGGCGAACGAGAATTGGCGGGTCGACAATGTGCGGTTGCACCGAATCGGCACCGACGTGGCCGACGATATCGAGATTTTCCGCGAGGAAGATGAAGGCTTCCGCGTCGGCGCAGGGCTCTCCGCGCAGGAAGACTGGCTGGTCATTGCCACCGGTGACAACGAGACCAGCGAAGTGCGGCTGGTGCGCGCCGATGATCCGACCGGAGACCAGATTCTGGTGAAGGAACGTCGCAAGGGCGTCGAGTATGATCTCGATATCCGGGACGGGACGCTGTTCATCCACACCAATGATGATCACATCAATTTCCGCTTGGCGACTGCAAGTCTGAATGCCCCGGGCGAGTGGTCCACGCTGATCGCAGGGTCTGACGAATTCTATCTAACCGACTTTGATCTCTACAAGGATTTCTACGCCACCGAAGGCCGTCTGGCCGGTCTCGACCAGATCCAGATCCGGTCATACGACGACCCCGCCAGCATCCGTCCGATCGCGTTCTCCGAAGCGAGCTATGTCGCCGGGCTTGGCAACAATCCGGAATATGATGTCGACAAGCTGCGGCTGACCTATGAAAGCATGGTCACACCGGATTCGGTATATGATTTCCATCTCGCCGATGGTCGGCTGGAATTGCTCAAGCAGCAGGAAATACCCAGCGGTTATGACGCCTCGCTCTACACCACCAAGCGGCTGACCATGACGGCACGCGATGGCACGCAGGTGCCGGTGAGCGTGTTGATGCGCAAGGATCGGCCCGACGGCCCGGGCCCGCTGCATCTCTATGCCTATGGGGCTTATGGCTACGCCGTGCCGCCCGGCTTTTCGACCACGCGTCTCAGCCTGGTGGATCGCGGGATGGCCTATGCGATTGCCCATATCCGTGGCGGCGATGATCTGGGCCGCAAATGGTACCTTCAGGGCAAGCTCAACGAACGCTGGAACACCTTCACCGATTTCGTGGATGTGGCCAAGGGCCTGATCGAGACCGGCTACACGGCTAAGGGCCAGCTCAGCGCCAGCGGTGGCTCTGCAGGGGGCGAATTGATGGGTGTGGTGGTCAACACCGATCCCGATTTGTGGGGCGCAGTGGTCAGTCATGTGCCGTTCGTCGATGTGCTGAGCACCATGCTCGACACCAGCCTGCCTTTGACGCCGGGCGAATGGCCCGAATGGGGCAATCCGATCGAGAGCAAGCAGGCCTTTGCCTATATCCTTAGCTACTCGCCCTACGATCAGGTGAGCGCGCAGGATTACCCGCCGATGCTGGTAACGGCAGGCCTTAATGATCCGCGCGTAACCTATTGGGAGCCGGCCAAATGGGTCGCAAAACTGCGCGACACCAAGACGGACGACAACACCCTGCTGCTCAAGACCAATATGGGGGCCGGGCATGGCGGCAAATCAGGCCGCTTTGCCTCGCTCTACGAGACTGCCGAGGAGTTCGCCTTTGTGTTGTGGCAATTGGGGCTGGAGGATTGACGGCCGGTGCCGATCCGCAATATCGTCCTTGATATCGGCAATGTCGTCGTCCCGTGGGACCCAGACGGCATTGTCCGCACGGCATTGGGCGACGAGCGCATGGCCGATCCAGGCTTCCGTTCCCCCTTGGCGGGCAGCGCAATCTGGCTGGCCGTCAATCGCGGTGAACACACCCTGGCCGAGGCCAAGCCCATGTTTGTTAAGGAGTACCAACTGACGCCTGCGGAAGTTGACCGGCTCTATACCTCGTTGATGGAAAGCATGGTGCTGATCGAGGATTCACAGGCGCTGATGCACGAGCTTGTGGCTGCGGGCTATCGCTTGTTTGCCATCACAGACAATGTTCACGAGATCGTAGCGCATCTGAAGGAACGCCATGATTTCTGGCCCATGTTCGAACACGCTGCGGTGTCGGCGGAATTGGGTGTGCTGAAGCCGGATCGCCGTATCTACGAGCATCTGCTTAGCGCCGCTGCGCTATCGCCGGCCGACTGTGTTTTCTTTGATGATGTCCCCGCCAATGCTGCCGGGGCCGAGGCGGTCGGCATGGTCGGCCGTGTCTTTACCGATGCTGCCGCTGCGCGCGTAGATCTCGCCGAACTGGGTATCACACTCTAGGCCGGCGATATGAGCGATCCGTTCCGCAAATCTTTCACCGCGACGCCGGAGCACATCGATGAGATGGGGCACGTCAACAATGCGGTCTGGGTGCAGTGGGTGCAGGACATGGCGACGGCGCACTGGGATGCGGTGGCCGCGCCGGAACATGTCCGTGACTTTGTCTGGCTCGTCGTCCGGCACGAAATCGACTATCGCGGCAACATTGCCGAGGGCGAGACTGTGACAGGCACCACATGGATACCAGACGATCCGCGCGGCGCGACATCGCTGCGGCGGGTGGATTTCCACGATCCGAGTGGCAAGACAATCGTTGCTGCCAGTACGACCTGGGCCATGCTGGACCGTGAAACGCAGCGGCTGGCGCGGGTCAGGCCGGAAGTGATTGCGCCATTCAGGGGTGAACAGGGGACATGAGATTATGACGACTTCACCGGTGTTTGCACCGCTCACGCTGCCCAATGGCACGACTGTTCCCAACCGCCTGTGCAAAGCGGCGATGGAAGAAAACCTTGCGGTCCAGCCGGGTCAGTCGCCGGGCGAAAAGCTGTTTACCCTGTACGAACGTTGGGCGCGGGGCGGGGTCGGCATGATCCTGTCGGGAAATGTCATGGTCGATCCGGCAGCGCTGACCGGCCCGGGCGGGGTTGTCCTGCAAAAGGGCACCGATCTCGCGCCGTTCAAGCGCTGGGCGCAGATCGGTAAATCCGGCGGCGGGCAATTCTGGCTCCAGATCAGCCATCCCGGGCGCCAGCTCTACAAGAGCATGGGTGAAACCGCGGTCTCGCCTTCCGACGTGGCGCTTGATCTGGGCAAATTCTCCTCGCTCTTCGCCGAGGTTCGGGCGCTCGAGGCGGATGAGATCGAAACCATCATTACCCGCTTTGCCGACACGGCCGGGCTGGCCGATGAGGCCGGGTTTGACGGTATCCAGATCCATGGCGCGCACGGCTATCTGGTCAGCCAGTTCCTCTCGCCGTTGACCAACAAGCGGACGGACGAATGGGGCGGGAGCCTGGAGAACCGGGCGCGCTTCCTGATGCGGATTGCAGAGGCTGTGCGGGCACGCGTCAAGCCAGGCTTCGGGGTCGGCGTGAAACTCAATTCGGCTGACTTCCAGCGCGGCGGCTTTGCCTTCGAAGATGCGCGGCAAGTCGTCGAATGGCTCAATGGCAAGGGGATCGATTTCGTCGAACTCTCGGGTGGGTCATACGAAAGCCCGGCCATGCAGGGCAATCCGCAAGAAGAAGGCGATGCGCCGAAGACCTCTACCGAAGCGCGCGAAGCCTATTTCATCGATTTCGCCCGCGACATTGCCAAAGTCGCGACCATGCCGATCATGGTCACCGGGGGTATCACCAGGCTGGCAACTGCCGAGGCGGCGCTGGCACAGGATGAGCACGGGTTTGGGGTGGAATTGCTCGGCATAGCGCGGGCCATGGCCAGCAACCCATTCCTGCCCCGCCACTGGCAAGAAGGGCACCATGCCGAAATCGAGCTGCCGCATGTCGGCTGGAAGAACCAGTCACTGTCAGGGCTGGCCACTATGGGGCTGACGAAGGCGCAGATCGAGCGGATGGCGCGGGGCAAGGCACCTGGTGACGGGGGCTCTCCTGCATTGGCACTGGCAGCAGACCAGTATCGTGCTGCCCGCCGGGCAAGCCGTTATCGCAAATGGCGCGCCAGTACCCGCTAAGCCGCGTTGGCGGCCTCGCGCCGGACATGGGCGACAAATGCGGAGAGCTTTTCCTTGACCGTCCGGTTGCGGCCCTGGGCCTTGGCTTCATAGAGCAGCCGGTCGACCTTGGCGTAGAGTTCCTCGAAAGCGATTTCGAAGCGCGTGTTGCGTTGAATCGAGATGACACCCATGCTGGCGGTCACAATCCGGTCGAGCGCGGCGACTTCGCGGGCAACGATTACGGGGATGGCCTGCCGCATTCGTTCGGCGCGTTCAGCTGCCTTGGCACCCCTTAACAACAGCATGAATTCCTCGCCCCCCAAGCGCACGGCCATCGTATCCCGGTCCGGGCGCAAGGCGATTGCTACCGCCTTGAGCACATCGTCACCAATCGCATGGCCAAACTCGTCATTCACATGCTTGAATTCGTCGAGATCGATCAGGGCAATGGTGTTGAAGCCTTCGCGCCGCAATTGTTCGAACTGCGGTTCGATCGCACGGCGATTCCCCAGCCCGGTCAGCGGGTCGGAGCTGGAGAGCGTATCAAGCGCGACTGCCTCCGCCCGGGCGAGGTCGCGCTCCTTCTTCAGCTTCATGAAGCGATAGCCGACCGCCATGGCGGTTGCGACCATTTCCGTCATCATGCCGATATAGAAAGCGGTCAGCATGTCGCTCGGCAGGGCAAGCGGGGTAAGATTGGTCAGGATCCGCCCGAGGATCGAGGCAATGATCGGCACCCAACCGATCAGGATGAAGAACCCTGCCCGGCTGCCCCGCCAAACTGATTGGAGGATCACGACAACAATCAGCGCAAATGGCACCACCACCCCGACTGCGTGGAGAGTGCTGCTGACAGGCCTGAGTAGCGGGATCGAAAGGGCGTGTAGGCCGGTCAGGATGATACACATCCACACCACCCAGGGAATCACGGCGGCGATCCGGGGTGCCAGTTTGCCCGGCTCGATGAATGATCGCATGAACATCAGCGAAGAAGCGATGGCCGCGGTCAAACCAGCGATCATCAGAAAGCGCCAGGCTTCGATCCCAACCGGCGCGATGATGTTGATCAGGCCGGAGCGGGTGAAAAGCAGCAGGCCGAAGCTTGCACTCATCGCCATGTGCCAGGGCAGAAAACTTTGCCGCAGGACATTGTAGAAAGTCAGATCAAACAGGATCGGCAACAGCACCATACCCAGCACAATGGCAATCAGGACCATGGTGCGCTGGGCCTGGGCAGTGCGGGCGGGATCGGCCTCGTGCAATTGCGCATTGAGCACGGTCGGGGCGTGGCTCGGCCGGTCAATGATGGCGATGACTTCGCGCGGCTTGCCCGCCGTTTCGGGCAGATTGGCAAGGATGGTTGGCCCTGTCGGTTGGCTTGTCATCTCGGCGGTCGAAAGAGTGCGGCTGGTCCAGCCCTGCTCATCTGTTCGCACGGCCAGGGTCAGGGCATCGAAGGTTCCCAACCGGGTTGTGAAGAAAAGGGGCGCGGGGTCTGCCACGCTGATCGCGAAGCGGACCAATACCCGCTCGGCCTCGCTATCGACCGGCAGTTTTGCAAGGCCGGATGGGCGGGTTGCGCAATGCCATTGCACATTGGCGTTCAGCAACGTTCCCACCGCGACATCCGCGGGTGCATTGGCCAGGCAGCGTGGTGCCTGCGGCGCATCGTCTGCCATTGCCGGACGTGCCGCCAGCAGGCCCAGCAGCAAGGCGAGCAAGAATTTGCCAAGGAATAGATGGCCCCGGTCCATCAGGGCGATATAGGCTAAAGTTCTTATATGGTTCTTAAGGCCAAACCGGTTTTTGGGTAATATTCGTGCGCGTTACTTGCACGGTATCAGTCTTGTGAAGCCTTACGCGAGCACGTCGGCAACCGGGGTGTAGTCATAACCCAATTCGCTGGCCACCGCTTCATAAGTCACGGCACCATCGTGGACGTTGAGACCTTCTGCCAGATGCGGATTGGCGCTGAGAGCGCCTTTCCAGCCGTGTTTGGCGATCTGCAGAGCATGGGGCAGGGTAACGTTGTTGAGCGCATAGGTGCTGGTGCGGGCAACAGCGCCCGGCATATTGGCCACGCAATAATGCACAATATCGTCGACCACATAGGTCGGCTCAGCATGGGTGGTGGCCTTGCTGGTTTCGAAACACCCGCCCTGGTCGATGGCGACGTCCACCAAGACAGCGCCCGGCTTCATTTCCTTCAGCAATGCGCGCGTGATCAACTTGGGCGCAGCGGCCCCGGGGATCAGCACGGCACCGATAACGAGATCGGCCTGGCGCACGGCGTCTTCCAGGTTAGTCTTGTTCGAGAACCGGGTACTGGCGCGGGATTCGAAGAAGGTGCCAACCTTTTCGAGGACTTCGGGATCGCGATCGAGAATCTCGACGTCACCGCCAAGGCCGACAGCCATCTGCGCGGCATTAAATCCGACCACGCCGCCGCCAATCACCACGACTTTGCCCGGCAAAACGCCTGGAACTCCGCCGAGCAGCACGCCGCGCCCGCCATGGGCCTTTTCGAGGGCCGTCGCGCCGGCCTGGATGCTCATCCGTCCGGCAACCTGGCTCATCGGTTTGAGCAACGGCAAAGTTCCACCCGGCCCGGTGACCGTTTCATAGGCAATCGCAGTCACGCCTGAGTCGACCAATTCGCGGGTCTGGTCGGGGTCCGGCGCGAGATGGAGGTAAGTGTACAGGATCTGGTCCCGGCGCAGCTTGGCCCGCTCTACCGCCTGCGGTTCCTTGACCTTCACCACCATTTCACACTCGGCGAAGATGGGGTCGGGTCCGTCGACGATCTTCGCCCCGGCAGAGATATATTCGGCATCGGTCGCCCCGATTCCGAGACCGGCACCCGTTTCCATCCATACTTCGTTGCCGCGTCCGACCAGCTCGCGCGCGCTCTCGGGCGTGAGGCCGACGCGATACTCGTGATTCTTGATTTCCTTGGGGCAACCGATGCGCATGGTGGGGGTCTCCTGAGTCTGCCGGCTCGTTACAGATGTAACCAATTTGCCGCAACCGCAGCATGGATGTGGATTGTCACGGAACTGACATATGCGCGCAATGTCAGCGTCACAAACCTGACCTAGCGCGCATGTGTCTGACATATCCAGGGATTGGGATTCTTTCGTGAAAAACACACTTTTCCTGGCTGCATCCGGTGTGGCCATTTCTCTTGCAGCCCCGGCGCATGCGCAGGGCGGTGACGCTGAAGCTGTGCGCGAAGAACTCGCCGAGATGCGCGCCCAGATGGAAGCCATGGCGCAGCGGATCGACACCCTGCAGCAGCAGCTGACCACGGCCCAGGCCCAAGCGGCGCAAGCCAGCGAAGCGGCAGTGGCGGCAAGCGAAGCCGCCAGCGCGGCCGCAGTGGAAGCGAGCGCCGCGGCGGACAAGGCGTCCGACACCTCGATCGCCTTCAAGGGCGCACCCGAAATCAAGGGCAAGGGCGGCTGGAGCTTCAAGCCGCGCGGCCGACTGCAATATGATGCCGGTTTCGTGAATGCTCCGGATTCGACCAATCGTGGCGGCGGTTTCGGCAACGATATCCGCCGGGCGCGGCTGGGCGTGTCGGGCGATATGCCCGGAGGCTTTGGCTACAAGTTCGAAGTGGACGTGGCCAATAGCGACCTCGCCGTAACCGACGCGATCATTTCCTACGAGGCAGGCGATGTCGAAATCATGGTCGGCCAGTTCAACAATTTCCAGTCGCTGGAAGAGCTGACCAGTTCGCTCCATACCAGCTTCATCGAACGGGCCGCCTACACCGATGCATTCAACTTCATTCGCCGTGTCGGCATCGGGGTTGAATATGGCTCCGGCGATGTCATGGTGCAGGGCGGCATCTTTACGGACAATATGGACCGCCTTTCCAACGACGCGTGGAGCGCCAATGGCCGCGTGGTGTACATGCCCAAGGTCGGCGACACCCAGCTTCATTTCGGCGGCACAGTCAATTACCGTGAAGTCGCTCCCGGCTCGACGGTCCGCTATCGCCAACGCCCGCTGGTGGCTTTCACCAGTGATCGTTTCATCAATACCGGAAATTTCGCAGCCGAGAGCGAGTTTTCCTACGGGGTCGAAGGGGCCTTTGTGTCCGGCCGGTTCCACGGTGCGGTGGAAGGGTACTGGCGCAACGTCAACACCCCGATGATGGCCGCCGACCCGACCTTTTTCGGCGGCTATGCCGAGCTTGGCTACTACCTGACGAAGGGCGATACGCGCGGCTATAGCGGCGGCAAGTTCGGCCGCACCAAGCCCGCCAATGCGGTTGGCGCGGGCGGCATCGGTTCGGTCCAGATCAATGCCCGCTACGACCGGCTCGACCTGTCCGATGCCGGGATCATCGGCGGCACCCAGAACGGCTATTTCCTGTCGTTGGTGTGGAAGCCAACCGACTACACAATGCTGCTCGCGAACTACGGCAAGCTGGATTACTCGAACGCGGTCTTCCCGACGGCCACCGGAGACACGGATTACTCGGTCGACGTGTTCGGCGTGCGCGCCCAGATCGACTTCTAACTCTCCACCCCATCTGTAACCGAGATGTCATGCGGGTAACCTAATCGCCGCAGACAGAAATCAATCGAGGAACCATTCTCATGAAAATGTTCAAGACCTTCGCTCTGGCCGCGACAGCCAGCCTTGCTCTGGCCGCGTGTGGCGACACCGGCGCTGGCGGCACCCGCGATTCCATCCGCGCCGTCGGTTCGTCGACGGTCTATCCGTTCGCCAAGCTGGTGGCAGAGAATTTCGCGCGGTCGAACCCGGGCTTTGGATCGCCCCTGATCGAATCGACCGGCACCGGCGGCGGCATGGCCCTGTTCTGCAAGGGTGTCGGCGCCGATACGCCGGACATGGCCAACGCATCACGCCGGATCAAGGCGAGCGAGTTCGAGACTTGCCAGAGCAATGGCGTGACCGATGTGATCGAACTCCAAGTCGGTTTGGACGGGATCGCTTTTGCCAGCGCACAGGGCGGCATCAATATGAACCTGACGCCAGACATTGTTTACCGCGCGATTGCCGCGAACCCGTATGGGCAAGAGCAGACGTCCGAAACATGGTCCGATGTCGACCCGTCGCTGCCCGACCTTCCGATCCTGGTCTACGGCCCGCCATCCACCTCGGGCACTCGCGACGCGCTGAAGGAACTGGTTCTGGAAGCTGCGTGCAAAACCAATGCGGAGATGGAAGCGCTCAAGGAAAGCGACGAAGACGCCTATGACCGTACGTGCACCGAAGTGCGCAGCGACGGCAAATATGTCGACCAGGGCGAGCAGGACAATCTGATTGTCCAGAAAATCCAGGGCAATCCAAACGCCGTAGGCGTGTTCGGATACTCGTACCTGGAAGAGAATGCCGACAAGGTTCAGGGTCTTTCGATGAACGGTGTCGCGCCGACTTACGAGAATATTTCCAGCTTTGCCTACCCCGGCGCCCGCCCGCTTTATGTCTATGTGAAAAAGGCACATGTCGGTGCCATTCCGGGCCTGGCCGAGTATCTGGCGCAGTGGACCACGATGTGGGACAAGGGCGGCGATCTGGCGCAGATCGGCCTGGTCGCGACTCCGGACGAAGAGCGCGCCGTCAATGTCCAGAAGGCGACCGACCTGACGCCTGTCCTGACTGTCGCAGACCTTCAGAAATAGGGCGCAACACAGCGCCCGATGGCGCATCGGCATGATGCGCTAAGACTAAAAGGGGCCCGTGGTTCGCGCCACGGGCCCTCATTTTATGCGCAATGGCGTGAGCGCTTAGGGCAGTTCTAGGACTGGGGCCCGGCCCATCGGGCAACAATCTGGCCGGTTTGCCTGCCGTCATCGATGGTGACCGGGATACCGGCTTCGCGCATTCTCTCTGCCAGCGCGGTGACTGCTCCGTCAGGGCCGGACAAGCTGACCGGCAACCTGGTCCGGCTGGCTGCCCATTGGACGAGGCTGGCGGCCTCTTCGCCCTCGCTTCCCAGCGCGCCTTCGTCATCAAGCGGGATAGACGGCAGTGGCAGTGCGGGCGGGCGCAATCGCACATCCCAACCTTCCATATCTGCTGCGGCGCGACGCTCCAGTGTCCGGTAGCCTTCAAGGCCCAGCCCCTCCAAGGCGCGGGCATCTGCAAGCGCACGGCGATTGTCGCGGTCCAGCGTCACATCGGTCAACGGAACTCCGGCAACGAGGGCCAATCGCTCTGTCAGATTGCCGACCTGCTCGGCGCTCGCGCGCTCCTGTTCTTCTTCCCGCGCCCGTTCCAGCTGTGCCTGTTCGGCCGCACCCGGATCGGTGCCGACCCGGAACTGGTCGATCTCTACTGCCACAGGCCGGCCCAGCGCGCGTTCCAGCCGCCGGGCGACATTGGCCTCGGCCTTGCGTTCGAATTCGGGCGTCAGCATCGACGCCTCGACCTGCAGCGGATCGGCCTCGAAATTGATATCAAGCTGGTCGATCCGCGCCTCCTCGACAAAGGCCTCTTCTATCGTGGAGCGGATCTGGCCTGCGGCGCGGGCTTCGAAGGTGATGGTCTGCAACGAAAGGAACAGCGGAATCGCAAGGATGACGAAGACGACGAAAATACCGACATCCTGCAGACGGGTCTGTTTCTCGGTCAGGCGGGTACGGAAACCATAGAGCCGCGCCATCAGGGCGGCCGTGATCGCGATCGTGATCAGGTTGGTCACGAACAGCATCAGGGACCCGCCAAAGACCGTCCAGTTAAACGTGGCGAGGCCAAAGCCGACTACGGCCAGCGGGGGCATCAAGGCGGTAGCGATGGCGACGCCCACGATAGTGCCCATCCGCCCGCGGATCATCGCATAGGTGCCGGCGAGGGCAGAAAACAAGGCGACCAGCAGATCGAACAGGTTGGGCCGTGTTCTTGCCGCGATTTCCGAGGTGACGGTTTGCAAAGGAGAAAGGAACACAATTGCCGCGCAGAACAGGATGGCTATCAGAGACCCGAGCAGCAATGCCCGCCCGCACCGCCGCAGCCATAGAAAATCCCCTGTAGCCAGGGCGAAGCCGGCCCCGATAATCGGGCTCATCAAAGGTGAAAGAAGCATGGCACCGATGACGACGGCGGGAGACGACAGGAGCAGGCCGAGCACGGCAATTCCGGCCGACATGCAAATCATGAAAACATAGCGGCTGGTAAACAGCGATTCACCGCGGATACCCTCGATACAGCTATCCTGGTCGACATCCTCGATCACCGCCTCGCGCCACCAGGTACGCAAATGGACGATCGCGCGCAGAAGGGTGAAGGTGGTCGTCTTTCCCTTGGCCGGGGTCGATTTGGGCGAGGTCTCAGGTGTGGTCATCGGCAGTCCGGTCTAGCATTGAGATCTGGCTATAGCGCGTTGTGCGGTGCGCACGCCAATTAATCCGGCAGGCACCAGGTCGGGGGCCAAGGCATTGCTTTTGCCGGGGCGCCTACTACCCTGCTCACCTGTGAGCATGCGCAAACTGGATATCTGGCATCAGGCCGGCCTGATCGACGAGCAAACGCTCGCGAAAATCCGCGCTTTCGAGGATGAACATCACCGCCCGCTTGCGCTGTGGGCCGTGATCGGCATCGGCGCGCTCGCCATCGGGTTGGGCGTTATTTCGGTCGTCGCTGCGAATTGGGAAGATGTACCGGGCATGGTCCGGCTGGCGTTGCACCTTGCATTAATGGTGTGGCTTGCCGCTTTCCTGATCTGGCGCGAACAGGAGCTTGAGCAGGATCGGCCCTGGGGCCTGGAAGCCCTGCTGTTTGTGCTGGCGATGTTGGGGATGACGTTCTTCGGCCATCTCGGGCAAGTCTACCAGACCAGCTCCCCGCTGTGGCAGCCGCTCGGCGTATGGTTGTTGCTGTTCGGCCCGGTCCTGTTGCTGCGCGGGCAGAGCTGGCTGACAGCGATGTTGCTGATGGCCGTGCTGGTGTTCATTTGTTGGGACTATTCGTGGGGCAGCGCGCTTCCCGGCACGGCCCGTGATCGTGCGCAGGAAGCTTGGCTGGTCTTTGTCACTGCGTTGCCCCTAATGGTCCCCCCACTGGCGGCGTGGATGCGCGGGCGCAGCGCGCGGGACACATTCTGGAAGCGCCTCGAAGAAATGGCCATCGCCTATGCCGTGGCAGGGGCGACATTCGTGTGCATTTTTGCAGGCGTTACGGAGCGCGGATACGAGGGCATGACCTTGCTCGACCAGCTGATCCGCGGCGGCGTTGCGCTGGCAGCCGCTGCGCTGTTCTTCAAGGCGAGGCCGGGGGCCGAAGGGCGCAGCAGCGCACTGATTCTCGCGGCGGCTGGTATCGTCTGCCTAGTTGCCGTGATCGTGACCGGCAGTGGCGTGATGAGCGGCATCCTGTTCATGGCGCTCTGGGTGGCTATCGGAGCGATTGCCTTGCGGGCCGGATGGCGCGGCCTGTTCCAACTGGCCGTGGGCGCAGTGGCGCTGCGCCTGATCATTCTCAGCTTCGAGCTGGCGAGTGACTTGCTGACCAGCGGTTTCGGCCTGATCCTGGCCGGGATCATGATCCTGGCGATTGCCTGGGGCGCAGTGCGGATCTCGCGCGAATATGCCCCCCCGCGCGAGGGGGCCGAATGATGCGCTCGGCTGCCCGCATTTTTGCCTTCATTCTGCCCATCGCCGGCCTCGCGGCGATCTGGGGTTGGACCGACTATAAAGGCCGCCAAGGCAATGATTGGCTGGTGCCGATCGCGGGTTATGACCCGCGCGACCTGCTGCGCGGCCACTATATCGATTTCACCTATGATTGGCCGGGGCTGGAAGATCTGGACGACCGGTACCCTCTCGCGCTCTGTCTAGAAGGGGCATCGCCGGTGCTGGAGCGGGTGACCGCACCTGTGCCGGGGGCGGACTGCCCCTATCCGGTCAAAGCCGACCTAAGCAGCATTTACGGCCAAGGCAGCCTCGAACGCGGCAGATTCTATGTTCCGCAGACGCAAGCGAAGGAAACCGAGCGCAAGCTGTTCGATAATGACCTGCAGGGCTATGTCCGCATCCGCCAGCGCGAGGACGGGCATATCACGCCGTTGGAACTGGTGTTCGAACCGATCACCGATGCCCAACGCGCGCGCCGCGATGCTCCGGTGGAAGAAGCCCCACCGCCACCGCCGGTCCCGATACAGAAAAGCTAGAGCGGGTTGCCGTCGCGGTCGCGGAAGATTTCACGGCGACCGACATGGTTGGCTGGGCCGACCAGCCCTTCGTCTTCCATCCGCTCGATCCATTTGGCGGCGGTGTTGTAGCCGACGCCCATTTGTCGCTGGAGCCAGCTGCCACTGGCCTTTTGCGCTTCGAACACGGACTGGCAGGCTTGGCGGTATTTGCGCTCGGCCGGATCGTCGCTCGCAGTCAGTTCGTCATCATAGCCGAAGCCTCCGCCATCTTCCGGCTCTTCGGTCACTGCATCGACATATTCGGGGCTGCCCTGCGCGCGCCAGTGATCGGCGATGGCTTCCACTTCCTCGTCGCTCACAAACGGTCCGTGGACACGCACGGTGGCGCCGGTGTTGGGCTTGTAGAGCATGTCGCCCTTGCCCAGCAGCTGCTCTGCACCCTGTTCGCCCAGGATAGTGCGGCTGTCGATCCGGCTGGTGACCTTGAAGCTGATCCGGGTCGGCAAGTTCGCCTTGATCACCCCGGTGATGACATCGACCGAGGGGCGTTGCGTAGCCATGATCAGGTGGATACCGGCGGCACGGGATTTCTGGCTCAGGCGCTGGATCAGCACTTCGATTTCCTTGCCCACGGTGACCATCAAATCGGCCAGCTCGTCCACGATCAGCACGATCAGCGGCAGCGGCTGGTAATCGAGCTGCTCTTCCTCGAAAATCTCCTCGCCCGTATCGGGATCAAACCCGGTCTGGACCCGGCGACCCAATGGCTTGCCCTTGGCGGCGGCGGTGCGGACTTTCTCGTTGAAATTGCCGATATTGCGCGAATTCACGCTGCTCATCATGCGGTAGCGGCGCTCCATTTCCTCGACCGCCCATTTCAGTGCGCGGACCGACTTGGCCGGTTCGGTCACCACAGGGGAGAGCAGATGCGGAATATCGTCGTAGCTCTTGAGCTCGAGCACTTTGGGATCAACTAGGATCAGGCGGCATTCTTCCGGCGTGAAGCGATAGAGCAGGCTGAGCAGGATCGCATTCAAACCGACTGACTTGCCCGATCCGGTGGTACCGGCAACGAGCAGATGCGGCATCGCGGCGAGGTCTGCCACAATCGGTTCGCCGGCGATGTCCTTGCCCAGGATCATCGGGAGCGCGCCCTTGGCTTCGGCAAAAGCGGCGGAGGCAGCCAGTTCCTTGAAACTGACCATCTGCCGGTCCTGATTGGGCAATTCGATACCCATCACCGTCTTACCCGGGATCGGACTGACGCGGGCGGAAATGGCGGACATGTTGCGCGCAACATCTTCGGCCAGGCTGACGACGCGGCTGGCCTTGATACCGGGTGCGGGCTCCAATTCGTACATGGTGACCACGGGCCCGGTGCGCACGGCGGTGATCTCGCCCTTCACATTGAAATCGTCGAGCACGGTTTCGAGCAGGCGGGCATTGCGCTCCAGCGCCATCTTGTCGAGCTTCGGCGCGTTGTCTTCCGGAATGTCCTCCAGCAGATCCAGGCTGGGCAGGTCGTAATCGGCGAACATATCGCGCTGCTTGGCCTTGGCCATCGCGGCCTTTTTGGGTGGCGCACTGGGATCAACGATTTCTGGAGCACGCCGCGAGGACGGCTCCGGCATCGTCTCGGCAGGAGCCTGATCTTTGTCGGTACTCTTGTCGCGGCGGATGCGGGGCATGGCGGCGGCAGGCTTGGGCAGGGCAATCTCTGGCACGAAGGGCATGTGTCGCAGAAAGGCCGGGAGCGTCATCAGGGCGCGCCAGTCGATGGCGAAGACGCGGGTGACCAGCGCCGTGCCCCCGACCAGGGCAAGGATCGCCAGGACCAGAATGACCCAACCCGAAATGCCTTCGCCGAGACGCGAGGCAACCGCCTCTATCGCCCCGGCCCCGAGCAATCCGGTGATACCGCCCATCGATGCGGGCAAGGCGCCGCCGGGGCCGTCGAATACAAGCGCGAGAACTGTTGAAAGCAGGGCCATCGCGAGCAGCAGCATGCCGACCGGCTGCCACCAGCGAGTTTCGTTATCGACGTCTTCTTCCTCGACATCGCGCCACAATTTGCGGGCAAAGACATAGAGCAGCGGCAGCAGCAGGGTACCGGTCAGCCCGAACAGGAACAGCACACGCTCCGAAATCCATGCGCCGCTTACGCCCATCCAATTGGCGATTTCACCGGTTGCCGCAGCGGTTGACGGGCTCGGGTCGGTTTGGGTGTAGCTGGCCAGCGACAGGCCCAAAAACACCATCGATCCCAACAGGATAGCAGAACCAGCCATTTGCGCAGCGCGGCGCATGCTGCGGCGAAATGCCGCGCGCCAGTCGGCCGCGCCCGATTTGCTCATTGCCCGTGAAGCCATGCTATTCCCTTCCTGCGTGGAACACACCATGAATCCTTGCGGACTCGCGGTCAAGAAGTCGTCGATCAGCCGAGAGAATTAGGACAAGCCGTCAATCGCGGCCCAGCGGGCCCAATGGAGCGATCGCGCCCGCGCATGGGTCATCCCGCCAAGGGCGATCACAGGTGCCGAAGACAGGGCCGCCAGGGCGCGGAACCGGCTCCGGCCAAGATGGCCTGCGCCCGGGTGTGACCGGGTCGGGAAGGCGGGTGACAGCATTACGGCATCGGCCCGGAACCGGTTGGCCAGCGCCATCTCGCGCGGATTGTGCACGGTCGCAATGGTCAGGAGGTCCCCCCGCGTGGGATAGAGACTGCGCGGTGCGCCATAGATCCCGTCACCGCCCCACTCGCGTGCAGTCTGGGCGGAATCAGCGAGGATCATGACATGATCGCGGCGTTCGCACAGCCGTTTCAGCGCCATGAAGCGGGCAAACCGCTCCGCAGGCGGCAGGTGATAGTGCCGGTAAACCAGCGCCGAGCCGCGCGGCAGGCGCACCAGCGCATCCTCCAGCGCATGGTCGTTGCGCTCGTCAGACAAAAGCCACAGCTCGGGAAGGGTCTGGAAGTGTTCCACCAGCCCGCTATAGCGCGCCTCCATGACGGAAACAGCCACGCCTCTCGAAGAATGTGAAGCCGCAATTGCCAAGGCCTGCAAGATCAGCGGGCGCAAGCGTGAAGCCGTGACTCTGATCGCGGTCAGCAAGACCCATCCGGTCGACACAATCCTGCCGCTGCTGGAACAGGGCCAGCGCGTGTTCGGGGAAAACCGGGTGCAGGAAGCGCAAGACAAATGGCCAGGCCTGCGCGAGGCCTATCCCGATGTGGAATTGCACCTGATCGGCCAGTTGCAATCGAATAAGGCTGATGATGCGGTGGCGCTATTTGACTGTATCCACTCGCTTGACCGGCCCAGCTTGGTCAAGGCGCTGGGCAAGGCGATGGAGAAGGCGGGCAAACAGGTACCGTGTTTCGTCCAGGTCAATATCGGCGCGGAAGAGCAGAAGGGCGGCTGCCCCATTGCCGATGTACCCAGGCTGATCGCGTCGGCCCGCGCGGCGGGCATCCCGGTGGCCGGCCTGATGTGCATTCCGCCCGCGGACATCGAACCCGCACCATTTTTTGCCCTCCTCGACAAGCTGGCGCGGGACAATGATCTGGGTGGCCGCAGCATGGGCATGAGCAGCGATTTCGAAACCGCCATCATGCTGGGCGCGACGCATATACGGGTGGGCACGGCGCTGTTTGGCCAAAGAGGGTAAGTGTGAGGATAGGTACCCGGCTACGGCTTAGCCGATTGACCTCGCGTCACCGTTGCCTATCCTGCCTACTTCCAGCCAAAGGGGTGCGCAGTGTTGGTGTAAATCCTTGCTTCCGGTGAAGACCCGCTAGAGCGACTGTCGTCCAGTCGCTCGGATTGTCTTGTTGCTGCCTTTGCAAACCGTTTTTGCGGGCAGCATTCCGTGCGAGGAAATTATGCACAAAACAGATTTCAAGATCCGGCCCTTCCGGCCGGTAGACCTGCCATCGTTGCACGCCGTGCGTCAGGCCGCATTCGCTCCGGTCTTTGCAAACTTCCGCTCCCTGATGGGACCGGACATCGCGCCATTTGCCTATGGCGGCGCGGAGGCTGATCAAGGCGCACATCTCGACTCGATCTGCCAATCAGGTTCGGACCATCAGATTGTTGTGGCGGAGGTTGAAGACCGCGTGATCGGATTCTGCGACTACGCCCTGGATGCACGGACCAAGTTGGGAACGATCGGGCTCAACGCGGTCGATCCCGCTTTTGCCAAGCGGGGAGTCGGGAGTGCGCTCTATCGCCATGTTCTGGGCCTGATGCGTGCAGGCGGCATGAAGGCTGCCGGGGTCGGCACAGGTGGCGACAGCAGCCATGCACCCGCGCGGCGGGCCTATGAAAAGGCTGGATTCTCGGCGGAGATTCCGTCGGTCTGGCTGCTGCAAGCGCTTTAGCCGCTCAGGCCGGCTCCAGCTCGGCCTGCCGCTCGTCGCTTGCCGCTTCCAGCAATGCCGCGCGAATGGCTTCCTTGCGGGCGTCGTCCACCACTTTCGATCCGGTCAGGTCGGTAACGTAGAAAATGTCCGCTGCGCGTTCGCCATAGGCCGTGATGTGGGCGGAATGGACGATCAGTTGGCTTTCGAACAGCGCACGCCCGAGCCTGTTGAGCAGGGCCGACCGGTCGCGCGCATTGACTTCGATCACGGTAAATCGGCCCGAGGCATCGTTGTCGAACAGGACACGGGGGCGCACATCGAACGCCTTGGCGCGTGCGCGCGGCAATGGTCGCTGGGCGAGACGGGGCACAAGCTCGCCGCGATTGGCAATCGCATCGGCTATCGATTTCTTGATCCGCGCCAGCTGGTCCGGCTCGGCGAAAGAGCGTCCGACCGGGTCCTGGACCAGGAAATTGTCGACCGCCCAGCCATTGCGGGTGGTATGGATGCGCGCATCGATGATGTTGCCACCGGCGAGATGGATGCCGCCAGCGATACGATAGAACAGGCCGGGGTGGTCAGCCGCAATAACCGTGACCAGCGTGGCCCCGCGGTCTTCGTCAAACTCGCAGTGGATCGAAAGATCTTCGTCGATTTCACGTGCGACCGAATATTGCACCAGATTGCGGGCAATCACGTCTTCGGGTTCGGCCACCCAATAAGCATCGCCGAACAAGTCGCCGAACGCGTCCATGATCGTTGCCTTCGCACCCATGTCCTCGCGCACGGCCTGTTTGCGCGCAGCGACACGATGCTCCCGGTGATGGCGCATATGACCCAGTCGCAGCCGTTCGTGACTGGCATCGTAAAGCTCGCCAAGCAGCTGGCCTTTCCAGCTGTTCCACGTGCCAGGACCCACCGCACGGATGTCGACAGCCGTCAGGATGGCGAGTTGGCGCAACCGTTCCAGGCTTTGCACCTCGCCGACAAAATCCTCGATTGTCTTGGGGTCGGTCAGGTCGCGTTTGAAGGCCGTTGCGCTCATCAGCAAATGCTGGCGCACGAGCCATGCGACGATTTCGGTTTCGTCCTCATCGAGCCCGAAGCGCGGGCACAAGTCCTCGGCCACATCTGCACCCAGGATCGAGTGATCGCCCCCGCGGCCTTTGGCAATATCGTGCAGCAACGCGGCGACATAGGCGACCCGGCGGCTCTTCACCTTGTGGATCTGCCGGGTGGCGCGCGGATGGTCATCCGCCAGCTCGCCCTTTTCGATCTTCGACAGGAAGCCGATCGCCCGGATCGTGTGTTCGTCCACCGTATAATGGTGGTACATGTTGAACTGCATCTGTGCGTTGACGCGGCCGAAATCAGGCACGAATTTTCCGAATACGCCCGCCTCGTTCATCCAGCGCAACCCGTTCTCGGGATCGTTCTTGCCGCATAGAAGGTCGAGGAACAGCGCATTGGCGCGCGGATCTTCCCGCACATCGTCATGGATCAGGCTGCTGTCGCGATCGGCCTGACGCATCGTGCGCGGATCGATTTCCAGCCCTTCCGCCTCGGCAAGCTGAAAAATCTCGATCAGCCGGACCGGGTCCTTCTTGAACCAGGTCTCGCTGGGCGCGGCGATCTTGCCGCCGAACACGGTGTAGCCCTTGAACTGGCGCGGCTTGGCGCTGAACCCGGCGAGCAAGCCAGTGCGTGCGCGTTTCTTGGCAAATTGCTGGTCGAGCTGGCTCAGGAACACACCGGTCAGCGAGCCGACCCGCTTGGCTTGCAGGAAATAGAACTGCATGAACCGCTCGACTGCGCTTTTGCCGCGCCGGTCGGCAAAGCGCATGCGTTCCGCCACCTGTTTCTGGAAATCGAAAGTCAGCCTGTCCTCCGCCCGACCGGTCAATTCGTGCAAATGGCACCGAACTGCCAGCAGGAACCGCTCAGCCCGGCGGAAAGAGTGATATTCGGGTTGGGTCAGCAGCCCGGCATCGACCAGCTCGGCCGCGTTGCGGGCGGGATGGATATATTTGCCGATCCAGTACAGCGTCTGCAGATCGCGCAGGCCACCCTTGCCCTCTTTGACATTGGGCTCGACGACATAACGGCTGCCGCCGGTGCGTTCGTGACGCTCATCGCGCTCGGCCAGTTTCTCGGAGACGAATTGCCGCTCTGTCCCGGTCACGACTTCGGCCCAGAAGCGTGCCCTGGCTTCGTCATAAAGAGGGCGATCGCCCCAGACGAAGCGTCCTTCGAGCAAGGCGGTACGGATGGTCAGGTCTTCCTGGGCCATCTTGACCATATCGCTGGGTGTCCTGCTGGACTGACCCACTTTCAGCCCTAGATCCCACAGGAAATAGAGCATCGCCTCGGTCACCTGCTCGCACCAGGCGGTGCGGCGACTTGGGTGGAGAAACGCAATATCCACATCGGATTTGGGCGCCATTTCGGCCCGGCCATATCCGCCCACCGCCAGGATCGCGATCCGCTCCGACGATGACCGGTTGGCAGCGGGATAGACATGGCTGGTCACATGATCGTGAATGACCCGCACAAGCTGGTCGACCAGAAATGCGTGCCCCGCCGTGATTTCGTGCCCTGCGCTTGGCTTGTCGAGCAGGCGCTGCGACAGCTCGGCGCGCCCGGCTGCCAAGGCATCGCGCAGGGTTTCGAGGATCTCGGGCCGGGCTTTTGCGCCCTTGCCCTCAACATGCCCGGCAATCGCCGCGTCGAGTGCGCGGCGATCGATTATGGCACGTTGTCGGGGGACTCGGGTCTGGGTCAAGCGGCCCCTGTCTCGGCAAGATATTCCTTGGTGAACTGCTCACGCAATGTCCGCTTGTCGACCTTCTGCGTGCCGAGGCGCGGCAGGGTTTCGGTTGCTTGCCAATACACCACAGGCTGTTTGAACGGTGCCAGACGGGTGGCGAGGAAATCGCGCAGCTCGTCTTCGCTTAGCGAGTGTCCATCCTTGGCCAAGAACACTGCACCGACGATTTCGCCCAGACGTTCGTCTGGCAGGCCGAAGACAGAGCATTCGGCGATCGAGTCATTGGCGTAGATGGCTTCCTCCACCTCGATGCAGGTGATGTTCTCGCCACCGCGAATGATGATGTCTTTCTTGCGGTCGACAATGAACAGGTATCCATCTTCATCGACCCGGCCCAGATCGCCGGTGCGGAAATACATATCGTCGGTAAAGGCGGCCTTGGTCGCCTCGTCATTGTTCCAATAGCCCAGGAAGTTGCACACCGAACGGATGCAGACTTCGCCGATGCCGCCCTGGGCGACCGGCTTGCCATCATCATCGAGGATTGCGAGGTCGACCAGCGGACGGCTGGGCTTGCCGGTGCTGGACGGCTTTTCGAGATAGTTCTCGTTGAAATTGCCGCAGCCCACGCCGTTGGTTTCGGTCAGGCCATAGCCAAGCAGCGGGAAGCCTTCAGGGAAGGCCTCTTTGATCTTGGCGACATGGTCGACCGGACGCGGCGCGCCGCCTGCAGCAAAGCTGGAGCAGCTCGAGGTGTCGAACTGGTCACGTTCCGGATGGGTCGCCATTTCATACGTCATCAGCGGAACGCCGGCGAAATAGCTGACCTTCTCATCCTGGATCAGTTGCAACGCAGTGCGCGCATCCCATTTCGGCATCAGCACGACCTTGCGGCCGAGTGCGAAGCTTTGCAGCAGCAGAGGCACTTCACCGGTCACGTGGAACAATGGCACCGCAAGCAGCGCGCAGGCCTGCGTTGTCGGCGCATTGCCGCCGGCATCAAGATAGCTGAACGCCATCAGCGACTGGACGGCATAGCTCATCGAGCCGTGGACGACGCCGCGATGGTCGGAGAATGCGCCCTTGGATTTTCCGGTCGAGCCGGAGGTGTAGAGCACAGTGCACAGATCGTCCGGACCGACATCGAGGATGTTCACGGTCGACGGATCGCCCCAGGTCACTTTCAATCCTTCGGACGGGTCGCAATCATGGTCAAACAGCACGATCTTGGCATTGTGGCCGGTGCCATCGAGCCGCTTGGCGCGGCCGGCATCAGCGAAGACCAGTTTCGATTCGACCAGGTCGATGGCATCGGCCAGCTCGTCGCCGTTGGAAAAACCGTTGAGCAGCGTGGCGCAGCCGCCCGCCATCATGATGCCCATATAGAGCACGATCCAGTTGGCAGAATTGCGCGCAGCGATCCCGACCCGGTCGCCCTTCTGGACGTTGTGAGTGTTCTTAAGACCCGCTGCGACGCAGGTGGCTGCGGCAAACGCTTCCCCGAAAGTCAGACGACACCCGCCATCGACGAGGAAGACAGCGTCTTTGTGCTCGTTACAATAATGGGCGAAGTAATGGACCATGCTCGGCGGTGCGTTCTTGAGCGCGGGCATGGTGGTACCGTTGCGTTCGAACGGCACGGTTTCTGCTGGCGCGCCCTCCGCCGTCAGCTTGTCCATGATGGCATCGAGGGTCATGTCGAGTTGGGTTGGCATCTGTCTCTCTCTTCTTGTTTTCTTGTTAGACGCGATTTTCCCAACAGGGTTCCACCGAAACCCGGCCTGTGCCAAAGCCTGTCGCGAAAAAGCTGCGTCTTGTTTTCTGCAGCCAGTCTTAAGGGGTCTTGCACGTGCTGTCACTATTGGCCGACGCCGCCTCGCAGCCAATCCAATGGTCCGAATTGGGGCTGCGGCCGGGGATCGATCTCGGCTTCTTCACGCTGCGCTATTATTCGCTCGCTTACATCCTTGGTCTGGTGTTCGCCTATTGGCACCTTTCCAAGATGATCAAGGCGCCCGGTGCGCCAATGGCGCAGAACCACGTCGAAGACCTGTTCTTCTATTGCACGCTGGGCGTGATCCTGGGTGGCAGGCTGGGCTATGCGGCGTTTTACACTGGCGGCGATTCAGGCAAGCCGAGCCTGTTCACCAATTTCACCGAGGGGCAGACCGTCAGTTGGGATCTGCTGCGCCTGTGGGATGGCGGGATGAGCTTTCATGGCGGCCTGATCGGGGTGGTTGTTGCGATCCTGTTTGTCGCCTGGCGCAACGGCCTGAACTGGCTGCGCATTTGCGATTACATCGCGGTCAATGTCGGGGTCGGCATGCTGCTCGGGCGGCTCGCCAATTTCGTCAACGGAGAGCTCTATGGCAGGGCCACCGATGTGTCTTGGGCAATGGTGTTCCCGTCTGATCCTGACCAGTTGGCCCGCCACCCGAGCCAGCTCTACCAGGCCGGCCTTGAAGGGCTGATGCTTGTCCTGCTTATCCCGCTGTTCTGGAAGACCCGTGCGCGCTGGCGCCCCGGATTGCTGGTCGGCCTGTTTACGATCGGCATGGGGACGGCCCGCTTCGTCAATGAATTCTTCCGCGAACCCGATGCGCATCTGGCTTATGTCGTGGCAGAAACCGGTTTGTCGCGCGGGCAATGGTTGTCGATCCCGCTGATTCTGGTGGGCCTTGCGGTGGTGGTTTACGCCCTCACGCGCAAACCGATGGGCAGTGCCGGCAAGGCTGCGGCGGCCTGAGCCACTGATGGAGCAGGCATCCGGAGATCTGACTGCGATTTTCCGCCGGTTGATCCGCAACACCGGACCTATCTCGCTGAGCCAGTATATGGGCGAGAGCAACGCGCGCTATTATGATGCGCGGGATCCGCTGGGCAGTGGCGGAGATTTCGTCACCGCGCCCGAGATCAGCCAGATGTTCGGAGAACTGATCGGCCTGTGGCTGGCCGATATGTGGATCAATGCGGGCAGGCCCGATTATGTCCAATATGTAGAGCTGGGCCCGGGGCGGGCCACGCTGGCCAAGGATGCGTTGCGGGCAGCAGAGAAATACGGCTTCAGGCCTGGCGTCCATTTCGTAGAGAGCTCGACCGCGCTGAAAGAAGTGCAGGGCAAGGCAGTGCCGGAGGCCTATTGGCACGATGACCTGTCGACTGTGCCGATGGACGTGCCGCTGATGATCGTGGCGAACGAATTCCTCGATGCGTTGCCGGTGCGACAATTGGTCAAGGTCGAGAATGGCTGGCGCGAGCGGATGGTGGGCCTTGATGGCGATGCCTTCGTCTATGTTGCCGGAGGGCGGCCGATGGATGCAGCGGTCCCGGTTGAATGGCGCGATGCCGATGTGGGCACTATCCTGGAAACTTGCCCGGCCGCCGCCGCCAATATGTATGAGGTCGCTGGCCGGCTCGCCGAACAGGGTGGAGCGGCCCTGTTTGTTGACTACGGACATGCCAAATTACACGCTGGCTCGACTTTGCAGGCGGTTCGGGAGCACACCAAGGTCAACCCTCTGGAAGAACCGGGCACCGCTGACCTGACTGCGTTGGTCGATTTTGAAACGCTCGCCCGGATCGCGCAATCCCGCGATGTGCGGGTCCAAGGCGTTGTGGAGCAGGGAAAGTGGCTCTCCGCGCTCGGGATCGAAGGTCGGGCGCAGACGCTTGCACACAAGGCCCCGCATTACAGCGCCGAAATCCATGCCGCGAAAGACCGTCTGATCCAGCCCGATCAGATGGGCAGCCTGTTCAAGGTGCTGGGATTGGCAGCGCCTGGCTGGCCGGGCGGGGCCGGCTTCACCGGCGATTAATCGCGCTCAATGCAACCAAGCGTCGCATGGCCCGTTATAGCCGGGCATGGAGACTGCATGATGATCCGAATTCTGACTGTTCTGGCGGCCTTGACGATGGGCCTTTCCGCACCGGCCCAGGCGGCTGATCCCATTACCGGCCAGTGGGTGACGACCGAACGCGATGCTGTGGTCACCATCGCCCGTTGTGGTTCAAGCTATTGCGGGCGGCTGAGCAAGTATCTGGTCAGACCGGAAGGCGGAGTGAACCAGCGCGATGTCAACAATCCGGATCCGAACCTGCGCACGCGCAAGCTGCTCGGCATTGCGCTCCTGTCCGGCTTCCGGATGGATGACGATCTGTGGCGAGGCCGCATTTACGATCCGCGCAACGGCAAGACCTATCGTTCGATTGTGAAGCGCAAGAGCGCCAATGTGCTCGAGGTGAAGGGGTGTATCGGCCCGTTTTGCCAGACCCAGGTCTGGCGCAAGGCGCGCTAGAATCCGTCGCTAAAGACCGATCCGCCGGGCGATCATCGCCGCAGCTTCGGTCGGGCTGGTCTTCAGATCGTCTGTCCGGTCGACTGCCAGATTGGCTTCGCGCATCAGCTCGACATCGATGGCACCGACCAGCGGTTGCAGCGCCGCGGCCAGCCGCGCATCATCGGCGCGATCGGGACTGATCATGATCATGGCATCGTAGCTGGGCAGCGCTTCCTTCGGATCATCGAGAATGACGAGGTTGTCCGCCACGATCCGCCCGTCGGAGGTATAGGCGCTGATCACGTCGGCCTCGCCCGACTTGAGCGCGTTGTACATGAATGTGGGCGAGAAATTGCGCTGGCGGGCAAACTTCAAGCCATAGGCGTCGCGCACGGCGACCCATTCGGGACGTTCAAACCATTCGGGATCGCCGCCGGTAACCAGGCGCGGGGCGACTGATGCGAGATCGGCGATGGAACGCACACCCAGTTCCGCAGCGCGGTCCGCACGCATGCCCAGCGCATAGGCGTTTTCGAAGCCCAACCGGCCCAGCACCAGCGTGCCGGTTTGCTCCGCCTCCCACGCTTTGATGATGGCGTACATTTCTTCACGGCCGGGATTGTCCTGCCGCTTGAGATTGTTGGTCCAGATCGTGCCGGTGTAATCGACCGATATGTCGATAGCACCGGTGCTCACCGCATTGTGGACGACTGCCGATCCCAGCCCGTCACGATACTCGATGGTATATCCGGCCTTTTCCAGCTGGCTGCCGATCAGGCGGGCGAGAATGTATTGCTCGGAGAACTGCTTGGCCGCGATGACGATGGTGTTGTCATCATCCTCTGCGCTGCCGCCATATAATGTCCATGCCGAGGCGAGAATGCCCAAAGCTGCCACGACTGCGCCGCCCCAAACAAGCATCCGCTTTCGCTCGGCAAAGCCGCGTTCGATGGCGCCCAGAAACATATCCGCAACCAGCGCGAGCGCGGCTGAGGCAAGGCAACCCGCCAGGACCAGCGACCAGTTCTGTGTCTGCAATCCGGCAAAGATCGGATCACCCAGGCTGGGCTGGCCGATCGTAGTCGAAAGCGTGGCGGCGCCAATGGTCCAGACGGCGGCTGTGCGGATACCGGCCATGACATAGGGTGCGGCCAAAGGCGCCTCGACCAGGCGCAGCTTTTGCCAGCCGGTCATCCCGACGCCGTCAGCGGCTTCCAGCACGCCGGGCGCCATATTGTCGCGCGCGGTCACCGCGTTCCTGAGGATCGGCAGCAAAGCGTAGAGCGCGAGCGCGAGCAATGCGGGCAGGAAACCGAGTGTCGGCAGGCCTTCGCCGAAGACAGCACGCAAGCTGAGCAGGATCGGAAAGAACAGGGCGAGCAGGGCGAGGGCCGGGATGGTCTGGACGAGGCTGGCGAAGCCCAGTGCAATCCGCGCCACTGTGGCATTGCGACTGGCCCAAATGGCGAGCGGCAGGGCGACCACGATGCCCAGCGCGATGGCCGATGCGGCCAGCAATACATGGGCGGCCAGCTTGTCTCCCAAGCCCAGCATGATATCCCAGATCGCGCTCATTCTTCCAGCGCCTCGAGCGCGTCGGCCTGGCTCCGCGGCACAGCGACCAGCCCCTGGGCAATTGCACCGCCCGATCCGTTGACCAGCGCACGCGGGGTTTCGTCGGCAACGATCTGGCCGCCATCCATCACCAGCACACGGTCCGCCAGCAACAGAGCTTCGGCCATATCATGCGTCACCATCACGGTGGTCAGCCCGAATTCCTGGTGCAGATCGCGGACCCGGCGGCCCAGGGCATCGCGGGTGACAGGGTCTAGCGCGCCAAAGGGCTCATCCATCAGCAACAAGCGTGGATCGCCTGCCAGGGCCCGCGCCACCCCAATACGTTGACGCTGCCCGCCCGACAGTTCGTGCGGCATGCGATTGGCGTAGCTGCCGTCCAGTTCCACCAGCTCCAGCAACTCAGCAATGCGACTGACGGACAGCTTTTCGCCCGCAAGACGCGGACCGATGGCGATATTTTCCCCCACGCTCATATGGGGGAATAGGCCGATCGACTGGAACACATAGCCGACCTTGCGTCGCAGTGCCGGCAGCGGAACAGTGGCGACGTCTTCGTCTTCGAAGCGGACCGACCCGCCGCCAGGTTCGACCAGCCGGTTCACGGTTTTGAGCAATGTTGATTTGCCCGATCCGGAAGCGCCGACCAGGGCAACGAAACTGCCGGATTCAATCTCCAGCGACACGGCATTTATGGCGGTCACCGTATCATAGGTTTTGGTAACCCGATCAAATTGCAGAACCATTGCGCCCGAACCCGTCATGGGGCCGAGCCTAGGGGGGAAAGGTGAGTGGGGGAAGGGAGCGGGATCAGTTTGCGAGCGAAGCGAGAGGCAAGGTAATCCGCACACGCAGCCCGTTTGCATCCCATTCCTGATCGAGCGAACCATCGAGCTGGGATTCGATGCTCATGCGCAAAAGGCGCGAGCCAAATCCGGAATCAGACGGGGCGGATACTTCGGGCCCGCCATGCTCTGCCCAGGTAATGTGGACAGAGGTTGCGTCTTTACGCAGTGCGACTTCGACCGAGCCTTGCTCGGCTGACAAGGCCCCGTATTTGGCGGAATTGGTTGCCAGCTCGTGGAACACCAGCGCCATCGGAGTGGCCGCGCGAATGCCGATTTCGACCCGGTCGCCGGTCACATGGATATGTCGTCCGTCGCCCTTGCCATAGGGAGCCGTGAGAATATCGAGCAGGCCACGCAGGCTCTCGCCTTTCTCGTCGGTCAGCGGACGAACGAATTCCTGGGCCCGCCCTAGTGCGCGGACGGTGCCGGCCAGCTCGTCGGCGAAATCGCGCACTTCCGGCTTGCCGCGGCTACGCAGTGCGATCAGGCCATTCATCACTGCGAAGATGTTCTTGATCCGGTGCGCCAGCTCGCGCGCAATCAGGTCGCGCGATTCCGATTGCCGGTGCGACACATCAATATCGGTTAGCGTGCCGAACCATTGGGCGGTTTCCGCATCGGCGTGGCTGGGCACTGCGCGCGACAGATTCCAGCGATAGGTGCCATCGGCCTGGCGTATGCGCAATTGATCTTCAAACGGCTCGACCGCTTCGACAGCGGCGGTGAATTTCTCTCGCGAGGCGTCCCAGTCGTCCGGGTGGATGAAGCGTTCCCAATCGCTGACACTGCGCGGCGGCGCAGCGCCGGTTACCTCGTCCCAGCGGGCATTGAACCGGTCAAACACCGGCCCGGGCAAGGCCGACCACGCAATATCGGGCACCGAATCGAGCATGAACCGCAAACGGCGCGCATTCTCGTCCGTAGCAATGGCAGAGCGGCTCGACTGGCGCTGCGATTCGAGGCGCCGCATCACCGAACGGGCCAACACACTCAGCCCGCGCATCTGCGTTGCGCTCAACCCCTCGGGGCGGGGCTGTGTGTCGATGATGCACAGAGCGCCGATCGGTGCGCCTTCGGACGTGACCAATGGCATGCCCGCATAGAACCGGACATGAGGATCTCCGGTGACCAGCGGATTGTCGGCAAAGCTTGGGTCGACAGTAGCGTCGGGAATTACCATCGCGCCTTGGCCCATCATGGCATGAGCGCAGAAGCTGTATTCCCGCGGGGTTTCGGTCACCTCTAAGCCGAGCCCGGCGATAAAATTCTGCCGGTGTTCTTCCACGATCGAGACCAGGGCGATCGGGGCTGCGCACAATTCGGCAGCGAAGCGGGTAATTTCGGACAGTTCCGGATCGTCGCGCAGGCGTTCGACCCCGAAACCGGCCAGCACGGTCAGGCGATCGCAATCCTCGCACCATTCGGGTGCGGGCAGCGTGCCGTCGGGCCAGGGATTGGGGTTCAAATCATTCACAGCGATCCCTTCGGTTGTCGCGTGCTGCGCGCTTACAGCAAGTCACTGAAAAATCAAATAGACCTGTGTCTGTTCGGCTGATTTCAACTGCAACCGGTTTGCGCGGTGGCGCAGCCTTGCTATGCGCGCTTGCAAGGAGAATTTGAACTATGCGTGCTACCCCCGATTTCGATTTCCAGCTTGGTGAAAGCGCCGAGATGATCCGCGAAAATGTGGCCCGCTTCGCCGATGAACAGATCGCGCCCCTGGCTGACAAGGCCGATCGTGAAGACTGGTTCCCGCAAGAGCTGTGGCCGATGATGGGCGAGCTTGGGCTGCACGGGCTGACCGTGGACGAGGCCGATGGCGGTCTGGGCATGGGCTATCTTGAGCATGTCATCGCGGTGGAAGAAGTCAGCCGCGCCAGTGCCTCTGTCGGTCTGTCCTACGGCGCGCATTCCAACCTGTGCGTCAACCAGATCCGCCGTTGGGGCAATGAAGAGCAGAAGGCAAAGTACCTGCCCAAGCTCATCAGCGGCGAGCATGTCGGGTCACTGGCCATGAGCGAGGCGAGCGCAGGCTCCGACGTTGTTTCGATGAAGCTCAAGGCGGAGGCCGTGCAAGGCGGCTATATCCTCAATGGCACCAAGTTCTGGATCACCAATGCCACCTATGCTGACACGCTGGTGGTCTATGCCAAGACCGATGGCGCAGCGGGATCGCGCGGCATCACGGCCTTTCTGATCGAGAAAGGCATGCCGGGCTTCGAAATCGGCCAGAAGATCGACAAGATGGGCATGCGCGGCAGCCCGACGGCGGAGCTGGTTTTTACCGATTGCGAAGTGCCCGAAGAGAACGTGATGGGCCCGGTCAATGGCGGCGTCGGCGTGTTGATGAGCGGGCTGGATTACGAACGCGTCGTGCTCGCGGGGCTCCAGCTTGGCATCATGCAGGCGTGCCTCGATTGCGTGATCCCCTATCTGCGTGAGCGCAAGCAGTTCGGCAAACCGATCGGCAGTTTTCAGCTGATGCAGGCCAAGGTTGCCGATATGTATGTCGCGCTGCAATCGGCCCGGGCCTACACCTATGCGGTGGCCAAGGCGTGCGATGCCGACCAGACCACCCGTTTCGATGCCGCAGGCGTGATCCTGCTGGCCAGCGAGAACGCCTTCAAGGTTGCCGCCGAAGCGGTGCAGGCGCTGGGCGGTGCGGGCTATACCAAGGACTGGCCGGTGGAACGCTATCTGCGCGATGCCAAACTGCTCGATATCGGCGCTGGCACCAACGAGATCCGCCGGATGCTGATCGGGCGTGAGTTGATCGGCGCGGCCGGATAAACGTTTTGGCTGTCACCCATGACTCCAGGGATGTCGGCGCCGCTCCCCAATTAGATGTGTTCGATATCGGCCCGCTGCGCGAACTGTTCCGGCCCATGATATCAGGCGCCTGGGAACTGAAGTGTATCGAGATGGCGCCGTGTCGCGGCTATTGGTCCGGGGTGCAGATGTGCTTCGGGCTGATCTTGCTGACCCGGGGCGAAGACACCTGGATGTCGCTCGCGCCGGTCGAAATCGAGAGCCAGATCCTGGGGGTCGAAGCGGCCCGTGGTCATGTTGCGATCATGGGGCTGGGCATGGGCTGGGCCGCGAGCGAAACAGCTTTACGTGAAGAAGTGGCGCAGATCACGATTGTGGAGCATGATCCAGAGGCAATTGCTTTGCACGAAGAGCTCGACCTGTTTGCCCGCCTGCCCGGCGGTGTGGGTGAGAAGATCCGTATCGTGGAAGCTGATGCCTATGCATGGGTGCCGGATACGCCGGTCGATTTGCTGATGCCCGATATCTGGCTGCCCTTGGTGGGAGGCCACCGGGTCGCCGATGTCGCCCGGATGCAAGACAATGTGCAGGCCCCGCAGGTCTACTTCTGGGGTCAGGAACTGGAAATCGCCCGCCACGCCGCAGCTTCAGGACGGCTGCTTGACGAAGCAGGGATTGCCGCGACAGTGGCCGGGTTTGATTTGCCCCTTTTGATCCCCGACGCGCCCGACTATCCCGGAAAGATCAAAGCCGCTGCATCGCAGTGGATGAACGACAATTGGTTCGAGGAAGGCCATGCGGCCATTCTCACCCGCAGCTGAAGGATGCCCGATGTCGGTTTATCTTATCTCGCGTTTCAAGATTCACGACCGTGCCTTGTACGACAAGTACGAAGACCTGTTCATGCCGACCTTCGAGAATTCGGGTGGCACGCTGCTGAGTGTCGATGAGGAGCCGCGCGTCTTGCAGGGCGAATGGGAGCATACGCGGTCTGTGTTGATCGAATTTCCCGACAAGGAAAGCGCCTTTGCCTGGATGATGTCGCCCGAATACCAGGCGATCGCGAAATACCGGCTCGAAGGCAGCGAGGGGCAGTCGATCATGGTCAAGGGCATGGACCCCGCATGATGCAGCCCGGCGTATCGCTCACCATTTTGCGCATGCTTGGCGCCGGGTTGGCCCTGTCGTTGATGATTGGCGAGGCGATCCGCACATGGGGCACTGGCCGCCCTTTCCCCTTCTGGTTCGATGATTACTGGACCGGCGGGCTGTTGCTGGCAGGGGCGCTGCTGATGGCGCGGCCGACTCCGTTCCGATCCCATGTGTTCGTGGTCGGATGGGCAGCGTGCCTCGGCATGCTGTTTGGCAGCTTCTTCGGCAAAATCTATGATCCTGCTTCCGCCAATTCCGGCAATATCGATCTCGGCTTTTTGACAATCCTGATCGGCATGGCATTTGCGACTGCAATAATCGGCCTGGTCTGGTCTCTTTGGGAAGTATCGCGCGCATGACGGCACCTGTTCTTACATCCACGCTCGATCGGGAAAGCCCCGAGGCGAAGGCGCGTTTCGCTCACAATCAGGGGTTGGCCGACGACTTGCGCGGCAAAGTGTCCGAGGCGGCGTTGGGTGGCAGTGAAAAAAGTCGGGAGCGGCATGTTTCGCGCGGCAAGCTGCTCCCGCGGGATCGCGTCGAGCGCCTGCTCGATCCGGGTTCGCCTTTCCTCGAAGTCGGGCAACTGGCCGCGAACGATCTGTATGGCGGGGATATCCATGGCGCTTCGATGATTGCCGGAATCGGCCGTGTGTCGGGCCGGCAGGTGATGATCGTGTGCAATGATGCCACCGTGAAGGGCGGCACGTACTACCCATTGACAGTGAAGAAGCATCTGCGCGCACAGGAAATCGCGCAGGAAAACAGGCTGCCGTGCATCTATCTGGTCGATAGCGGCGGGGCCAACTTGCCGCATCAGGCCGAGGTGTTTCCCGATCGCGATCACTTTGGCCGTATCTTCTTCAATCAGGCCAATATGAGCGCGCTGGGCATTCCGCAGATCGCTTGTGTGATGGGCAGTTGCACCGCGGGCGGGGCCTATGTCCCCGCGATGAGTGACGAGACCGTGATTGTGCGCAACCAGGGCACGATCTTCCTGGCAGGCCCGCCCCTGGTGAAGGCCGCCACAGGTGAGGAGATCAGCGCCGAAGATCTGGGCGGCGGTGATCTGCATGCCAAGAAATCGGGCGTGGTCGACCATCTGGCCGAGAATGACGAACATGCGCTGACCATTGTCCGCGATATCGTCAGCCATCTGGGCGAGAACACCGGCGCGGCGACCGATATCGCGATCAAGGAACCGCGTGCGCCCAAGTTCGACGCCGATGATCTTTATGCGCTGATCCCCGATGATGTTCGCGCACCCTACGACGTGCACGAAGTGATCGCGCGGCTGGTCGACGGCAGTGAATTCCACGAATTCAAGGCGCAGTATGGCTCAACCCTGGTGTGCGGCTTCGCCCATATCTGGGGCATGCCGGTGGCCATCCTCGCCAACAACGGCGTGCTGTTTTCGGAAAGCGCGCAGAAGGGCGCGCACTTTATCGAACTGGCGCAGCAACGCCGCATCCCGTTGCTGTTCCTGCAGAATATCTCCGGCTTCATGGTCGGCGGAAAGTACGAGGCGGAAGGCATCGCCAAGCATGGCGCGAAACTGGTAACAGCGGTGGCGACGGCAACGGTGCCCAAGATCACCGTGGTCATCGGCGGCAGTTTCGGCGCAGGCAATTACGGCATGTGCGGCCGTGCCTATTCGCCGCGCTTCCTGTTCACCTGGCCCAATGCGCGCATTTCGGTGATGGGCGGCGAACAGGCCGCCAGCGTCCTTGCCACCGTTCACCGCGACGCCGACAAATGGGACGAGCGCGAGGCAGAAGCATTCAAAGCCCCCATCCGCCAGAAATATGAAGACGAGGGCAACCCCTACTACGCCACCGCCCGCCTATGGGATGATGGCGTGATCGACCCGGTGCAGACCCGCGATGTGCTCGGGCTGGCCTTTGCGGCGACGCTGGAAGCGCCGATTCCGGAGCGGCCAAGCTTTGGCGTGTTCAGGATGTGAAGCGTTTGCGGAGAGATTTTAACGTCTGCGAAGACATTGGCCTATTGCTGATCGGGTTTGTAATCTTCGACTCCGCCTATAGCGGATGGAGTTCGCACATCTCTATTTTTCAAATAGCCGAGGGAGAATTCAACAAGTCGAGGGCAATAGTCATTAGTTTGTATTCGTTCGTCGTCATTTTGGCTATCTATTGTCAGAGAATTTGGGAGAGAAGGCTCTGGCAAATTTGGCGGATATACGGAAAAGTTTGGAAGTGGGACTTCTCCAGGTTTGTTAGATTTGCGCGAAAATCCAAACGCATACTATTTGATTCACTTATTTCGTTTGTCCTGTGGGCCACTCTGGCTGTAGGCGCTGTCATGATCGCGTATCTAGCTATCGGAGAGGCGCAGGCATTCTTAACCGCTCTGGGGTTGGTCCTAGTATTTGTTCAGCTAGCTCTTGATCATGACCTTCAAGTCTACAACCAGACTGGGAAGTTTCCTGTTGGTAGAGTCTCTATATATCGCCGAGTTCGGCGATAGCTGATGAATCACCCCCTCGCATTCCCCCGCACACGTGCTAATCCGTAGCGGCAATGGGAGAGAACATGTCGCAAGAACCCGCCTATAAGCGGTCCCTGCTGTCGCGCCTGGTGCGGCGGATTATCGTCTGGATCTATCATGCCAAGGGGTGGAAGATCGAAGGCGGCCTGCCCAAGGATGTGCAAAAATATGTGATCGCAGGGGCACCGCATTCCTCCAACTGGGATTTTGTGTTCTTTGCCGGCGCGACCGAGGTCGAGGGGGTGCATCCCAGTTTCATGGGCAAGCACACGCTGTTCAAAGGCATCATGCGCAATTTCATGTTCGATATGGGCGGCATCCCGATCGACCGGACCAAGAGGGCGAATTACGTCGAACAGATCGCCGCTGAATATGCCAAGCGCGATCATCTCGCTCTGGTGATTGCAGCCGAGGGCAGCCGCACCACTGATGGCAGCTGGAAATCCGGTTTTTACAATATCGCCATGGCGGCCAATGTGCCGATTGTGGCCGCGTGGGTGGACAACGACTCCAACACGCTTGGTTTCAGCAAACCGATCTGGCCGACCGGCAATTATGGCGAGGACCTCGCCAAAATCGCGGCGTTCCTCCGGTCCAAACTGCCCGATTTCGAGCGCTACAAAGTGCTCGAGGCGCAAGCCCGCCAATTGGTCGAAGATGCCAAGGCCAAAAGCTGAGCCGGGCATCGATCGTCGGCAAATGCGACTGCGTGTTTCGCAATATTGCCAAGAAATCCCTGCAATTCATCGCATCGGGCCTTCCGGTGGCGGGATCGCGTTCCTACATGTGCGCTATTCGAGGGAGATCGAGCGTGGTGGCATCTGGCAATCCTGATCAAGACCGGCGTCAGCTGGTCGAATTGGCGATGCAGGTCACAGAGCGGCGCGGCGAAGAAGTCAGCCGGGCCACACTCGCTTCAGATGCGGGCGTCTCGCGCACTGTCGTAGACCGCCATTTCCCCGAAGAAGCCGACCTGTTCAACGCAATTGTCGAGCTCTGGTACGAGCCCGACATTGCGATAATGGAAGAGGTGGTCGCGTCCGATCTGCCGATCCAGCGCAAGTTCTTCGAATTCTTCGCCCGCCGTTTCGTACGCGAGCGGGCGCGGTTCGAAGCCGACCCGGTGACCTTCGCGCTTTATTGCGAACTTGGCAGCAATCGCTTCGAGGATGTGCGCGGCTATATCGACCTGGCTGACCATTATCTGAGTGAACTGATCGCGGAAGCGCAGGCCGAGGGATTCTTCCCTCACCTGAAGATCAATCAGGCGCTCACCCTGATCAACCAAATGGTGATGGCCTACACATCCCCACAAGTCATGATGATGATTGCAGTCCGGTTGGAAGAGGACAAGCTGGCCGCGATCATCGATACGATGTTCGCCGGGCTTTCGGGCGGCGATCGCGGCGCCAAGGGCGTGACCGGACTGCGCGTCGCCAGCTAGCGCGCGCGATTGGGTCGCCGGCTCAGATCGCTTGGCCCGCGGCCCAGCCGCTGCTCCAGGCCCATTGGAAGTTGTATCCGCCCAGCCAGCCCGTCACATCGACGGCCTCGCCAATCGCAAACAGCCCCGGCATCGCCTTTGCTTCCATCGTCTGGCTGGAAAGATCGGCCGTGCTGATGCCGCCGGCGGTGACCTCTGCCTTGGCGAACCCCTCCGTGCCGTTGGGGCGGAATTCCCACCGCGCCAATTGTTGTTCGGCGCGCCTCAGGGCCTTGTCGCTGATCGAATGGAGGACGCCTGACAGACCCAGCCGCTCGGCCAAGATCTTGGCCAGGCGTTCGGGCATATAGGCGCGCAGGATCGCCACGAGTTGCGTCTCCGGCGTGGCCCGCTTGTGCTCGAGCAGCCAGCCCTCGCGCTGCCCGGGGCAGAAATCGAGGTGGATCGGGTCACCATGCGTCCAGTAGCTAGATACTTGCAGAATGGCCGGGCCGGACAGGCCGCGATGGGTCAGCAGGGCAGCTTCGGCAAAGGAAGTCTTGCCCGCCTTCGCGACAACATCCGTTGCAACGCCTGACAATTCGCGGAACAGCACATCCTCGCCGCCCAGCGTGAGCGGCACCAGCGCCGGGCGTGGCTCGACCACTTTCAGGCCGAATTGCCGTGCCAGCCCGTAAGCGAAGTCGGTTGCACCCATCTTGGGAATGGAAGGCCCGCCGGTGGCAATCACGAGACTGTCCGTCGTATGCGCAGTGCCATTGGCCATGACAGCATAGCGCCCGCCCTCATGCACGACTTCGCTGACATCCTGCCCGGTCAATATCTCGACATGTCCGCCAGACGCGTGCGCCTTGTCGCATTCGTCAAGCAGCATCTGCACGATCTGAATCGCGGACTGGTCACAAAACAGCTGGCCCAGCGTCTTCTCGTGCCAGGCGATGCCATGCGCCTCGACCAAATCCAGAAAGTCCCGTGCGGTATAGCGACGCAGGGCCGATTTGGCGAAATGCGGATTGGCCGAGAGGAAATTTTCCGGCTTCGCCCCGATATTGGTGAAGTTGCAGCGCCCGCCGCCTGAGATGAGGATTTTCTTGCCGACCGTGTCAGCCTTTTCCAGCACCAGCACCCGCTTGCCGCGCTGCCCTGCCTGGGCGGCACAGAACAGGCCTGCGGCGCCTCCGCCGAGAATGATCGCATCATGGGACATAGTGCGGCTCTAGCGTCAGTTGGCCGCTTCGTCGCCGGTTGGTTCAGGATCGCCCGCCCGCTGTTCGCGCAGAATGGTCCAACCGGCAAGGAACAGCCCGGCGACCAATGGCCCGATCACGATGCCGGACAGGCCAGCCGAGGCAATCCCGCCCAGCGTCGTCACCAGCACGACCCAGTCGGGAATGCCCGTATCACGGCCCACGAGGATGGGGCGCAGCGCATTGTCGACCATCCCGATCACCGCGACGCCCGAGATGAGGACCACGACACCTTCCCAGATCGCGCCGGTCGCCAGCAGCCAGATCGCCGCCGGGGCCCAGACAATCGCCGGGCCGATTGCAGGCAGGAGCGAGAAGATCGCCATCAGCACGCCGAACAGGACGACGGAGGGCATGCCCACAATCGAGAATGTGATCGCACCCAGAGCGCCTTGTACCAGGCCGACAACCACCGAACCCTTGATCGTGGCGCGCACGATGGAGAGGAACTGTTGGGCGAGGCGCGCGGCGATATCACGCTGCAGCGGCAAGGATCGCACGATGGTGCGGCCAACGCCCATCCCGTCACGTAGCAGGAAGAACGTCACATAGAGGAAGATGCCGAAGGCCAGGAACCAGCTCAGGGCACCGCCACCGATGGCGACGGCCTGACGCGCGATCAGCCCGGCGCTTTCCGTGGCCAATTGCTGCAATTGTTCCTGCAGGAAGGCCATGTTGGTCCAGCCCGCACTGTCGAGCGAAGCGCGCAGATTGGCGGGCAAGGCGGCCAGAATCTGGTCAAACCACGCGGCGACATCGATTTGCCCGTCGCGGAAGGCAATGAAGATGCCCGCTGCCTGTTCGACCACGATGCTACCGATCCAGATCGCCGGAACCAGCACCACGAAGAAGATGATCAGCAGGCTGGCGAGGGCGGCTTGGTTGGTCTTGTTCGGGATCTTCGCAAGGATCCATTGATACAGAGGTTGGAACATGATCGCTGCCAGTGTCGCCCATAGGATCGGCGCGATAAAAGGCCACGAAATCGCCAGCACAGCTACGGTGGCCAGTGCCAGGAACAGCAGGAATCCACCCTGTTCGACGCCACTCTTGCTTTCCGTTGCGGCCATCAAATCTCTCCTAGAAACCGCTATCCCAGCGTTTTGGTATGCGTTTGTCCGACAAGGCGTAGCGCAAGCTGGCCCCGATCATCAGCGCGGCAAGGGTGATGATCCCGCCCGCCCAGATCCAGTGCGGCAAGAGCAGATATTCTTCGATCGCCCCGGTGTCCGACAGGATCTCCTGTCCGCCCACAACCGCACGCTCGGTCAGCAGATAGTCCCATTGCTGGAACATGCTGAGCGCTGCCGAAAGCCCCAGAAACTGCAAGGCAAATCGCTCAAGCCATGGCGCGCCTTTCGCCGCGATGACAACCAGCACCAGCGCGATCGAGGGCAAGACGATCCATCCGATCATCGAGCGGACCCAGATCAGGGTCGACAGGACAATCGCGCCTGCCAGGATGTACAATGTCGGGCGCCATAGAGCCGCCTTGGTCGAGGCCAGGATCAGGAGCGAGCCGACAATAGCAGGGCCGATCGGACCACCTGCCGCAACCAGGGCCTGGCTAAACGACGAAGCGTTCACCGGGCGCAGCGTTTCGGCAAAGCCTGAGCCATTGGGGAACAGCACAAGCCTTTCGAACTGGAAGCCGACCGCCATCGCGGTGAGGCCGTGACCCATTTCGTGAAACCAGGTCGACAGGATCATGAACGGATAGAGAAGGTAATTGCCCAGCGGCACGTGCGGCAACACGAACAATGCCCCGGCCGCCAGCGCCAGCCAGCGAATATGCTCCTGGCGCGAATGGATGGCGAGCGGGCTCATATGGGGGGAGCCGCGCCCATCAAACGTCCAGATTGGCCACGTTCAACGCGTTGTCCTGGATGAACTCGCGGCGCGGTTCGACCACATCGCCCATCAGGCGCGTGAAAATCTCGTCGGTGACGTCCGCATCTTCGACCTTCACTTGCAACAACACGCGGTGATCGGGATCAAGCGTGGTCTCCCACAACTGCTCCGCATTCATTTCGCCCAGACCCTTGTAGCGGGCAATCGAAAGACCCTTCCGGCCTGCTGCCAGAACCGTATCGAGCAATTCGGTCGGACGGGTAATGGCGTCATCATCGGCGAAGCTGGGTGCTTCCTCTTCTTCGCCTTCTTCGCTCGTCGCAGCGGTATCGGCGGCGCTTGTCTTGATCAGGCGACCGGCAGTTTCATAGGCTTCGGCTTCCTCTGCCGCGACACGGTGCAGCTTGCGCGCTTCGGCGCTTTCAAGGAACTTGGCCTCGAACAAGTGGACATCGGTGACCCCGCGCCACAGCCGTTCGAACTTCACACTTCCATCCTCGGTCCGCGCACCGGTCCAGCTGGCCTCCTGATCGCCAGACTGCAGCCGGGCGGCGGCTGTAGCCAGCGCATCCGCGGAGCCGAGATTATCAGGATCGAACACGCCGGCCAGAGCCATCGATTCAATGATTCCCGCATTGTATTTGCGCGGAGCGAAGGCGATCAGATTGCGCATCCGCATAGCGTGTTCGACCAGAGCCGCGAGTTCGGGCCCGCTCCGCTGGGTGCCACCACTTTCAAGCACGCGCCCCTGCAAGCCGCCTTCGGTCAGGTAACGGTCGAGCTCGCGATCATCTTTCAGATAGACCTCGCTGCGGCCCTTGCTCACCTTGTAGAGCGGCGGTTGCGCGATGAAAAGGTGCCCTGCCTTGACGATTTCCGGCATCTGGCGATGGAAGAATGTCAGCAGCAGCGTTCGGATATGCGCACCGTCGACATCGGCGTCGGTCATGATCACGATCTTGTGATAGCGCAGCTTTTCGAGGTCGAATTCGTCGCGCAGGCCAGTGCCCATCGCCTGGATCAGCGTGCCGACTTCCTTGGACGAAATGATCCGGTCAAATCGTGCGCGTTCCACATTCAGGATCTTGCCCTTCAGGGGCAGGATCGCCTGGGTCTTGCGGTCGCGACCCTGCTTGGCCGAGCCACCGGCGGAATCGCCCTCGACCAGGAACAGTTCGGATTTCGCTGGATCGCGTTCCTGACAATCGGCCAGCTTGCCAGGCAGGCTGGCGACGCTCATCGCGCCCTTGCGGCTCATCTCGCGGGCACGCTTGGCGGCTTCGCGCGCGGCAGCCGCATCGATGATCTTCTGGATGATGGCTTTGGCGTCGGCAGGATTCTCTTCCAGCCACTCGGTCATCTTCTCGCTCATCAGGCTTTCCAGCGGCTGGCGCACTTCGGAAGAGACAAGCTTGTCTTTGGTTTGCGAGCTAAACTTGGGATCGGGCAGCTTTACGCTGACAATCGCGCTCAGACCTTCACGCATATCCTCGCCCGTCAGGCTGACCTTTTCCTTCTTCAGCAGGCCGGCAGCGTTGGCATAATTGTTGAGCGTTCGGGTGAGCGCGGCGCGGAAGGCGGCAAGGTGGGTGCCGCCATCGCGCTGCGGGATGTTGTTTGTGAAGCACAGTACGTTTTCGTAGTAGCTGTCGTTCCACTGCAAAGAGACGTCGATCCCGATGCCGTCCTTGTTGGCGGACACCGCAATCGGCTCTGCCACGAGTGGCTGTTTGTTGCGATCGAGATATTTCACGAAAGCCGCGATGCCGCCTTCGTAATACAGGTCATGCTCCAACACTTCCTCGCCGCGATTGTCGCGCAGCAGGATGCGCACGCCGGAATTGAGGAAGGCAAGCTCGCGATAGCGGTGCTCGAGCTTGTCGAAATCGAACTCGGTCACATTCTTGAACGTGTCATGGCTGGCCATGAAGGTCACGCGGGTGCCCTTCTTGAAGCCATTGTCGTCCGGATTGCGATCCACCTTGGGCGCATCACCCTTCACTTCGAGGCTGTTGACGGCGTCGCCATGCTCGAAGCGCATCCAGTGCTCCTTGCCGTCGCGCCAGATCATCAGTTCGAGCCATTCGGACAGCGCGTTGACCACCGAGACGCCGACACCGTGGAGGCCGCCGGAGACCTTGTAGGCATTATCATCGGAGGTGTTCTCAAACTTACCGCCCGCATGCAGCTGGGTCATGATGACCTCGGCCGCCGAAACGCCCTCTTCCTTGTGCATGCCCACCGGAATGCCGCGTCCATTATCCTCGACACTGACCGAACCATCCGGATTCAATTCAATCAGAACCAGGTCGCAATGGCCCGCCAGGGCTTCATCGATGGCATTGTCGCTGACTTCGAACACCATGTGGTGGAGGCCGGAACCGTCATCGGTATCGCCGATATACATGCCCGGGCGCTTGCGGACGGCATCCAGGCCCTTGAGAACCTTGATCGAATCGGCGCCATACTCGCCCATCTGCTTGGCATTTTCAGCCGGGATCTGCGGGGCGTTTTCGGGTGTGTCCGGGGTGTTTTCGCTCATGCCCAGTATATAGGCTCCGCAAGGGCAAAACCCAAACATTGCCGCCCGCTTTTGTCCGGCTTTTTCCACTGCGCCGAAGCGCAGTACGCGCGCCTTCGAAAAAGCGGCTCTCGACACGGCGGGTTTCGACGCTAGCGTAGCGGCCATGAGTGCGCATCCCGTTGTAGAATCGCTGGCCGAACCTTTCGGCTCCTTCCCGCAAATTCTGGCCGACTGGGCTGGAATCCAGCCAGACAAAATTGCGCTGCGCGATAACCATGCCGAGCTGAGCTGGGCCGACATGGACAGCCGGATCGAGCGGATTGCCGCGCGCCTGGCCGAGACCGGGCTAGAACGCGGGCAATCGGTCGCGATCCTTGGCACTTCGACAGTCAATTACGCGCTGGCCTACCTCGCCGCAGTGCGGGCGGGCGGGGTGGCTGCCCCGCTGACCACCAGCGCCAGCCCCGACCAGCTCGAAGGGATGGCAAGGGATTCAGGTGCCCGCCACCTGTTTATCGACGGGGCAAAACTGGCCGAGCTGGGCGAGGGCTTTATGCGCGGTCTGGAACATATTGTGCTTGATGAAGAGCTGGATAGCTGGATGGCGCCGACAGGCGCCACCGCACCGGCATTCGATCCGCTGCCAGGCGATCATTTCAACATCATCTATTCAAGCGGGACGACCGGCATTCCCAAAGGCATCGTCCACTCGCACCAGATGCGCTGGGTCCAGTTTGCGCCGACCGCGTCATCCTATCTGGCGAATGGTCTCGACTCGCAATCGCTGACCTCTACGCCGCTCTATTCCAACACTACGATGGTGGCGTTCCTGTCTACGCTGCTCGCGGGCGGAACGGTCAACATTATGGGCAAGTTCAATACCGTCGAATGGCTCGCCACGGCCCAGCGCTTTGGTGTGACCCACACCATGCTGGTGCCGGTACAATACCAGCGGTTGATGGACGAGCCACGCTTTGACGAGTTTGACCTGTCAAAATTGCAATTGAAATATTGCACATCGGCACCGTTCTCGGCGGAATTGAAGGCGCAGGTCCTCCAGCGGATGCCGGGCGGACTGATCGAGATTTACTCGATGACCGAAGGCGGGGTCGTATGCCTGCTGCCTGCGCATGAATTTCCGGACAAACTGCACACCGTCGGGCGCCCTGCGCCGGGCAGCGAGCTGAAAGTGATGGGCGAAGACGGCAACCTTGTTCCGCCGGGCGAGGCGGGGGAGCTGGTCGGGCGCGGCCCGGCGATGATGCAGGGTTACAAGAACCGGCCCGACAAGACTGCCGAGGCGCAATGGATCGATCCGGAAACCGGCGAGTGGTGGATGCGGATGGGCGATATCGGACGGGTCGACGAGGACGGCTTTGTCGAACTGGTCGGCCGCGCCAAGGACATGATCATTTCCGGCGGGTTCAACATCTATCCCAGCGATCTGGAGGCAGAGCTGGAAAAGGATGACCGGGTGGCCGAGGCTGCCGTCATCGGTGTGCCAAGCAAGCAGTGGGGCGAAACACCGTTCGGCTTTGTCCGGCTTGCGGACGGTGCGAGTGAAGGGGATGTTGCCGACATTATGGGCGCGATGAACGCCCGCGTCGGCAAGACCCAGCGGCTATCGGCCCTTCATGCGATCGATGAAATGCCGCGTAGCCATATCGGCAAGCTGCTCAAGACCGAATTGCGCGAACGGGCCGAGAGAGTGACCAGCTGACGCGGAAATGAAAGTGGATGCGGCCTGCCGCGGGGGAGGAAGAGTGACAGACCGCATCCAGCGACCCGGACGTGGCCGGGATCGGGGGGGTGTGAGTGTCAGGCCGTTGCAACCGTGATTACGGTTCCGCTGAGCGAAACGGCAATGACGACGGCGAGGAGCTTTTCAGAAATCAGCCGCATGGCATATTCCTTTCCAATGAGGGGTCTTGCCCTCTTGTTCGCCCGCTGCACCGGGAAGGTTACAAGCTCATGTCGCGGAGAAGAAAATTGCCGCGAGACGCAGGTCGCCGGGGGGGAGAGGAGAGAGTGGCGACCGCGTCTCGCGGCGATTGTAACCGGGGCCGGATCGTTAGACGATCGTGGCGCCAATCGTGAAGCTGCTGAGTGTCGCTGCAGCTACAAAAGCGATCAGATGAGCAGAGAGCTTGCGCATGTCCTGCCTCCTTTTCTGATGCCGGGGTGAACAATTATCGGGGGGAGAGGACTGGCCACCTCCGGCGTGGGACCAGGAAATAATGTTTCGGGCCACTTTTCAAAAGTGAGAAAAGCCGCAGGTATGTTCAGTTTTTTGCAACATATGGGCCTAAAGTTTCTCTTCATGATGAGAAAGGCGCAATCGTGCGTAGAGGAAAATCGCCAATGTTCCCAAGGCGAGCACGGCTGACAGCAGCAGCGGCATTCCCGGCAATATGATCCAGGCACCGTCGGACATGAAGGCTGCGAACACGATCGTGTACATCGGCGGCCCGACGATCGCGGCGAGACTGCCAATGGCCTGGGTCGCGCCCTGGAGCTCTCCCTGGCTCGAAGCGTCGACGGCGCGGCTGTTAAGCGAATTGATCGATGGCATCACCAATCCCTGCAATCCGCCCAACAGGAGGGCGGCATAGATTATCCAGTCGCTGCGCGCGAAGGTGTAGGTGATACTGACAACGCAAACCGCAGCGATGCCCAGGATAACGGCGCGCGTCTCCCCCAGTATTGGCAGGAGCAATCGCAGGCCGAAACCCTGCACCAGCGCGCTGCCGATCCCTACCATCATCAACGACAGGCCGATCTGCCACTCGCTCCAGCCATAGGCCGCAATTGCAAAATATGCCCAAATGGCGGGATAGACGAGATGCGACAGCTGCCAGACACCCAGCGCTGCGAGGAACCACAGCACCGTGCGATCCTGCCCCGACAAAGCGCGCAAGGCCGACAGAGCATTGGCGCGGGCAAGCCGGAAGGGTCTCCGCCTTTCCTTCGGCAGGCTCTCATCGAGGAAGAAGAAACCGAACACGAAGTTTGCCAACGCGAAAGCGCCGGCAGCGTAAAAGGGAATACGGGGGCCAATCTCGCCCAGAAAGCCGCCTAAGGCTGGCCCGATGATAAAGCCGAAGCCGAAGGCCATGCCCAGCAGGCCAAAACTCGCAGCGCGATCCTCCGGCTCCGTAATATCGGCGATATAGGCATAGGCCGCAGCGAAACTTGCGCCGGTCAGACCTGCGATGAAACGCCCCAGCACCAGCCACCAGATCGATGGCGCGAGGCCCATCAGAAAATAGTCGAGCGAGAACGCGAAAACGCAGGCCAGCAAGACCGGGCGACGGCCGAAACGGTCGGACAAATTGCCCAGGATGGGCGCAAAAATGAACTGCATCGCGGCGTAGCCCGCACCGAGCCAGCCGGCCCATATTGCCGCTTCGTCAACACTGAACGTACCCAGCTCCATGATCAGTTGCGGCAGTACCGGCATTACGATGCCGAAACCGATCATATCGAGCAGGACGAGGATGAAGATGAAGGCGACCGAAGCCTTGCGCTGCATGCTGGCCGCCTTCCCTGTGCCCTTGTCCCTGCTGCCTAGCTATCATGTCCGCGCCCGATCCCAAACGAAAAGGGCGGCGAGGGACGCTCTGCACGTTCCCTCGCCGCCCTGAATATCGGGTCGGCACAACCGGCGCTACCGGCTGTGTCTATCCGCGTGGCTTAATTGCCGGCAGCAACCGTCGCCGCTGGCTGGACCGATGCCAGCTTGGTGAAGGCAGCCTGGCGTGCCTTGGCCAGGCAATCGCGATCCAGGGTGCTGCGGGTGTAACGCGTGCCATCGCGCTTGCAGGCGGAACGCACTGCCGCATCGACGCGCGCGCGCAATGTGGCGCGGTCTTCAGCACGATCGAGGTTGAGATCGGCGTAGGAAACGCTGACCCGCTCGGTCACGATGGTGGCGTTTGCAGGTGCAGCAAACGCCATGGTGGCGGCGGTCAGAAGAGTGATAGTACGCAACATGATGGCAGTCCTTTCGGCCATTGAAACAATCAATAAGGGCCTCCCGAGCGGCGGCTTGTGCGGCGCAGCAATTCGTTTTGCAATTGCGAAAAACGCGCCCGCAAATGCATCCGTTGCAAGCTGAAACTTTTTGTCGCTTCGTGCGTATTGTCGGGTTGTCCAATGTCCCGTGGGTGGGGCTCTGCGGCGTCTGGACAGGCCCAGCCCAGCCGCTTAACGCCTCCGCCCATGGACCAAGAACACCTCCCCGATTCCATCCTCATTGTCGATTTTGGCAGCCAGGTGACCCAGCTGATTGCGCGCCGCGTGCGCGAGGCTGGCGTCTATTCCGAAATCGCGCCTTTCAGCATGGCGGAAGAAGCGTTCCACCGGCTCAAGCCCAAAGGCATTATCCTGTCCGGTTCGCCCGCCGGGGTGCCAGACGAAGGCAGCCCGCGGGCGCCGCAGATGCTGTTCGAAGCCGGCGTGCCGATCCTGGGCATTTGTTATGGCCAGCAGGTGATGACCCATCAGCTCGGCGGTGAAGTGCGGCCCGGTCACGAGACCGGAGATGGCGGCGAATTCGGCCGCGCCTATCTGACGGTGACCGAAGAATGCGCGCTGTTCGATGGCCTGTGGAAGGTGGGCGAGCGGCACCAGGTGTGGATGAGCCATGGCGACAAGGTCACCAACTTTGCCGACGGCTTCGAAATTGTCGCCACCAGCGATGGCGCGCCCTTCGCCGTGATCGCGGATGAAAGCCGCAAGTTCTACGGCACCCAGTTCCACCCCGAAGTCGTCCACACGCCGGACGGGGCCAAATTGCTGGCCAATTTCGTGCGCCATGTCTGCGGCCTGAAAGGCGACTGGACAATGGCCGAATTTCGCAAGACCAAGATCGAGGAGATCCGCGCCCAGGTGGGCGATGGAAAGGTCATTTGCGGGCTATCGGGCGGAGTCGACAGCGCAGTCGCGGCGGTGTTGATCCACGAGGCGATTGGCGAGCAGCTCACCTGCGTCTTTGTCGACCACGGGTTGATGCGCATGAACGAGGCGGAGCAGGTCGTGACCCTGTTCCGCGACCACTACAATATCCCTCTGGTCCATGTGGATGCCGAGGAACAGTTTCTTGGCGGGCTCGCCGGTGTCACCGATCCGGAGAAGAAGCGCAAATTCATCGGCGGGGCCTTCATCGACCTGTTCGAAGCCGAGGCCAAGGCGGTAGGCGGGGCCGATTTCCTCGCTCAGGGCACGCTTTATCCCGATGTGATTGAGTCGGTTTCGTTTACCGGCGGACCAAGCGTAACGATCAAGAGCCATCACAATGTTGGCGGCCTTCCCGAGCGTATGAACATGCAACTGGTCGAGCCGCTGCGCGAATTGTTCAAGGACGAAGTGCGCGATCTGGGTCGGGAGCTGGGCCTGCCCGATATTTTCGTCGGCCGCCATCCCTTCCCCGGCCCCGGCCTTGCCATCCGCATTCCCGGCGAAGTCACGAAAGAACGCTGCGACATCCTGCGCAAGGCGGATGCGATCTATCTCGAGGAAATCCGCAACGCCGGATTGTATGATGCGATCTGGCAGGCGTTCGCTGTCTTGCTGCCGGTCAAGACCGTCGGCGTGATGGGCGATGCCCGCACCTATGATAGCGTCTGCGGCCTGCGCGCCGTAACCAGCACCGACGGGATGACGGCAGATGTCTATCCCTTCGATGCCGCCTTCCTGACGCAGTGCGCCACGCGGATCGTCAACGAAGTGCAGGGCATCAATCGCGTGGTATATGACTATACCAGCAAGCCGCCGGGAACGATTGAGTGGGAGTAAGACCTACGTCGCTGCACGTTGTCGATTGAACGATCCTTACTGTGTTATCTGTATAACACAGATAGCAAGCGGTTTCGGCAAGTCAGCCGTGAGCGTCATGGGGATCAGAAACTTGAAGAAAACACTCTTGCGGGTCGCACTTGCTGCTGCCTTCTTCGGCGGCACACCAGCTGTCGCCAATAGCTTTGCCTATGCGACACTCGGTGAAGACAGGGCGATTACCGTCGGTGCAAGCGGCGATGCGATTGCAGGCGCACTCTATGAATCGGGTTCAATCGGCAAATTCGCTTGCACGCTCGCAACGCTCAGGCTCGCGGACAGTGGTGCCCTCGATCTGGGTGACAGTCTGGGCGATCTTCTGCCGGGTTTCGGTGACACGCCAATTGGCGATGTAACGCTCAAGCAGGTTCTCGCCAGCAGAAGCGGGCTCGCGGATGGTCTCCTTCCGGCATTCCGGAAGTCTCCGGCTGACGTAATGAGCACCCCCGATGCGCGAACAGCTCTGATGAAATTCGCGACAGGCGAGCTTGTCTCCGTGCCTGGTACCCAGTGGTCATACGATCTGGTCAACTGGATCGCGGTCCAGGCGGTTGTCGAACAAACCACCGGGCAACCGATCGGCGATGTGCTTGATCGAACGGTCCTGCAGGCGGCTGGTATGGGCCAAAGCCGGATTTTCATCGGAGAAATTGGCGATGGCGCTGCTCCACCGTCTGCGCCTGTGCGGCCTCTGCCCGGTTTCCTGACTTGCGCTGGAGGTCTCGCCACTACTCCGACCGATCTGATTGCCTTGGCCCGTTTCCCGCACCAGGGTGGCTTGAGCGCAGAAAGTCTCGAATTGCTGACCTCGGTCACCACCGAGGATGAAGGCTACACGCTGGGGGGTCGCTACCTTGCCGCGGGCCAATCGCCGAGCCGCATGATCAGCTGGCAGACCGGAAGCAACGGGGCCTACAAATCCCTCGTGACCTACGATCCGCATACTGACACCGCCTTCGCAGCTATGACTGCTTCGGATGATAATTCGGCCATCCAGCAAGCACGATCGGAATGGATGGCGCAGCGCGGCCTGTGATAGGGCCGGTGTCAGCGCGCAACCCCCATGATTGATCCAGGTCAATGAAGCCGCTGATGGCTTGGCGCAGGAGATTGCCACATTCCTGAAGGAGGCACTGCGCCATGTTCCGAATGATGCTCGTCCTGTTGCCGATCATTGCCACCACGCTGATGGGAATCGCCGTTATCGCTGTCCTGACGACGGACATGGGCGCAGACTGGTAACCGATTGCTCTCGCTGCCCTGGCAGGGCTGGTCGTTTCCATTCCGGTATCGTGGTGGGTCGGCAAGCAAGTGGCCGCCAAAACAGGGTGGTAGGCGGCGGATCGGCCATACTGCGACCATTACTATGGGGCCTTGCTGAGAAAGGGGCGGCGGTGCATGCGATAGGTCATGCAACTCCCGCTCGGCACTGATCCCCGGACCGAAATCCTGCGCCGTATGCAGCCCGCCTTGATCGCGCGGTTCGGGCGCATAATTCGACCGTCGGACAAGCGCCGCGCGCCGGAATGGGTCCTCGTTCATGGCGTAATCGGGGCTCAGACCAAGACGGCAGCGTCCAATGCATCGACCGATGGATTGCTGGCGGAACATGGCTCGTGGGAAGCCGTGGCGGTGGTGTCGGTCGACGAATTGGAAGCGCGGTTGCAGCGGCAGACGTTCCCAAGCGTTGCGGCGCAGCGGCTGAAAGACTGCCTCAGCGCCATCATGGCCGAGCGCGGATCGGTCGATCTGCGCCACCTTTCCAAGCTCGATCTGGCTGTTGCGATGGAATGGCTGGAGCGGTTGCCCGGCGTCGCGCGCAAGAATTCCGCCGGGGTGATGAATGCCTCTGCATTCGATCGCAAGGCGATGGTAATCGACGGGCACCATCGCCGGATCATGCAACGCATGGGGATCGTGCCGGCCAAGGCGGATACCGCGAAAACCTATGATGTGCTGATGCCGCTGGTGCCCGAGGAATGGTCTGCCGCCGATCTGGACGAGCATCATCTGCTGCTCAAGAAACTTGGCCAGACCCATTGCCGACCGCGCGGCCCGCAATGCGAGGGTTGCCCGGTGCGCGCAGATTGCCGCACCGGAACCGGAGCGTCGCCCGCTCGCTGACACAGCAATGCTGGAGAAAACTGAAGTTGAAACCGTGTTCGAGCGTCTCCGCGATGCGATGCCCGGACGCACGCACAATGCAAAAGGTCCCAAGGGGCAACCCGATGCCTATCGCAGCTGCATTTCGTGCATGCTTTCGGCGCAATCGCTTGATCGAAACACTGCCAGGGCGACCCGCGCCCTGTTCGCCCTCGCGACTACTCCTGAAGAAATGCTCGCGCTCGATGACGCGGCGATTGCCGAAGCGATCAAGCCGTGCGGGCTCTACAATATGAAGACGCGCAATATCCGGAATTTCAATGAGGCGTTGCTGGGTGAACATGGCGGAGTGGTGCCTAGCACGCGCGCGGGGCTGCTTGCGCTTCCCGGTATCGGGCGAAAATGTGCCGACATCGTTTTGAGCTTTACCTTCGGAGCGGATGTGATCGCAGTCGACACGCACGTCCACCGCGTTTGCAACAGGATCGGCCTGACTGACGCGAAGGCCGCCGATAAGACGGCGCAACAACTGGAAGAGCGTGCACCGGATTGGGCCCATCGCGATGGACACTTCTGGCTGATCCAGTTTGGCAAGCGGGTGTGTACGGCACGGGCGCCCAAATGCGATGACTGCCCTGTCAGCGATCTGTGCGAATGGCTCGCCGCTAGCCGGGAAAGCTGACGCCGGTCAGCTGCTCGGATTTGGTCCAGAGGTCCTGCGCGAGCTGGGTGTCGCGAATATGTGGAGCCACGCCCGCACCACGCGGGGTATTCTCGTCGGCCATCGCGCCGATATTGCAGTCCTCGCAATAAACGCCGCCTTTGCCGTCCAGCAACGGCGAGACCGCGCACCATACACTGGTGGCGGCGCCTTCCTCGACCGATTTGAACGATTCATGGACATTGCCGTCATCATCGAACCACCCCATCGCAACCTGTTCTTCATGGGTAAGGTGGCGCTGAAGCGGGGTGACGATCCCGCCCGGATGTACAGCGAAAGCGCGCACGCCATGCGATTCTCCCAAGGCATCGAGTTGCAAGGCAAACAGCGCGTTGGCCGACTTCGTGGCGCCATAGGCCGGCCATTTGGCATACTCCCGCGCCTCCCAGTTCGGATCGTCGAGATCGAGCCCGCCCAGACGATGGCCGACCGAGGAAAGGATGACCACGCGTGCGCCATCGGCTGCCTTGAGCAGCGGCCACAGCCGCGCCGTCATCTGGAAATGGCCGAGGTGGTTGGTCGCAAACTGCATTTCATAGCCGCGCGCATCACGCATCAGCGGGCTGGCCATGATGGCAGCATTGGCGATCAGGATATCGATCCGGCCCCACTTTGCCGCGACCTTCTCGCAGAAAGTGTCGATCGAGGCAGGGTCGGACAAGTCGAGCGGGAGGATCGAAATCTGCCCCGCCATTTCGTCCAGCACTTTATGCGCCGCGTCGGGCCTCCGCGCGCCGACGAGAACATGCGCGCCAGCCCCGGCAAGGGCGCGGACTGTCTCTGTCCCAAGGCCTGAATAACCCCCCGTCACCAGGATGTTCTTGCCCGCCAGATCGATTCCGGCGGCGACTTCCGCTGCGGTAGAGCGGTGCCCGAAAGGGGAATCGATGGGCTCTTGGGGTGTCGGCATGAGTGTTTCCTTTGCGAATGACCCGTCACTGTCACGCGAAGCCCGCCCCGATGCAAGGCGGATCGATCAGAGAGGACGCAATGGATCGGGCAGCTTGCCTACCAAGCGAATCCGGCATCGATGGCACGCTGTTCTGCGGCGGTGGTTGGGCGGCCTAGCACCGGGTTGCGGTGCGGGAAGCGCCCGAACCGTGCGATCATTTTGCGGTGGCTGCGGGCAAAGGAGAATGCGCCTGGCACATGGTTTGCAAAGATCCGGCAACACAGATCCTGATCGGCAATGTCCTCGCTATGCATCAGTGGCATGGCAAGGAATTGGATCCGGCTCGACGACAGGTCGCGGTGCCAGCCGCGTTGTAGCGCGCCATGGGTGATAGCACGGGCGAGAGGGTCGCTGGTAAAGGCGCGTGCCTCGCCGCGAAACAGGTTGCGCGGCACCTGGTCGAACAACAGGATTGCGGCCAGCGCGACGCTATCGTCGGTCAGGAATTCATGGGCCGGGCGGTGCCGCAGGCTGTGCCAATCTGCGGCAAACCGGCGCGCGAGCAAGGCATCGACGTGGTCGGAGCCGCCGAACCAGTCCCGCTCGTTTAGCCGATGGAACCAGACATGCAGGATTTCCGCAGCCCAGCGCCGCGATGCCAACGCCAAGGTTTTGCCTTAGCCGTCTGACTCGACTTTCCGGTACGGCACGAAATCGTCCAGGAAGACATTGCCGGTGTAGAACCCGTTGAAGCGATCAATAGTGGTGACGATGTCGGTCTTGCAGACTTGCGATCCGAACCGGCGGAAAACCAGCGTGTCGGAATCATCGAGGTTCTTGGGATCGCGCGTGTAATTGACCCAATATGTCCGGCCGATCTTGTAGACGATGGCCGTCTTGTCGATCACCTGGAACCGGCTGATCGGACGGTCTCGGATACAGCTTTCAGGCTCACCCGCTTCACGCCCTTCGAGCAGCTTGGCGAGCTTTTTCTCGCCCTTGGTCGGCTCGCGCTCGACATCTTCTGCCAGCGCAGGCGTGGCTGCCAATGCGGCCAGGGCAAATGCGGAAAGGATAGGCTTGATCATGGCGATTCTCCTCAAGACTGCTTCTTGTGAGGATTTACGCCTGAACCGCTGCTGACGTTTCACAGCGGCGAAAAAATCACCGGTGCCCCGGGTCTGCGCCTTCGGAAATATCGGGAAGCTCCGACTGGTCGATGCCTTCTGCGGGCCCCCCTTTGAGCACGAACCGGCGATCGCAATAGCCGCAATCAACATAGCCGTGCTCGTCAATCTCCAGATAGATGCGCGGGTGGCCCAGAGCGGCAGGGCGATAATTGTCGCCCCCGCGAATGTCGCTCGCGCCGTCACAGCTGACGCGGCGGGTGGTGACGGTGATGACTTCGGGCGGTGCGGTGTTCATGGCGAAGCCGATAGACCTGTCTCGCGAGTGGCGCAATATCACGCGTCACACCTGGCGGGGGTCCCTCACTGGTAGTCGACATCCACGTTGAATGTACCGGAATAGACGCCCGGAGCCTGGTTACGCCGGATCCGCAATTGCCCGCCCAGCTTGACAAGAAATGCGCCATTGGCGTCGGTGATCCGATAGCGGATCGATCTACGATTTGTTCGGGCGGTCAGCCTTTGCAGACCCTCTGTATACCCGAACACGACATTGCGGATTTGCATCCGGCGTCCAGGACCCGTGAGGAAAATGCGGCGATTGCGGGGTTTACGGATCCGGATGCGCCGGTTGGTGGTGCCGACCCCGGTGAATTCCGCTGCAATGCAGGATCCACTATGAACCACATTGGCGCTGGTGGTGCATGTTTCCGAATCCGTTGGGTTTAGCGTAACCGTCCCCGGATTGTTGTCCACCGCAAGCCGACCGAAGTCCATGTCCTTGCTCTTAACGATTGTAATCCGTTCAACCAGTTCGGTGCGGGTGGGTGCATTCTGGCTGTTCGATTGCGCCTGAGCCACAGCTGGCCAGGCCAGCACGCCAGCGAACAGCGCAACAATGCTCGCGCGCACCAAACGGCTGGCGCGCTTCGAGCAGCGCTGCAAAGGATGATCCCGGTTCCCCATTCCGCTGCCATAGCTAGCGCTCTGTTAAGGAAACGCCTTCGAGGTAAGGTTAACGGCGGGGTAGGGATGCGGCCCTGAAAGCCGCGCCAGTTCTATTCGAAATCAACCCGGACCACGAATTCGCCGGTGTAGACGCCTGGCATCTGGTTGCCGGCCACGTTCAAGGTTCCGCCAACGCGGAAATCATAGGATGTCTGCCCGAACCATGCCGGCACGGTGAACAGCCCGAAAAAGATCGTCCGGGTGCGATTGAAGTCGTTGGTGAAATTGGTCAGCTGCATCGTTTCCGATGTGTCGGTCGCGTGGATCAGCGTGATCGAATCGGCAGTGGTAGGTGAAACATAGGCCGGGAAATCCAGCCCTGTGCGTCGTTCGATGATGAAGCTGGCAGCACTCGGCGTGCTGACCGAAAGGACAGTGCCCGTGACAGTTGCAGAGTTGTCGGGTGCCACCACGATGGTGCCGCCTGTGTCGCCCGGGGCGACCTTGCCGAAATCCAAATCGCCGGTGTTGCGCATGGTGCCGCTGGCGATCACCGATGCGCTGGCATCGGGGGCAGCCGAATTGGACTGCGCGGCGGCCGGTGCAGCCAGGCACAGCAATGCTGTCGCTGCCACCGCCCCGGTGGTTGCGATCCTGCTTGCAATGGTTTGCGTGCGTGAACCCGACTGCATCATTGAGGCTGCAACTACCTACCGAGGCATTAAGGAAGCCGACCCAAGCATGGTGAATGGCTTGTTAGGGATTGCTGTTGATGCTGGCCCTTTACGACGGGGGCCAGCCACGCCTAGGGGCAATGCGCATGAGCCAGATCAGCGCCCCTTCCGCCATATCGATCCGCGATGTCCAGAAGACCTATGCCGGCACCAAGGGGGAGCCGGGCAAGCACGCGCTCAAAGGGGTCAGCTTCGAGGTTCCGCAAGGCGGGATATTTGGACTGCTGGGTCCGAACGGGGCAGGCAAGTCGACGCTGATCAATGTCCTGGCCGGATTGGTGACCAAGAGCGCAGGCTCGGCCGAGATCTGGGGCTTCGATATCGATGACCAGCGCCGCAATGCCAAGCGCGCGATCGGGATCGTGCCGCAGGAAATTGTCTTCGACCCGTTTTTCACGCCTTACGAAGTGCTGGAAAACCAGGCGGGGTTCTACGGAGTGCCCAAGGCCGAGCGTCGCAGCGAGGAATTGCTCGCGGCAGTCCGGCTGACTGACAAACGCGATGCCTATGCCCGCACCTTGTCGGGCGGGATGAAACGCCGGTTGCTGATTGCCAAGGCGATGGTCCATTCGCCCCCGATCCTGGTGCTGGACGAGCCGACCGCAGGCGTCGATGTCGAATTGCGCCGCCAATTGTGGGAGCTGGTCACCGAGCTCAACCGGCAAGGAGTCACCATTGTTCTGACCACCCACTACCTCGAAGAAGCAGAGCAGCTGTGTGACCGGATTGCGATCATCAACAATGGCGAACTGATCGCCAACAAGACGACCAGCGAAATGGTCGGCATGGCGCGCGAGAAGATCGTGGTGGTCAGCACCGACAAGGACTTGCCCTCCGCCCCTGTCCATTCGGCCTTCATAAAATCGGCTCTGACGGGTGAGCGCACAGTCGAAGTCACGTACGACAAGGATGCGCTGACAGCGGGGCAAGTCCTTGCAATCTTGCAGGAACAGGGCGTGACAATCGAAGATGTGACCACGCGCGAGGCCGATCTGGAGGATGTATTCGTCCAGCTGACCGGCGCAGGATGAGCGCGCTCTACGACACAATCGGCATCGATTACGCCAATTTGCGCAAGCCCGATCCGCGCATCGCGGCGCAGGTGGATGCGGCATTGGGCGATGCGCGGACCCTCTTGAATGTCGGGGCCGGCGCAGGATCTTACGAACCGCGCGGACGCGAACTGACTGCGCTTGAACCTTCCCGGGAAATGATCGCCCAGCGCCCCGAAGGCAGCGCACCAGTCGTGCAGGGCACTGCCGAACACTTGCCGTTTGCGGACGACAGTTTCGAGGCGGTAATGGCCATCCTCACCATCCATCACTGGACCGACAAAGCCCGGGGCCTGGCGGAAATGCGCCGTGTCGCGCGGGACCGGGTGGTGCTGCTCACTTATGATCCGGCCTTCCGGGGCCAGTGGCAGACCGAATATTGGCCCGCCCTGATCGGGCTCGATGAAGGGATCATGCCCCCGATGGAGTTCTTCGAGCAGCATCTCGGGCCCGTCGACATCACGCCGGTTCTCGTCCCGCACGATTGCAGTGACGGCTTTCTCTATGCCTACTGGCGACGGCCCGAGGCCTATCTCGATGCGCGCATTCGCAAGGGTAGCTCCAGCTTCTGGGTGATCGAGGGACTGGAGGATGGCGTGCAGCGGTTGGAGGCGGATCTGGCGAGCGGCAAATGGGCGCAGCACAATGCCGGGCTGCTCAAGGCCGAAAGCGCGGATATGGGTTACCGGCTGGTGATTGCGGAGGGCCTGCCATGCTGATGATGCCATGCTGATTATCCTGGGCACAGTCCGCCTGCCGCCCGAGAACCTGTATGAGGCGCGCGCCGCGATGCAGGAGATGATCGAGGAAAGCCGCGCTGAGGAAGGGTGCGTGACCTATTCCTATGCCGAGGATGTGATCGAACCGGGCCTCGTGCGGGTTACGGAAATCTGGCGCGACCGCGAGGCGCTGGACGCGCATTTTGCCTCGGACCACCTTGCTGAGTGGCGTGCGAATTGGGACCGCTTGGGCGTCCACGATCGGGATTTGCAACTCTTCGAAGCGAAATCGGGCCAACCGGTCTAGGGCGAGCCGGCCCCACGGGTGGCTTTCCCCGATCTTGCGGGGCTGCGCTATTCTCGCCATGAGGCGCCGATGACACGCGAATATCACGACGTCCTGATTATCGGCTCCGGCGCGGCCGGGCTTACCGCTGCGCTGGAACTGGCGGAGCACAAGAAAGTGCTGGTGCTGGCCAAGGGCTCGCTCACCGGCGGGTCGACGGCTTGGGCACAGGGCGGTATCGCTGCGGTGCTGGATGCGGGCGACACATTCGACAATCATGTCCGCGATACCATGGTGGCAGGTGCAGGCCTGAACCGGCGTGAGACCGTAGAATTCGTCATCGAGCAGGCGCCCAAGGCGATCGACCGGCTGGTCGAGCTGGGCGTCCCGTTCAACCAGGATTCGGGCGATCTACACCTGACCCGCGAAGGTGGGCATTCGCACCGCCGAATCGTCCATGTCGATGATGCAACCGGCTGGGCCGTGCAGGAGGCGCTGCTCAAAGCAGCAGAGGCCAATCCCAACATTACCCTGCTGCCGGGCCGCAGTTGCGTCGATTTGATCACGGGCCGGAATGCGGAGCTGTATTCGGGCGCGGGCCGGGTCTGGGGTGCCTACGCGCTGGACGAGGCCACGGGCGAAGTCGAAGCGCATGTCGCCAAGGCCACGATCATGGCGGCGGGCGGCGCTGGCCGGGTGTACCAGTTCTCCACCGCGCCGCGCGGCGCAACGGGGGACGGGATTGCGATGGCGTGGCGGGCCGGCGCCCGCGTCTCCAATATGGAGATGATGCAGTTTCACCCGACCTGCCTGTATAATCTGGAGGTCAAGAACTTCCTCATCACCGAGGCGGTGCGGGGCGAGGGCGGGCATTTGCTCCATCCGGAAACCGGGCATCGTTTCATGGCGGATTATGACGCGGAGCGGATGGAGCTGGCCCCGCGCGATGTTGTGGCGCGCGCAATCGACGACCAGATCAAGCGCTATGGGCTCGACTATGTCCATCTCGATATCAGCCACCAGCCGCCCGATTTTGTGCGCGAGCACTTCCCGACCATCCATGAAAAACTGACCGGACTGGGCATCGACATGACGACCGGCCCGATCCCGGTGGTGCCGGCCCAGCATTATACCTGTGGCGGTGTGCTGGTCGGCCTCGATGCGCGGACAGATCTGCCGGGCCTGTGGGCGGCGGGCGAATGCACCGAAAGCGGCCTGCATGGTGCCAATCGCCTGGCCTCCAACAGCCTGCTTGAGTGCTTCGTATTTGGCGAAGCCGCAGCGGATGACATCCTGTCGCGGTGGGACGAATTGCTCGATCCGCCCGCGATCAGGGAGTGGGATGAAAGCCGGGTCACGGATTCTGACGAGGAAGTCGTCATCAAGCAGAACTGGACAGAGATCCGCCGCTTTATGTGGAACTATGTCGGAATCGTGCGCACTACCAAGCGGCTGGAACGGGCGGCCAATCGGATCAAGCTGCTGCGCGACGAGGTTGATGACTATTACGGTAATTTCCGCGTCACGACCGACCTGATCGAACTGCGCAACCTGCTGGAAGCGGCCGATCTGATCGTAACTTCCGCCCTCGCCCGGCACGAAAGCCGCGGACTGCATTTCACGCTCAATTATCCGAACACAGACGATGTGGCGCGCGATACGGTGCTGGTGCCGTAGCGTCTTCCTCCGTTTGCATGTGCCACGCATGACTGGCCCAGGTTCTTCTGACTCCCTTTTTTGATCTGGCGCAATTTCAGGAGTGTCGCATTCTGCTTTGATGCTGGACGAGTCGCGCCTGGAGGCAATCCGGGGTGACACCATTCGGGAGGGGAAAGTTTATGGCACGCGCTGGCGGAAACACATCGAAGGGGAATGCGAGCGGCGCCAAACCAGCGGTCGAAGAGGCTCTGGCCGATGAACGGACCGAAGCGGCGATCGAGGGAGAGGAAGAGGCCATTGGCGTCGTTGCCAAGACTTCCCCCACGGAAGGCGTAGACGCCATCATTGCCGGATCATCGCCCGATGATGCCGCGCGCCTGCGTCAGTATCTTGGCCTGCCCAAGCCTCCGGGCAAACCGCGCAAGACCAACAACCAGCTGGCAGAAGACTGGCGCGAGGGTGGCTATCCCTACAAGTACAAGATGCTGCGCAAGGATTACGAGCGCGAAAAATTCGTGCTCCAGACCGAGCTGCTGAAATTGCAGCAATGGGTCCGTGAAAACCAGCAGCGGGTGATCATCCTGTTCGAAGGCCGCGATGCGGCGGGCAAGGGCGGGGCGATCAAGCGCATGATGGAGCATCTTAATCCGCGCGGTGCCCGCGTTGTCGCCCTGGAAAAGCCGAGCGAGGTGGAGCGTGGGCAATGGTATTTCCAGCGCTATGTCGAGCATCTTCCAACCGTTGGCGAGATCGTGCTGTTTGACCGGTCGTGGTACAACCGGGCCGGGGTCGAACGGGTCATGGGCTTTTGCAGCGACGAGGAATATCGCGAGTTTCTGAGGCAGGCGCCCGATTTCGAACGCAATCTGGTCCGCTCCGGCATTCATTTGATCAAGTTCTGGTTCTCGGTCAGCCGGCCGGAACAATTGCGGCGGTTCAAGGAACGGCAGGTCCATCCGCTCAAGCAATGGAAGCTGTCGCCGGTCGACTTGGCCAGTCTCGACAAATGGGATGATTACACCAAGGCGAAAGAGGCCATGTTCTTTGCCACCGATACGGCCGACAGCCCATGGACAGTGGTCAAGTCCGACGACAAGAAACGCGCGCGCCTAAATGCGATGCGCTATGTTCTGCATTCCCTCCCCTATACCGGCAAAGACACTGACCGGATCGGGCGGGTCGATGATTTGCTGGTGGGCAGGGCCAACGTGATCCACGAACGCGGCGAGTATTTGATGCCGGGCAGCAAAGGTGACTAGAGCGCTTCGCAGATAGGTCGGGCCGCTGACCGGAGGCACAGCTCTCAGGCACTAATCGGTCGCCGTCGCCCGTTCGTCGGAAACATTGTTACTCCGATAGAAGCATGATTGTGGCGACTCGGCGCGGGGTGCATCTGTGCCCTTGGACGCGGTGCTCACCCCCGGTCGCCGCGTCCGATCGACCATTAGCCCAAGCGCGAGGAGTTAGGGACTGCGCCTGGAACAAGGGTAACGCCCGGCTGGTCACTCATGGCCGATCATCCAACGACAGCAGAGGATGATCTGATGACAAAATTGTTTCGTAACCCCGTCGCACTGGCGCTTGGCGCCGCCCTTATCACTCCGGTTCTTGTGACCCCGGCGATGGCCGGCTCCGGCCAGCAAGAAATTGTGGTCTCGCCCAGCAGCGCGATGGAAGAATGGCGTGCTGATGTGAGCCGCGATCTTGGTCGCAATCTGGTCCTCGCTGAGCGCTGGGCCAAGCACAATCCCGATAGCGGCATTGTGCAAGTGCGCTTCCAGCTCGATGCCAAGGGCCGCCCGGCCAATATGCAGACCTATCGCAGCTCCGGCTCGGTCAGCACTGATCGCGCCGCTCGGTGGGCGGTTCGGCGGCTGAGTGATCTCGACCAAGGTCCGGCGCAGGCTTCGGCTGGGCAGGTGTTTCAGGCCAATATCATCTTTGCCGATAGCGCCGCGCAGAAGGCACATTATGCAGAGAAGCTGGCCTATATCGAGCGCCGCCGTCTCGCCAGCGCCGCCGCCGAACGCGGAGTGATCGCGCTCGGTTCCTGACCTCATTCCAACAGGCACCATGGTTGGTGGTGCCTATCCCCGGGCATCGCCGCCAGTCACCTCCAAGTGACCGGCGGCGATGTTGCGTCTGATATCCGTCATTTTGTCAACTTGCCCGGCATGGCCAGTTCGGCCATGTGATCCGGGCAACCGGCCCGAAGCTGCCGGAACACAGAATGAAACGGGAAAGGACTGCACGGCATGCCCGAAACAACGGCCAATGGAATCTCCATTCATTACGAGGATCACGGCGACAAGAATGCGCCGCCAATGCTGCTGATCATGGGGTTCGGTGCGCAGCTGACCCTGTGGCCGGATGAACTGGTGGACGAGCTGGTCGGCCACGGCTTTCGCGTCATCCGGTATGACAATCGCGACATCGGCCTCAGCCACAAGTTTGACGGGGTCAAGGCGCCCGGACTGATCAAGATGACCCTGCTCGGGAAGCTCGGGATCACGCCCAAGGTGCCCTACACGCTGTCCGACATGGCCGATGACGGGGCCGGGCTGCTGGAGGCGCTGGAGATTCCGCGGGCGCATATCGTCGGTGGCAGCATGGGCGGGATGATTGCCCAGCATGTCGCGGCCAAACATGCCGACAAGACAATGTCGCTGACCTCGATTTTCTCGACCACCGGCCACCCCAAACTGCCAGCTGCCAAGCCAGAAGCGCTCAAGGCGCTGGTGACCCGGCCCAAGAGCATAGATGAGGAAGCGCTGGTCGAACACGGCATGTTCCTGTCGCGCACGATCGGGAGCCCGGGCTATCCGGCGGATGCGGATCGTTTGCGCGAACGGGTTACGGCGAGCGTGCGCCGCAGCGTCTATCCGGAGGGGCCGACCCGGCACTTGTCCGCGATTGTGGCTGACGGCGACCGGCGCGAGATGATCAAGAACATTACCGCGCCAACGCTCGTCCTGCATGGAGAGGCGGATCCGCTGGTCCCGGTCGAGGGTGGCCATGACACGGCCGCCCATATTCCCGGCGCGAAGATCAAGACCTTCCCCGGTTGGGGCCATGACCTGCCCGAGGAACTGATCAAGCCGATCGCAGCGGAGATGGCCGAGCACGCCAAGGCAGCGCAGGGCTAGGGACGGGCTTTCTATTCGGTTTCTTGCGGGGCGGCTGCGGGCTTGGCGAGCGCGCGCCGCCGTGCTTCCACCTTTCCGTGGACATAGCCCCACCACACGGCGTTGAAGGCCACCGATGACCAGAAGAATGTCGGCCGCACCCAGCCGGGCAGATCTGGCAAAGGGATGAAGCGGGCATAGATCGCGATTCCCGCCCAGAACCAGATTGCGGCTGCGATCACGATCATGCGTTCGTGCTTCAATCCGATCGTGATTGCGCGTTCCAGCATGGTGTCTTCCTTGCAGTTCAAACGGTTGGTTTGGATTCGAAAATTGCGTCGCTCGATTCGAATGATTCAAAAGGCCCGCAGAGGAATTTTGCCCGACAAAATTTTTTCACGGATTCATTTTTGGGCTTGCACAAGCCAGCAGTCCAGCTTTCTCCACGCGTCGCGGCGTTGCAACAGGCTAACACACCGAGTCCCGGAACGCGGTTTTGCCATTTATTCCTTGTTTACCCTCTTGCGCGCGAGTCCAGTCTGATTCAGTATCTAGTGGTTCGCATCGGTCGCGGACCCCAAAACCTAGTGAGATCGGCCCGCCAGCGCGGATTCCCGCGTAAGGGGAGGAGTCGGTCAGCTCGCAGGCCTCGGGGGACAAGATTGTGGGTGAACGGGGGACAGTCAGGGGACAGCAAAACCCATCACGACTGACACCATGTCATAGGCCGGGAGCTCGGAAGAAGGCTCTCGACGCGGCAGAACGAATGTGGAACAAAGGGCGGCCCGCGAGTCGCCCTTAAGAATGAAAGAGCGGGGCGAGAGAATGGATTTCAAGGCAGGGGACGACACGGCCATGGGCGCAGATGTGGTAGATACCGCGGAGACCGTCGCCGACGCGCCCGAATCGAAAGCGAAGAAGGACAAGGCTGTCAGCATGGACAAGCAGGACGCAGGATCCGAAGAGCTGGTCGCGACCGCAGCTGCAGGCGCCATGGCGGAAGCCGTGAAGACCGCCGCAACGCCGCAGGAAGACAGCAAGAAGGTCAACGACCGCCGCTTCGAAATCACCATTGATGAATCGCGCGATGCCAATCTGACCGAATTCGGCAAGGAAACGCTGATCGATCGCTACCTGCTTCCGGGCGAGAAATTTCAAGACCTGTTCGCGCGCGTGGCCGATGCCTATGCCGACGATCAGGAACACGCCCAGCGCCTGTATGATTACATTTCCCGGCTGTGGTTCATGCCGGCCACGCCGGTCCTTTCCAACGGGGGCACCAGCCGGGGCCTGCCGATCAGCTGCTATCTCAATTCGGTTTCGGACAGCCTCAACGGGATTGTCGATACCTGGAACGAGAATGTCTGGCTGGCGTCCAAGGGCGGCGGCATCGGCACCTATTGGGGTCAGGTGCGCGGCATTGGCGAGCCGGTCGGCCTGAACGGCAAGACCAGCGGCATCATTCCCTTCGTGCGCGTGATGGACAGTTTGACGCTGGCGATTTCACAAGGCTCGCTGCGGCGCGGCTCGGCGGCCTGCTATATCGATGTGCACCATCCGGAGATCGAAGAATTCCTCGAAATCCGCAAGCCATCGGGCGATTTCAACCGCAAGGCTCTGAACCTGCACCACGGCGTGCTGCTGACCGATGAATTTATGGAAGCTGTTCGCGCAGGCGAAGAGTTCAATCTCATCTCGCCGAAAACAGGCGAAGTGCGCAGCACGGTCGATGCCCGTAGCCTGTTCCAGAAGCTGGTCGAAACGCGCCTTGCCACGGGTGAGCCCTATATCGTGTTCTCCGACACTGTGAATCGCATGATGCCCAAGCATCACCGCGATCTGGGCCTGAAGGTCTCGACCTCCAACCTGTGTTCGGAAATCACCCTGCCAACCGGTGTCGACCATCTCGGCAATGACCGCACGGCAGTCTGCTGCCTGTCGTCGCTCAACCTTGAAAAATGGGACGAGTGGAAAGACGAGAAAGGCTTTGTCGAAGACGTCCTGCGCTTCCTCGATAATGTCCTGCAGGATTATATCGACCGCGCGCCGGACGATATGGCGCGTGCCAAATATTCCGCCAGCCGCGAACGCAGTGTCGGCATGGGCGTGATGGGCTTCCACTCCTTCCTCCAGAGCAAGAACCTGCCGCTGGAAGGGCCGATGGCCAAGGCGTGGAACGAGAAGATGTTCAAGTACATCCATTCCAAGGCGAACGAAGCCAGCATGGTTCTCGCCAAGGAACGCGGCCCCTGCCCGGATGCCGAAGAAATGGGCGCGATGGAGCGCTTCAGCTGCAAGATGGCCATCGCGCCGACCGCGTCGATTTCAATCATCTGTGGCGGTACCAGTGCCTGCATCGAGCCGATCCCGGCCAATATCTACACGCACAAGACGCTGTCGGGCAGCTTCATCGTGAAGAACCCGTATCTGGAAAAGATCCTGCGCAAGAAGAGCAAGGATTCCACCAATGTGTGGAATTCCATCCTCGAGCGTGGCGGTTCGGTCCAGCATCTCGATTTCCTGACCACGGAAGAGAAGGCGACCTTCAAGACCAGCTTTGAAATCGACCAGCGCTACCTGCTCGAATTCGCTGCTGATCGTGCGCCCTATATCGACCAGGCCCAGTCGCTGAACCTGTTCATCCCGGCTGACGTCGACAAGTGGGACCTGATGATGCTGCACTTCCAGGCGTGGGAGAAGGGCATCAAGTCGCTCTATTACCTGCGTTCGAAGAGCGTCCAGCGCGCAGGCTTCGCCGGCGGTGTCGAAGCCGACAACACCAGCGATGCGCCCGAGATCGAACTCAAGGCGGAGCTGGGCGAACAGCAGACCGACTATGAGGAATGTCTCAGCTGCCAGTGAGGATTGTCCGTGGTGTTTGTTGAGCCTGTCCGATTCAAGGACGAGCTCGACGCATTGAGGGACGCGCTGGCAGCGGCAGACCTGCCAGTCGACGATATCGATCAAGCCGGGCGCCAGTTTCTGTTACTGCGAGACGGGGCAGAACGGCTTGGCTTCATCGGCGTTGAAGGTGAGGGACCGGATCGCTTGTTGCGGTCTGCCATCATCTTGCCCGACAAACGTGGCGCGGGTGTCGGCAGCCAGCTTGTCAAAGAGCTTGAGACCTTTGTGCGATCAGACGGGTGCGAGCGACTTCATCTTCTCACCACCACGGCCGAAGCGTTCTTCGCCCGGCTCGGATACAGGGCAAAGGACCGCTCAACCGCGCCGCAAGTAATTGCCGCATCGCGGGAATTCGCCGAGCTGTGTCCCGGAAGCGCGATCTATATGATGAAGACATTCAAGTGACCGCCGTTGCTCACATATCGAACTGGCCTTTTGCGCGATCGCCGAGGGACCCAGTGAGTGGTTCGTCCTCTTGTGGTTTGCATTGTCGTTGATTGCGCTAAGCTGGTGGATCAGGAAAAAGCTCGGGAGGCCCAGGCCATGACACCACATCAGTTTGCGAAGATTGCCGTTGCGAGCACTGCCTTGCTGCTCCTGTCGGCTTGCGCCAGCCAGATTGATGCCGGCGTCGCCAAGGAAGCCGGGTCGCCCGGTTTCTGGTGGGGGCTGTGGCACGGTTTCATCTTCCCGTGGTCTTTCATTGGCTCGCTCTTCAATCCCGATATTGCGGTTTATGCCGTGCCTAATCGCGGCGGATGGTATGATTTTGGCTTCTTCCTCGGCATAACCATGCTGGGTGGCGGCTCGTTCTTCGGATCGAAGAGCAAGAGCTGACGGACCCATAGGGGGGAGAAGGGCATGATTGGAATGATCGGCCTTGTAGCCGGGTTGGCGTTGCTGATCTGGCTGGCATTGCGCGATGTGAATATCATTTTCGCATCGGTCGTGTGCGCGCTGGTGGTGATCGTCACCAACGGCCTGCCCTTCGCCGAAAGCCTGACGCAAAGCTTCACCATCGGGGAATTGGGTGCCTTCACCTTTGCCGGGCGGTTCTTCCTGCTGTTCGCTGCGGGCGCGGTTTTTGGCAAGATCATGGGCGATAGCCATGCAGCGACCAGCATTGCCATGGCGCTGGTGCACAAGCTTGGCGCGCACAGGACATTGTGGATCACAGTGTTGGCCTGTGCTGTTCTGACGTACGGTGGTGTCGTCGTCTTTGTCGTTATCTTCGCGATGTATCCGCTCGGGCTAAGGCTCCTGAAAGAGGCGAATATTCCCAAACGCCTGTTCTGCGGAGCAGCTGCCCTGGGCGCAGGTACTTTCACTCTTACAGCGCTGCCCGGCACGCCATCGATCCATAATGTCATACCTACACTTACGCTGGGGACAGACCTGTTCGCCGCCCCGCTGCTGGGCCTGTTTGGTGGATTCCTGATGTTCGCTTTGGGGATGGCCTATCTCGAGCGGGAGCGGATCAAGGCGCAAGCTGCAGGGGAGGGCTTCGAGCCGGGCCCACGCGATGTGATCCCGGACTTCTCCGAAATCGAGAAAGACGTGCCGCATTGGGCGCTCGCGATCTTTCCGCTGATGCTGGTAATTGCCACGATCCTTGCGCCGCGTCTGGCGCAAATGGCGGGCGTGGGTGAAGGCTCGGCCCTGATTGAATTCGCCACGTCCCAACCAGTGCTGTGGCCCTCGATTGCGCTGATCCTGGCGAGCCTGGTGGCGATTGCGCTGTTCCCGGCAGTGCGCAAGGCTCCGCTCCAGACCATGGGGCTCGGCACGCAAGATGCGATCATGCCGCTGATGGCGACCAGCGCGGTTATCGGTTTCGGGGGTGTGGTGGCGCAGACCAGCGGCTTCGCAGCCTTTACCGATCTGGTAGTGGGCTCGCCCTTGCCGCCCGAATTGTCCATGTTCGCAGCCGCCAGCACGGTTTCCGGTATCACTGGCTCTTCATCGGGCGGTCTGCAGATTTTCATGGCCACATTGGCCGAACCGTATCTCGCACTCGGCATCTCGCCGGAAGAATTGCACCGGCTGGTGGCGATGGCGGCGGGCGGATTCGACTCGCTGCCACATTGCGGCGCGGTGATTGCCATGCTCACCATCACGCAGCTTACGCACAAGCAGGCCTACAAGGAGGTCGGCGTGGTGACAGTGGTGGTGCCGGTAGTCGCGACGCTGGCCACGATTGCGCTGGCCATGGTGACCTGACCTCGCGGCCTAGCTGGCGATACGGTCCACCCGCAGCTCGATCCGTTCCGACACAACCACGCGGTTCCGGCCGGCTTTTTTGGCGCTGTAAAGGGCGCGGTCGGCCCGGGCGGTCAATTCAGCCAGATCCACGGAGGCGCCGGCCCCGGTTGATGCCAGGCCGATGCTGGTGGTGATCGTCTCGCTCGTATCGCTGCGCACATTGATGTCGAGCGCGGCGATCCTGCAGCGCAGCATCTCGCCGAATTTTTCCGCCTCCGCGACCGAGCCACTGCGGAAGGCGCCGATGAATTCCTCGCCGCCAAAGCGTGCAACCAGCCCGTCGACACCGCGGAAGCATTCTTCCAGGCAGCGTGCGACCTGGCGCAGCGCACGGTCACCGGCCTGGTGGCCGTGATCGTCATTGAACCTTTTGAAGTGGTCGAGATCGATCATCATCACCGTGACATCGCCTGCACCCTGCTGCGCCGGATCGGCGAAGGAACTGGCGAATACGCTGCTGAAAGACCGGCGATTGGCGAGCCCGGTCAGCGCGTCACTGTCCGACAATTCGCGTAAGACGCGGATATTCTGTTCCAGCGCGCGATGGGTCAGCCGGTCGCGCAGGCTGTAGAGATAGTTGGTCGTCTTGAGGTCGATATGGCGCGAGGCAACCACATAGGCACCTGCCGCACAGAGGACGGAAAGCAGCGTTTGTTCCAGCACGCCCTGGGGCGGATGGGTGTGGGGCCACTGGCTCATCAGGGTCATCACCGCGATATATACGACCGTAAAGGCGACCAGTTCGCGGCGGCGGAAGGGCAGGATCAGGATGGCAGCACCCAGCAGGAATGTGGTCGACATCAGATAGCGCGCCGCCGTTACCGGTTCGGCGTGGCAGGCAAGATGCGCCACGATCCCGGCGAACAGGATCAACGTTGTCGCGGTGGCGAGCTTCATTTGCTGCACGCTCAACCGGTCCCAGAACAGGATCGCGGCGAGCCCGATCGGCACGACCAGCACAAGCCGCAGGATCGCACCGCGCAGCAGCTGGTCGGGCAGGGCAATCGCATCGAACGCGATCGATACGACCGCCACGATCAGCCCGACGATTTGCAGGAACCGCAACTCGCTTTGGGCGATGCGGCCACGATGGACCTGGTATTCGGCTTTCAGCGCCTCGGGCCAGTCGGCAAAGCGCAACTTCCCGGCCACGGCCGTATCGACCGCTTGCTCCAGCTCGGACGGCTGGGGAGGGGGTACTGGCCCTGTCATTCGGCGCTATTGCGCTCCTTGTAACCGTGCGTGACGAAGGGCCAGCCCGCCTTGCAGCGCGCACGGACCCGGTCGAAAGGCCGTAGTTGCACAAATTGCTTAACGAGCCGTTCGCCCTGTCGCCCGGTGCGCAGCGAGGCAGTCGCGAGCCTTGTCGCCAGGCCGTTTCGCGGCAGTTGCAAATCATGCTACAAAAAGGGGGCGTTTATCCCCCGCCTAAAGGTCAGGCTTGCTATCGAATCACCCATGTGATTCTTATGGTGGCCAATCACGCTGATCCACGGAGACCACAAGATGTCGTTGCTCGAAGCCCGGAAGACCTACAAGCCCTTTGAATACCCATGGGCCTACGACTTCTGGAAACGCCAGCAGCAGATCCACTGGATGCCCGAGGAAGTGCCCTTGGGCGAAGACTGCCGCGACTGGGCCCAGAAGATCTCCGAGCATGAGCGTAACCTGCTCACCCAGATCTTCCGCTTCTTCACCCAGGCCGATGTCGAAGTGCAGGATTGTTACCACGACAAATACGGCCGTGTGTTCAAGCCGACCGAGATCAAGATGATGCTGACCGCCTTCTCCAATATGGAGACGGTGCACATCGCGGCCTACAGCCACCTGCTCGATACGATCGGCATGCCCGAAAGCGAATATTCCGCCTTCCTCGAATATGAGGAAATGAAGGACAAGCACGATTTCCTCCAGATGTTCGGCGTGGACACCGATGAAGATATCGCGCGCACGCTGGCGGCATTCGGCGGCTTCACCGAAGGCATGCAGCTGTTCGCCAGCTTCGCCATGCTGATGAACTTCCCGCGCTTCAACAAGATGAAGGGCATGGGCCAGATCGTCAGCTGGAGTGTGCGCGACGAAAGCCTGCATTGCGAAGGCATCATCAAGCTGTTCCACGAATTCGTACGCGAACGCGATTGCTACACCAAGGCAGTGAAGGAAGACATTATCGACCTGTGCCAGAAATCGGTGCGGCTGGAGGACAACTTCATCGACCTCGCCTTCGAAATGGGCCCGGTTTCCGGGATGACGCCGAAGGAAATCAAGAAATACATCCGCTACATCGCCGACTGGCGCCTGGGCCAGCTGGGCCTGCAGCCGATCTACATGATCGACGAACACCCGCTGCCCTGGCTCGCCCCGCTGCTCAACGGTGTGGAGCACGCCAACTTCTTCGAACAGCGCGCCACCGAATATTCCAAGGGCGCGACCAAGGGCAACTGGCAGGACGTGTGGAGCACCTTCGACAAACGCTCCGGCGCCGGCAAAGCCGCGAACGAGGAAGAGGCGGTGGACGACGGGCCGGATATGTTCGGTGACGAAGCCGGGAGTGTGGCGGCGGAGTGATGCTCCGCAGTTTGGGTCCCTCATCCCGGAGTTCAAAGTGATCCAGCTTCTAATTGATTGAATAGATTAGGAGCCAATTGGTTCTAGCTATAATGCTAGGGTGGCTTTAGCCTGCACTATTAAGTGGGGGTGGTATGTCGCGTGAACTTGCAATCAAAGACGAAGAATTGGCTTGGCGCGAATACGAGAGCGTGCAGGCAGGCATTGGCCGATACGATGAAATCCTTTTCAAAATCCGATCTTGGTGGATCGCCGTCGATGCGGCACTGATCATCGCCTATTTGGGGGCGGATCAGGCTTTGATGAACCAACCGAATGCGACCGGCGCCGAGGAACGTATTTCGCCAGGCTCGCCAGACCTATTGTTTTCAGCCCAAGGGTTCCTGGATGAGATTGCGTTCTTGGCTATCGCCATCGTCGGCTTTTGTTTCTGGTCATTGGACGCATTGAACAAGTCACTGCAGCACGTGCTCATAAATCTTTCAACTGATCTTGAGAGGCTAATTGTCTATTCGCATCCCTATCTCGGCCCTACCAGATCTCACCGCTTCCGGCGGAAGGAGCGGCGCCACATTCGCGACATGCTCCGCCATATGTCAGACCAGTCAATTGCGCCGTTTTATCTCTTCCCGATCTTGGCATCCGGTGCCCTAATTGGTGTGAAGGCGTGGCTCGAGAGTGGCATGAAAATTTCCGTTCTTGCTCTGGCGGTAGTATTCTCGCTTGCCTGCACGTGGGCAATCTACAGATTGATCTACCCAAGAGGAGGGCGCAGTCTCCAATTCATTGTTGTGGCAGGCTTGGCGCTGAGTAGCGTGATCTATGCAGTTCTCTCACTCTTGCCGGTCGAGTTTCTCGATAGCCTTCCGACGATGACAGCAGCTCTGGTGGAGGTTGGCAGCTTCCTCCTGAACCTTGTTTTGCCATCAATCGTATTAGGCGCGGTATGGGCAGTTTGGCATTTCTCTAAAGCGCTGGCTGATCCACTTTCCCGAGCATCCTGGTTCTTTTCGAGCAGGGAATTCAGAAAAGCACTCTGGCGCGAGAATCTTCGTGAATCTCTCGAAGAGTATTTCGATGCAGCTGATTTCAAACTGATCGAAAGCCCAGTATTTGTGACAGGCTACAAAATTGAGTTCCGGGGCCCGGATTGGGCACTCTTCATAGACTACCGAAAGACACGCCCTTTGACTGCTTACCAGGAAATCCGAGGCGCAGTCCTTAAGAAGATGGGCTATCATCCTCTCTGGGTGATTATCGACTCGACGGATGTAGAGTTTGGTGATGATCCACCCGAACACATTTCCAGCCTCCGAGAGTTCCTGCAGAAGAATCTACAAGGGAACCGGCACAAGCTACCCACTGGCCGCTTGGCGATGCTCGACGGTCAGAGGTATTGGCGAAGACTATTCGATCCTCAATACAGCAAGGTATAGGGCACAAAGCGACCGCTGAGTTCCAAGGGCCGAACACCAAATCAATCAATCCCGATCCTTTCGCTCGCACCAAGCCACCGTCGGTCCACCCCAACGCTCTGCCAAACCTTCGCTCACAAGCCTGTCGCCCACGCTCGCCCCGTCGCGTGTGACCACACGGAGCAGGCGGCCGTATTTGTCGCGGTCGCGGCCGTCGGGGTTGGGGGCTAGGGTGAAGGCATCGGCATTGAGCATGGCTTGCAGGCGACGCGTTGCCTTGCTGCCCAAGCGCGCTTCGCGGGCGCAGCCGGGTTTGCTCACTTCTGGCGTGTCGATATCGGCGATGCGGATTTTGTCGCCGCGATACCAGATGGTGTCGCCATCGACGACGCAGGTGATGCGTGGGCCTCTGCCGCAAATCGGGAAAGTTGCCACTTCGCGATCCGGTGCCACGCGGGCAGCGGGCACGGCCAAACTGCTTGGCGGGCCGCCTAATAGGAACACTGCGGTGAAGGCAGCCAATGGCAGCGCGACCAGCAGGATCGGAAACCAATTGATGCGCGTGGCAGGTGCGCGCACGCCGTCGTCGGCGGGGCGCGTCCACCTGGCCCGTTGCCGGAAGGGGGTGACCTTTCCCATGCGCGCGACTGTGGCCGGAATTGATCAAGATCGGGTTTAACGAGCGGGAGTCGTTCGCTTGGACCCTGCGGGCGGGGCGCGTCCGCGCCCCTTGCTGCCTCGCATAAGCTCGGGCGCGCGGTCGCGCTTGCGGTCGGCTGGTCGCCGACCGAACCAGTGCTCTAACTGAGTGACTTGGTCCTCGAGACCGGGCGCGAGCTTACTACCGTGTCGCGGAGCACGGCGCGCTAGCGCCGCAAGCCCGACCGGGCGCCCGCAGCACCGATAGGTGCGAGGATATCGCGCGCCGGAGGGCGTGCGGAAAACGAAAAAGCCGGACGGCCCCCGCCCGCAGGGACACAACAAAAAACCTTCGCCCTAGACCCCGCCCAACAACACCCGCGAATACCAGATATGCAGGGGCCGTACGGCGTACATCAGCGGCGTCTCGGGATTTCTCACGCCGCTGCCGAAATACAAAACCGTCTTGCTCTCACCTGGCTCCACTTTCAGCCAGCTGCTGGTGCGGCCGCGGAAATCGCGCAGCAATATCTCGTCCTCGCGCCGGGCCACTACGTTCCAGGCGGCGAAGCTTTCGCGTTCGCCCTTGGCATGGGCCGCGATGTCGGTGTGGTTGGCGCCTTTGCCGATCAAGGCCAGCAACTTGCGCTCGGGCCAGAAGGCGGGGCTGGAATAGAAGCGGGTAATATAGTCCGGCAGCGCAACCTGCCCCGGCACTTCGGCGGTGAAACAGTCACCATAATCGCCCGGCTCCATATGCTGGGCCAGCAAGCTGTCGGGCGGGAGCGGGGTCGCGGTCACCTTGGCCATGTGCCCATGCTACGCCCCTGGGCGGTTCTCGCCAAGTGCGACGCTTGCAAGCGGTGATGCGCGGCACGGGAGACGGGTTGTCGTGCCCGAACGGCAGTGTATTGTGTAGGCAATACACTTTGGAGAATCCCCGATGTTGACCGCTCTTGCCCTGATGCTCGCCCAACCTGCGGACGAAGCGCCCCCGCCGCCCCCGGCCTCACCACCTTCCATGCCCGTGGGGGAGGCGCTGGAAACGGCGATCGCAGCACGCGATGCGCAACTGTTCGAAGCCGCCTTCGAAGGGTGCGATCCGGACGCTGTCGGCACGATCATCGGGCCGGATTTCACCATGCTGCACGATCTGGGCGGGTTGGCTGTCCCATCGAGCGAAGCCTTCGTGGCGAGCCTGCAGGAGCAATGCGATGCGCGCCTGCCGGGTGGGCGCAACGCAGGCTACAAGAACCGGCGCGAGGTCGTGCCGGGATCGCGCATTGTCCGCCGATTGGGCGATTGGGGGGCGCTGGAAGAGGCCAACCACATCTTCTTCGAATGGCGCGCGGGCAAGGCGGAAGACGGCGCGCCCTCATCAGGCCATTGGGAGCTGGTCGGCGGCGCGCGCTATATGCATGCGTGGAAGTGGGAGCCTGGAGCCGATGGCGGCCAGGGCGCATTCAAGCTCGAACGCAGCTATTCCTACGATCACGGTGCCGTGCGGAGCGCAGGCGCGCCGGGCTAGGTTCTGGCGGCTGTCCTACACGGGCCGGGCTGTGGCACGGTGGCGCGATGTCTCTACGGCCCGTTGTCTGTCTTGCTAGCGCCTTGATTCCGGGGCGGATTGCAGGGCGCGGATTTTGCCCCAGGACAGTGTTCCATGTGTTCCATCGTGTAGGGTTTGTGCGCCGATATGACGGGCGCCTAGAGGCCCGGGATCGGATGGCGCGGCCGGGTCAGCCACGGCATCAGGCCGAACAGCACCTGTCCGGCAAAGCCAAGAACGCCTGGCATCTGCACCAGACTGTGGAGCCAATCGCGCGGGCTCTCTCCGGGCAGCGCCGCTGTCAGTGTCAGTTCCGCCGCCATCAGAACGGCAAAGGCAAGCGCCCCCATGGCCAGCGTTTCGCCCGTGCCGCGCAGGGTATAGCGGTGGGTGATCCAGCGTGCAGCGAGAGAGCTGGCGAGCACCATCAGCGGCACTTCGACCAGCACCACAGCCTCCTCGCCAAAGCGGGGCCCGAACCACAGCACACGCGCGGTCCCCAGCGCGAAGCCAAGGCCGAAGATCAGCGCCCAATAGAGAAGCGCGGGGCGGACAATGCGGTCAATCACCCGCTTACTATAGCACAAGGTTCGCGCCCAAATTTGATCTGGCGCAAAGCGGTCTGCCAGCGCGGCGCTAGAATAGGGTCAATCGACACGGATCAAGGAAAGGGCCTCTTATGTCGCAACACACACCGCACGAACTGACCAACATCTTCAAACGTGACCGCGCGCTTATGACCACCCTCAAACAGGAAGACGCGCATTACGCCCGCCTGGCTGACGAGTATCACGAGGTGAACCGCGAAGTGCACCGGATCGAGGCCGAGACCGAAGCTGCGAGCGACGAACGTACCGAGGCGCTGAAGAAGAAGCGGCTTGGCCTGCTCGATGACATCACCGTGATCATCGACAAGGCCCGCGCTGGCTAGTCGTGACCCCATGGCGCAGGCGGTGCATCCGCCGCTTGCGTCAGGTCAAATTCGACGCGGAAGAACCGCTCTTCGGGCGCCCCGCCCGCAATTGTGCGCTGGAGCTGGTAAGCGAATGTAGCGCCTTCGGTGCCTGCGGGGTCAACCGCAACGGTCCAGACATTGGTAACCGAGGCGTCGAGCCCTTCGGTTTCGAACATGGCGATGCTCTCTGCATCGACCGGGAAGCTCTGGGTCTTCGCGGTGCCGCTTTCTGCGGTGTCGCCGCCATACATGGTGACAGTGTCGCTCTTGCCATCGGCATGGCGATGGTCATGCTTGAGCCGCAGGCCACCGGCATCATTGCGGGTGAGGACCCAGGTGCGCGACCGGTTCCAGCCATCCACCACTTCGCCGACGCCTTCGATGTGGAAGGGAATGGCGATCCGTTCATCGCTGCATTCACGCACATGCATCACCATGGCTGCGCCCTGCATGTCGGTGTCTGCTGCATCGTCGCTGACCAGCTGGCCGGCAAAGGCCTTGCCACAATGCGAAGAAAGGGCCTGCCAGAACTTGTCTTGCGCCGTGGGGGGGAGGTCAATTTCCGGAGCAGGTGCGGAACATGCGGCGAGCGCAAGGAACGGGAGAGTTATGCGAAAGATCATGGATCCCAGAGTGGCAGCTTGTTCGCCCGGAGCCAAGGTCTCGCTATTCACACCAGTCGGATCGGGGGAAACCCCAGCCGCTTTCGCGTGCCAGGCCACGCGCGATCAGGGTCTCGCCAAGCTCTTCGTCGCCGCGACGGATGCTTCGAAGCTCGCGGCCATATTGATCGTAGGGAGGAGCATCACCGCCGCTCCATTCGAATGGCCCCTGCGCCAACCAGTCGTGCAGGGCCGACCGCGCGATACGGGCTGCTTCCCGTTCGGCGTCGCAGGCGCCGTCAAGTTCCGGCGCATCAAAGCCCGTCAGCCGGACACGCCTTTTCCCGATGGCGATCGTATCTCCGTCAACCACACAACCTGCCGCCCCGCGCGTCCCGCAGATCGGAAGGTCGAGGCGGACCTCTTGCCATTCCTGCACGGGCATCAATCGGTCGCGGGCGAACCAGATCCCGGCAGCGATTAGGGCGATGACCAGCCACCATCCGGCCTTGCGCAGGCGGGCGCGCCAGCGCCTTTTGCGGGTCCAGCGGGCATCGAAACGGAGCGGGCGCGACATGCGCTGGATGTTAGCAGCGCAACACGGCTTAGCACCATCCTTGGCGCGATCCGGTCCACGGTCTGGCGAGGCCTTGATCGACCAGTCGGGCGCCCAGATTGATCGGGCCACGATGGATGGTCCGCAGCAATCTGTTGTAGCGATCGCGATCGCGCGCGCCGCGTTGCAATGTGAAGGCGCCCGCACTCAGCAAGCCCTGTAAGGCGCGCGTTGCGGCTTTACCCAGACGCTTCTCCTGTTCACAGCGGGGCCGGCTTACTTCCGGCGTGTCGATATCCGCGATCCGGATCTTGTTACCGTCCAGCCAGAATGTGTCGCCATCGACAATGCAGGTGACGCGTGGGCCTGAGCCGCAGATCGGAATTGGCGCGCTGAAGGTAGCTGTACTGGCCGGTGCTGGGGATGGGGACAGGAGCAAGACAAGGAATGCGCACGAGAAGGCGGCAGGCAATAGAGCGGATTTGGGCATGCATAAGCGGTAAGCCGATTGGCCTGCCCGAAGATTGCAGACATCCTCGGAGCCGGAACAATCAACCAGGTATTTTCACGCAAGCACCTACCTTTTGAGCAGGATGCTGCGCGTAGTTGGGCACCGGCCAAGATACCTTCGAATTGGATGCAATCGCAGCCGGTTTCTCTGCCCTCAGGCGACATTGTACCTTATTGTAACCTTGTCACTCGGCATGGCGAACCTGCGGCTGCCATCCATATAAGGAGAGAGACATGGCGAATGACAATCTGAAAGCGTTCCTCAAGGTTGCAGGCGGTCTTGCACTGGCCGCCCCGGCATTGACGGCATGCGATGCGATCTGCGGGGCATGCGGTGCATGTTCGGCCTATGGCTGTAGTGCTTGCGGCGCGGATAAAGGCGGTTGCGGTGCCGCCAAGGCTGGTGCCTGTGGCGCAGCCGGCTGTGGAGCTGACAAGGCCGCAGGCGATGCGATGGAAGGCGAGTCCATGGACGAAGCCATGGATAAGACAGAAGCCATGGCGGACGATGCCGCAGGCTGACGCCATCACAACGGACCGGTCGCGGGCGGCGCTGTTGGCGTTGAGCGCGGACATGGCGGCGGAGGGGGCGATGCTGATCCAGCGCGTCCTCCCCGCCGCGCCGGACGCATACCGGCAGTGGGAACACTATCCCGAAGGTGACGCGATTGATCCTGACAGTCGCGCGCGCTGGTTCTATCATGCGCATCCGCCCGAACAGCGAGCGGAGGGTGAGCATGGCCACTTTCACGTCTTCCTGCCGCTCTCGGCCTTTGACGGCGTCGAGCCGTTATTCCTTCCCAAGAAAGAAGATGCGGTCAAAGTCGTCCATGTCGCAGGGCTCAATTTCGATTGCGACGGTCTGCCGACGAGCTGGATGACTGTGAACCAGTGGGTCACCGATGAATATGTGATGCCGGCAGAGGCCATTATTGACCGGCTGGATCATCTGGTTTTGGACCGGGCTGGTGAAAAGGCCGGGATGGAAAAGGTCGGGCAATGGCTCACTCTGGCGCTCCGCAGTTGCCGTATCGATATCGCGGCCATCTTGCGCGAGCGCGACGCGCGTCTTGCTGCAATTGATCCGCGCGATACCGACCACGAAATCTTGAGCGCCCGGCGCTTCTCGCTCGACTAGCCGGCAGCAATGCGCCGGGCGCGCAATTCCCTACTTCTTGACCTTCTTCTCGACATATTCCGCGAAGTCCTTGGAATAAGCGTCACGCAATTCAAGCTTTGCGGCTTCAATCATGCTTTCGTCCTTGGGCGGAAATTCCTCGAGTGGATTTTTCACCTGCCCCCTGCCCTTATTGACTATCGTGTCGCCATCGGCCTCACGAAAAACCCAGCCGGTAAAGAGGTTGGATCCATACATCATCGCTTTGTGATAGAAGATGTGCGTGGTGATCAGTTCGGCATAGCAGGGATTCGTCGAATCTGTCAGCCGCTCGCCCCTCTTGATTTTCTTGTTCGTCGCCTTGACCTGTGCCTTGAGCTCCGGATTTCCTTTCAGGTCTTCATTCCACGGTGTCGGATCGTGAATGACAACGCGGTAATCGTCGGACAGGCCGAGCCGATCATGCAGGCCAAGCTTTTCAAGCTCGGTCAGCTGCACTTCAGGGCCGAGATAGTCGCGCATCAGATCCTTGACCGTGGTGACCTTGTCTTTGTTCGCTGCCTGATCTGCCAGTGCACCGACGATTCCAAAGCCACTCAGAAGGCCCATCTTGACGCCAAGATAATTCTCGGTCGGCCAGATGTGCAATTCGCAGCTGCCCTCCGTGCGGTTTGCAAAGGGGCTGGTAGGCGCGCTCTGCTCGACGGCCGCTTCCATCGTGGCCGCAGCACTCTCCGCCGCCGCTTCGATTGTAGTGGTCTCTTCCCTGGGGGCCGGTTCTGCGTCCTGCGCCACAACGGGTAGATGCATGGTGAGAGCCAGGGCGGTAGCGCCCAGGCCAAAGTGTTCAAACTTCATCGGATTTGCGTCCCTATCCGTTGATCCCAAGTGCATCCTGTACAAAGCCGGACCAGGGTCAAGGCCAACCCATGATTTCTTCCCATCGGCGCGTTGCGTGTCTAAGCGGGGCAAAACCTACCGGCTTCTTGAGCGGAAATTCTAGCGGGCAAACGCATATGACGGGTGACAACAATACATTGGCCAAGGCCGAAGTGCTGATTGAGGCGCTGCCTTATTTCCAGCGCTACGCCGGGCGGACCTTCGTGGTGAAATATGGCGGCCATGCGATGGGCGATCCCGCCGCCGCGCGCGACTTTGCCGAGGATATCGTCTTGCTCAAGGCCGTCGGGATCAATCCGGTGGTGGTGCATGGCGGTGGCCCGCAGATCGGTGCCATGCTGGAACGACTGGGCGTCGAAAGCACTTTCGTCGATGGCCTGCGTGTAACCGACAAGGCGACTGCTGAAGTCGCCGAGATGGTCTTGTCTGGGGCGATCAACAAAGAGCTGGTCAGCTGGATCGCAAAGGCGGGTGGCAAGGCCATGGGCGTTTCCGGCAAGGATGGCGGCCTGGTTACCGCGACCAAGGTGGAACGGACCAGTCGCGACCCGGAAAGCAATATAGAACGGGTGCTGGACCTGGGCTTCGTCGGCGAGCCGACCCATGTCGACACCACCATTATCGATACGGCCAACGCCGCCGGAATGATTCCGGTGATTGCCCCGATCGGGGCGGGCGAAGACGGGCATACTTACAATATTAATGCCGATACGATGGCCGGGGCGATTGCTGCCGCCTTGGGCGCAGCCCGGCTGTTCCTGCTCACCGATGTGCAGGGCGTGCTGGACAAGCAAGGCGGATTGCTGACCGATCTTAACCCGTCCAAGATCGCGGCGTTGAAAGAGGATGGCACGATCCAGGGCGGGATGATCCCTAAACTGGAAACCTGTGTCCATGCTGTCGAGGCGGGGTGTGAAGCGGCTGTGGTTCTCGATGGCCGGGTGCCTCACGCAATGTTGCTGGAATTCTTTACCGCCCGCGGTGCCGGTACCCTGATCAGCGCCGACACCTAGCAGAACGCATCCATGCGTATTATGTTGTTGATACACCCCGCCCGTCTCGGATAGACTATCGCCAAGACTGCTCCACATTTCCGCAAGAGAGGTATGCCCCCTTGTTCCTTTACACCCTGATCCAGATTATCGAGCTGCTGACCAATGTTCTGGTTATGCTGGTCATCGTGCAATTCGTGATCGGCCTGTTGCTGGCATTCAATGTGATCAACACCAGCAATGACTTCGTCCTGGCGATCTATCGCTCGATCAATTCCTTGCTCGAGCCTGTGTTGGGCCCGATCCGGCGGATCCTGCCGGGGACCGGTTCGATTGACTTTTCCCCGCTGGTGCTGATCATTCTGCTGCAAGTCATGTTGATCGTCCTGACGAATGTCGCCATTGCGGCGCAATGACCGCACAGATTATCGACGGAAAAGCCTTCGCCGCGCAATTGCGCGAGAAGGTCGGCGCTCTCGCCGCTGATTTCGCTGAAAAAACCGGCCGCAAGGCCGGTCTCGCCGTCGTGTTGGTAGGGGATGATCCTGCCAGCCAGGTCTATGTCCGCAGCAAGGGCAAGGCGACCATTGCGGCCAATATGGAAAGCTTCGAACATAAGCTGGCAGGGGATACCACGCAGGAGCAGCTCGAGGCCCTGGTCGACAAGCTGAACCGAGACCCTGCGGTTGATGGCATCCTGGTCCAATTGCCCCTCCCGTCGCATCTGGACGAACAAGCGGTTGTCGATCGCATTTCCCCAGCCAAGGATGTCGACGGGCTCACGCCTGTCAGCACGGGTCGGCTGGCACTGGGTCTTGAAGGGCTTGTCCCGTGTACGCCGCTTGGCAGTCTGATGCTGCTCAAGCAAATCCATGGTGACCTGAGCGGTATGGACGCGGTGGTCGTTGGCCGCTCGATCCTGGTGGGAAAACCAATGGCGCAATTGCTGCTGGCCGAGAATTGCACGGTCACTATTGCCCACAGCCGGACGCGCAATCTCGCCGAGATCGTGCGCGGTGCGGATATTGTCGTGGCTGCGGTAGGGCGTGCCGAGATGGTTCAGGCCGACTGGATCAAGCAAGGCGCAACAGTGATCGATGTCGGGATCAACCGGCTCCCACCTGAAGAAGGCAAGGAAAAAGGGCGTCTGGTCGGCGATGTTGCCTTTGGCAGTGCCAGCGAAGTGGCCGGAGCAATTACGCCTGTGCCAGGAGGCGTTGGGCCGATGACGATTGCAGTCTTGCTGCGCAATACCCTCGTTGCCGCCCATCGCATCGAATCGATCGATCTTCCGGAAGGTGCCCTGTGAGACGCGCGCTTGCCATGACGCTGGCTCTGGCCGTGGCTGCGTGTGCCAGTCAGCCCAACGGTCCGCGTGGACCGCGCATCGCGCCCGGGGCCAACCCCAGCGCTGTGGTGACCACCGAACTGGCCTTCGCTCGCACGGTGCGCGAAGAAGGCTTTGCCAAGGCCTATCGCGAATTTGCCACCGATAGTGCAGTGATTTTTGACGAGACAGGTCCGCGACAAGTCCGTGATTGGCTGGACGGGCAATCCGGCGATATCGGTACGATGAGTTGGGACCCGAAACGTATCCTGATGAGCTGTGATGGATCGGTCGCAGCCAGTCTGGGCACTTTCGATCATCCGCTCGGCCTTACTGGCACCTACACTACCATCTGGCAGCGCCAGGCCAATGGCGACTATCGCATCCTGATCGACTTCCCTTCGCCTGGTGAAGAGTGGAGCGGCTTGGAAGACATCATCGAAACCCATGTTGCAGAATGCGATGCCAGCACTCCTGATGCACGTGCGCGCAGCTATTCGCCTGTTTACGCCGAGATGGATCGCGATGCGACTGCGATGAATGTGCAATCGGTCTCGGGTATCTCGCAGGACACATCCTTTGCATGGTTTGCCGGCCATGCCTCACCATCCGATCGCGGCGTCATGCTCTCCGTCTTTGTCGATGGCGCCTGGAAGACATTCATGGGCCAGCGGCTGGAAGCGACTGACCCCAATGATCCGGGAATCGAAGAATGACCGAACTGTTCATATCGGCTTTCATCACCCTGTTTGTGGTGATCGATCCGCCAGGATGCGCGCCGATCTATGCCGGGCTGACCAAGGGTGCACCACCGGCGCAGGCCCGCAATATGGCGATCCGCGCAAGCGTTATTGCTGCCATTATACTGTTGGGCTTTGCACTGTTCGGCGAACAATTGCTGGGCGCTCTGCATATACAGCTCGACAGTTTCCGTATCGCGGGCGGTCTGATGCTGTTCTGGATCGCGTTCGAAATGGTGTTCGAGAAACGGACCCAGCGGCGAGAGGAACGGGCAGAAAAGGTCGCTGCGACCGAGATCGACGACGTTTCGGTCTTCCCCATGGCGATGCCGATGCTGGCGGGTCCCGGCGCGATTGCTGCGATCATGCTGTTGCAGAACGAGGCGACGGGCACGGAAGAGACCTTGGTGGTCCTCGCTGCCCTAGGCGCTGTGCTACTGCTGACCATGTTCGCGCTGATCGCTGCAGGACCGCTGATCCGGCTGCTGGGGGACCGGGTTGAGGCCGTGATTACCCGTCTGCTCGGCGTGCTCCTCGCAGCGCTAGCCGCGCAATATGTGATCGACGGGCTGAAAGGCAGCTTCGGCGTCTAGGTCAGCGCCAGCGCGATGCCGCCAGCGCTTCCCAGAGCCGTCGCAAGCGTGCCGAAGGCGCCCATTGCGCGCATACCGGCAAAGGCTTTGCGACCGCCGGTAAGGTCTTCCCCATGCGAGCCGGCGAGAGAAGAGAAGCCGACCGCATGGAGAACGCGTGCGACCGCGAACAGGATACACAAGACATAGACCAGCGTCGTCTGGCCGGTCAGGATCTCGAGCAGGGCAAGGACAACTACAAACAACCCTGAGTTTTCCGCCAGATTGCCATGGCGGCGCACCTTACGCTCCAGATCCTTGTTGCCCTCATGGCCGATAAACTGGCCTTTGCCGCGTTGCAGGCCGACGGTGAGCATCAGGATCACCTGCAGGATAATGATAAAGGCGCCCAGTGCGGCAGCGTAAATCGGCATGTTCATGGGTGTTCTCCCGAGGGGGCTTCAAGACGAAGGGGACTGCCAATAAGAGCAAGTGATGCGTTGCCTGCATCGCGAACGGGTCCTGCATCGGCGGCCAGGCGGGCCGACACAAAGGCCCCATGCAGCAATTGCATCAAGGCGCGTGCCAGGCTGTGGGCGCTCCAGCCCTCCGCAGCCTGGGTATCGATCACATCAAGCGCGATTTCGCGAAAATGATCCTCGACAGCGGCAAAGACTTTGGCTGCTTCCTTGCGGACATTGGGCAATTCGTAGCCGAGTTCGAGCACGAGGCCGGTGACCGGGCAGCCGAGGATGTCGTGCATCTCGCCAAGCTGCGCCTCATGCGCGCAAACGGTGGCGTGGTAGAATTGATAGAGGCGCGCGTCCGGCTCGCTCGTATCCGCAAATATGGAACCGAACAGACCTTCAACGATCCGCCGGCCATGCTCTCTGGTCACGTCCAGCGCGAGCGCGGCCTTGTCCGGGAAGTAGCGGTAGATCGTGGCCTTGTTGACGCCGCTGGTTTCGGCGATCTCGTCCACCGATACACCGTGATAGCTGCGTTTCCAAAAGAGGGCAGCCGCTGTATCCAGAATGCGCTGACGGGTGGCAGCGGCTTTGGGGGAGAGGGTGGTTGCCTGAAGCATAACCAACCGGTTAGTTTCTTTTCCCGATGCCGTAAATCAACTCACTGTCGCATTCGGGTTGAACAGGCTGCGCGCAGAACAGATGCGCCGGGCCTACTGCAAGGTCACGCGATCATCGTCGCCGTCGCGCCGCCCGAAGAAATACATCAGCTGGATGAGCAATTCGCATCGCGCAGCAATGTCGGGGGCCTCCAGCAAGGCCTGCTTCGATGCCGGATCGAACGGAGCGATCTGTGATACTGAATTGATCAGCGACTGGTCATCCAGTCGCGCAACCGATTCCCAATCAACGCTGTACCCCTGAGCATCTGCGAATTTGCGCGCCTCGCGTTCGAAACCGGCTCGCTCGACATTGCTCAACACCTGATCCCCGTCCTCCGGGATCAGCTCCGCGTCGACCTGCCGGAAGGCCGTCGGCACTTCCAGCTCTTCGGTTACCCTGAAGCGGCTCACGCCTTCGAGGATCAGGTTGTAACGGCCATCATCCAGAGCCTCGACTTCGCCGATCTTGCCCAGGCATCCGACTTTGTAGAGGGGGCCACCTTCGCGCGCTTCGAGCGGCTGGATCATCGCAATCTTCCGGTCGCGGGCCAGTGCATCGCCCACCAGCGCGCGATAGCGTGGCTCGAAAATATGCAGGGGCAGCTGCAATTCCGGGAACAGGATCGCTCCGGAGAGGGGAAAGATTGAAAGCCGCATCGTGCTCGCGCCGGTCAGCCGAACAGGATCTTGGACAGGCGACGACGCGTCGACACAACCCACTCGTCCTCGAGGCCGACCGCTTCAAAGATCTGGAGCAGCTTGGTGCGGGCAGCGCCCTCGTTCCATTCCTTGTCAGTCTCTACCATGGCGAGCAACTCGTTTGCCGCGTCGTCTCGCTGGCCGGCGGAGAATGCCGCCTCGGCATAGGCGAACCGGGCCTCCATATCGCCCGGATTGCTGGCAGCACTCGCTTTGAGGCCTGCAAGCTCGCTATCGTCGACTTGGTTGGATGCCAATTCCAATGCGGCCCTGGCCCGCTCGATCGCAGGGTCCTTGGCAATGTCTTCGGGCATCTGCGCCAGCATCGCCGTGGCCTCATCAGTGTGGCCGGCCTCGATCAGCGAGCGCAAATAGCCTGAAGCTGCCACTGCGCTGGTTGGGTCCATATCCAGAACCTGCTTGAATATTCCGGCCGCACGATCGGCATCGCCATCGCTCAGTACCTGCTCACCCATGGCGACAAACTGGGCGACCTCTTCGGCGGACGGCCCCGATGGCTCGCCCCCTTCCAGCGGCAGTTTTTCCAGCAGCTGGTCAAGGACCTCCTTGATCTGCGATTCGGTGCGCGCGCTGGAAAGGTCGGCAACAGGCTGGCCCTGGAACATGGCATAGATGGTCGGGATCGATTTGACCTGGAATTGCGACGCGATGAATTGTTCTTCATCGACATTGACCTTTTCCAGGATCACGCCCTTCTCGGCATATTCAGCCGCAACCTTTTCCAGAGTCGGGGTCAATGCTTTGCATGGTCCGCACCATTCAGCCCAGAAGTCCAGGATCACCAGCTTGCTCATGGACGGTTCGACCACTTTCGAGCGGAACCGGTCGACTGCCTTTTGTTCGTCGAGATTGAGACCCATGCTGGCCAATTGTATTCCCCTGAATTGCGTGGATAGTTGCGACTCGTAAGAGGCCCAATGTGGGCTTTTTCGTGCGTTTGTGAAGGGTGTGGCACAAATCGCATTTTCCGCTTGCGAGGGCTACGATGCGCTGCTAATCGCCCGCCTCCCCACCGACATGACCTTATGTCGGGGAGCGTCAGTGAGCGGGCGTAGCTCAGGGGTAGAGCACAACCTTGCCAAGGTTGGGGTCGGGCGTTCGAATCGCCTCGCCCGCTCCATTTTCCTTCATCGACATTTGTCCGGTTCAAACATCCGCTGGTCGGATTTCCGCTTGCGTTGCGAGTCTGACCGTGCTTTTGGGCGCCCAAGTTATGTTACTACGTATCATTTAGCGTCGAGGGCGATCCGCGCCCGCTTGCTGCGCCCGATGATCATGTCTCGAAATGGAGCTTCTGCCTGATGTCGCCTATTCGTTACCGGCCCTTGCTGTCCGTATCCGCGCTTGCCGTCGCCCTCGCAAGCCAGCCTGCCATTGCCCAGGATGCTCCACCGGCTGAAACCGCTAGTGAAAGGCCGGACGACGATCTTCACAATCGGCGCAATGATGAATCGAAAGAGATCGTCGTAACCGCCGCCGGCCTGACCCAGCTCGATGTGCTCGCCGGTACGTCTGTGCTGGAGGGCTTTGAACTCCAGCGCTCGCTGGAGGGCAATATCGGTGAAACGCTGGTCAAACTCCCGGGCGTGAGCGCCAGCGGGTTTGCCCCGGGCTCTTCGCGCCCCGTTTTGCGCGGGTTCCAGGGGGAGCGTGTGCGCGTCTTGATCGACGGGCTCGGCGCGATCGACGTTTCCAACACCTCCGTGGATCATGCGGTGACGATTGATCCGCTCACCGCAGAGCGGATTGATGTCCTGCGCGGCCCTGCTGTGCTGCTCTATGGCAGTTCTGCTATCGGCGGTGCGATCAATGTCATCGACAAACGCATTCCGCGCCGGATGCCTGACGAAGCGATCCATATTGACGGGATTATCCGCGGCGACACCGCAATGGATACACGCGAAGGCGGTCTCTCGATTGACCTGCCCGCCGGTCCGAATTTCGCCTTCCACGTCGATGGCTCCTACCGCAAGACCAACGATCTCGAGATCGCCGGCTTCGCGATTGGCCCTGAACTACGCGCCGACCTGCTCGGCGACGCAGCCGAAGAGGAAGCCGAGGGCGAACTGGAAGAAGCCGAAGAGCTGCGCGAGGCTGCCAACCAGACTGGCATTCTGCCCAACTCCGCCACCGAGACCTGGACGGCCAATGCCGGCGTGACGTTCTTTTCGGGTGACAGCAATCTGGGCCTCGCGGTTGGCTGGTACGACACGAATTATGGCGTTCCCGGTAATCCGGAGGGCGGCCATCACCATGGTGATGATGAAGAAGGCGAAGAGGAAGAGGGCGGCGAGGAAGGCGAAGAAATTGTCACCATCGATCTGCGCCAGTTCCGTGCCGACCTGCGCGGCGAGCTCGACCTCGGCGACGGCTTCTTTGACACACTCGTAACCCGTGCCGGGTTCAGCGATTATACCCATACGGAATTCGAAGGCGATGAAGTCGGCACCGTGTTCGAAGTGCAAGGCTTCGAAGCGCGTGCCGAGCTGGTCCAGAACCGCAAGAACGGCTGGGGCGGCGGCAGCGGCATCCAGTACTACTTCCGCGATTTCGACGCCTTCGGTGCAGAGGCCTACGTGCCCAAGAACCGGACCGAGCAAATCGCCTTGTTCACTCTACAGGAATTCGATTTCAGCGGCCTGCACCTGGAGTTCGCTGCGCGGTATGAGAACACCGATATCGATTCGACGGTTGTCGATTTCGAGCGCAGCTTTGACACGTTCTCCGGCGCGGTAAGCCTGGCGAAAGAAACCGAGAGCGGCTTCCGCTTCGGGATCAACGCCAACCGCGCAGAACGTGCGCCAAGCGCGGAAGAGCTCCTTTCCAACGGTCCGCATATCGCGACCCAGGCATTCGAAATCGGGGACCCCAACCTTTCGACCGAGAGCGCATGGGGCGTAGAGCTGTTTGCCCGGGGCAAGATCGGCGGCGCGACTGTGAGCGTGGCGGCATTCCACAACTGGTTCGACGACTACATCTATCTCCAGGAAACCGGCCTGGAAGAAGATGAATTGCCAGTGTTCGTGTATCTTCAGGATGACGCGACCTATTGGGGCTTCGAAGGCGAAATCCAGATCCCTATCATCGATAGTGGGCCATTCCGCCTGCTGACGGATCTGCGCGCCGAGTATATCAAGGCAGAGCTCGACGATAATACCCCGCTGCCACGCATCCCGCCACTCAGCCTGCTGGGCGCATTGGAAGCGGATTTCGAGCAGTTCAACGTGCGCGGCGAAGTGCAGTGGTTTGACGACCAGACCAGCGTATCGCCGTTCGAATCCCAGACGGACAGCTTCACGCTGGTCAATGCATCGGTCGCCTGGCGTCCGATCTCGGGCGACAAGTCGGTCACGGTGCTGCTGAAGGCGGAGAATATCTTCGATGTCACCGGACGCCGGCATGCCAGTTTTACCAAGGACTTCGTTCCGCTTGCCGGTCGCAATATCCAGGCCAGCGTGCGTTTCAGCTTTTAGCAGGAAGGGCCTTGGCAGAGGCTGATCGGGCCTCTGTCGGTCTTGGCTGGCCAAAGATGCGATGCCGGTCCAACCCGAGCGTGGGAGGACTGAAAGTTGAAATGTGCTCGCACTTGGGGAGCGGTCGCGGCCGCTTCTATGGCCTTATTCGCGGTTCCGGCACTGGCTGCTGAAGAAGGGGGCAAGGTGCAGGTCGCTCCGCCCGGCTGCTCCTACGGGTCGCCGCATCCCGATGCTCCGCCGGAGCTGGCCCAGTTCGATTTCCTGATTGGGGACTTCACCATTGCTGCGCATGCGCGGCGCAACGGCGTGTGGTCTCCACCGCGCCCGGGACCGACCGCGCGCTGGAACGGGCGCTACATACTCGGCGGGATGGCGATCATGGATGAATGGTACGATCCCGATCCCGGGTTTGATCCATCCTCCCCGCGCGGCGTCAATGTCCGCAGGTGGAACGATGGGTCTGCCGAGTGGGACATGATGTGGGTCCACACGGCCGGGTTTCAGGTGCAGGATCTGCGTGCCAGGATCCTCGATGGGAAGCTGACGATGTGGCAGGTCTATCCCGAGCGGCCCAATTTCCGGGCTTATTTCGAAAGGCTGGGCCCTGACAGCTGGCAGCGGATCGCGCTTGCACCTGACGAGGCGGGTAAGTGGCAACCAACTTTCAAGCTGGTCGCCACTCGTATACCTTGCAATTGATCAGTCTTCGACGGCGAAGCTGATTTCAGCATTCGCCTCGAGACGTTTGACGAGGTCTTCGCCCAGGAAGGAGCCTGGCGTACCCACGCCACCCTCGGCATCGCACTCAAGCAGAGCCATGCCGGTTTCGGCCAGCATACGGCTGGTGGAGCCATAGCCGGGATCGTATTTGCCGATCACACCGTAGCGGATTTCTTCGCCGGCGTCGGTCTTGCCGATGAACAGCACATCATAATGGCCGTTCTCGCGCTCTTCCTTGCTCGGCCCTTCACCGGGCTTCGGCGGCTTGGCACCGAACGGGTTCTTGAGCATTTCAGCGACAGCATTGGCCGCAGCCTTGCCCGCATCACCCGGGCTGGTGAGCATCATCTCGTCATACTTGAAGTCCTCACCATAGGGATGTCCGCGCAGAAAATTGGTCCGGTGGACATTCTTGGTGTTGATCGTCGCCATGATGAATGGCGCGGCCCATTTGCCCGTGTCTTCATCATATTCAGGCAGCAGGCCCGATGGTTGGTTTGGCCCCTCAAAACCGGGAGTGAGGCCGAACGGGCTTTGCAGGATCGGGATTAGACTTGGTTTCTTGGCAACGGATTTCATGGTTGCGGTGAGGCTCGCGGCAGTCCCACCCGAAAACGTCCCAGCCATCGCGCGGACGCGACCTTTGACCTGACTGGCAGGAGCGCCGAAACGCTTCTTTGCTTCCTGCTGGAGCATGAAGACGCCCAAATCGAACGGAATGGAGTCGAACCCGCTGGAAAAGCAGATGCGCGCTCCGCTGGTTTTTGCGCTTTCGTGATGGGCGTCGATCTGCTCGCGCATCCAGCCCGGCTCTCCGCACAAATCGGCATAGTCGGTGCCAGTGGCGACGCAGGTGGCGACCAGTTCATCGCCATAGAGCTGGTAGGGGCCGACCGTTGTCAGAACGACGCTGGTACGCTCGCACATTGCCTTCAGGCTGTCGGGATCGCTTGCATCGGCGACAATCAGCGGCGTGTCGGCGGGGGCGCCGATTTCGTCGCGCACGGCCTCCAGCTTGTCTTGGCTGCGACCGGCCATAGCCCATTTCGGGGCATTCGACTGACCACCATAGTGGCGCACGAAATGTTCGGCGACGAGGCGGCCTGTGTAACCGGTTGCGCCGTAGACAACGATATCGAATTCGCGATTTTCCTTGGGCATCACTTCTCTCCTTTGACGCCTGCATGGGCGCGCCATTCAAGAGAGTCAAAGCCGCTACGGCAAAGCTGTTCCCGCGATCAGAATCCGAATTGGCGACTGGCGAGATCATACATGATCTCCTCCGAGCCGCCGCCTATCGCCATCACACGTACCTCGCGATAGATTCGCTCGACCCGGGCGCCGCGCACGAAACTGGCACCGCCCATGATCTGGCATGCTTCGCGCGCGCAATATTCCATGGTTTGGGTGGCTTGGACTTTCAGCAGAGCAAAGTCGCCCGGGAAGGCACAGCCATCTTGCACGGTCCAGGCGGCATGATCGATCAAGGCCTGTGTCGCATTGATCATCTGCAGCATCCGCGCGAGTTTGTGGCGCACGGCCTGACGGGTCACCAGCGGTTTGCCAAAGGTTTCTCGCTCCCGCGCCCAGTCGAGCGCATCCTCGTAACAGAGCCGCGAATAGGCTGCGGCCTGCTGTGCCATACCCAGCCGCTCGCCGTTGAAATTGCGCATGATCCCGCCAAAGCCCTGGTTTTCGGGCCCGATCAGGTTTTCTGCCGGCACTTCAACATCGTCGAAATGGATTGTGGCGGTATCGGAGGAATGCCAACCCATTTTGTCGAGCTTGGTCCGGCTGACACCGGGGCGATCAGTTTCTACCAGCAGCAATGATACTCCGCCCATTCCATCGCCGCCAGTGCGAACGGCGAGTGTTATGTAATCGGCCCGCATCCCCGAAGTGATCAGCGTTTTGGCGCCATTGACGATATAGCTTGCGCCTTTGCGCTCCGCTCTGGTCTTGAGATTAGCAACATCCGATCCGCCGCCGGGCTCGGTAATGCCGAGGCAGATAATCTTCTCGCCGCTGAGCACTTCAGGGGCAATGCGCTGCTGCAAATCGTCACTGCCCATTGCCACGATCGGCGGCAGGCCAATCCCGTGTGTGAGCAGTGAAGCAGGGATGCCACCGGCACCCGGGCGGCACATCTCTTCAGACTGGACCAGTGAATGGAACGGGTCCCACCCTTTTTCCTCCATCGTACCGCTGCCGCCCAGATGTTCAGGATAGCCGACGCCGATAATTCCCGCCTCGGCGGCCTTGCGATGCAATGCGCGCGGCAGCTCGCCGGCTGTCTCCCACTCATCGACATGAGGCATGATCTCGCGGCTGACGAAGGTCCGCACGCTGTCAGACACGGCCTCGTGCGTTTCGTCATAATGCGGCGAGCGAGCCCGCCATTGGTCGAAGAGCGGGGCTGTCATCTCAACCCTTCAGCATCGGGATGCGCGGGAGTACCCCTGTTTGACTGGAAATCGCCAGCAGCGCGCCATCCTGCGAGAAATGCCGAGCCTGGCCGCTGACGGTGCCGCGATCAAACGCGGCAAGCTCAGTGACGCTTAGAACCCAACCTGGCTCTGCGGGTTGGATGAAGCGGTACATATCATCAAGGCTCGATCCGCCGCGAGTTTCGGGGTGTGCCCCAAGGAAGAAATCGCTGACGATGGCAAGCCAGCCTGCATCCAATGCAAAGCCGTTCAGCGACCGGGACCATACCGCCTCATATCCCTTGTTCGGCTCACGGATGGCGACCCGGCGTTCGAACTGATCCTTCAATCCCCCAGGGGCACTCCAGTCCGGCCCGTCATCAGGGGGGGATTGGTCCGGTGCAGGTACGTCGGGCATGGTGGCAAAGACGCGTTGTTCGGATGGCTCGCGGGCGCCAAGGGCGGCAGATATACGGTGCGTTGGCCGCCCGTTGACCGAGATATTGGCGCGAAACTGCGCCACTGATTGGCCACCCCCGCATTGCTCGCATGTGATCGTCAGCTCTTCTGCGTGCTGGGTCGGGCTGAGGAACTGCGCCTGGGCCCACAGTAGCGGCAATTGGCTTTCCAATTGCATGGCGTCGACGGCGGCTGCAATGGCGACGCCGCCCATCACATGCGGTGCGCCGTCAGGGCCGACAGTCGCAGGTGGCATGACCGGCAGAATATATTGACCGGAGCGTTCGCCCGGCACCACGCGCCAGAACGGATAGCTCGCAATTGTCATGGCCGCTTTCTCATAGTTTGGGCAACGTGACGCCTCGCTGCCCCATATATTTCCCGGCGCGATCCTTGTAGCTTGTCTCGCACCGTTCGTTGCCCTTGAGGAACAGGAACTGGCACGCGCCTTCATTGGCGTAAATCTTGGCAGGCAATGGCGTGGTGTTGGAAAATTCCAGTGTTACATGGCCTTCCCAACCCGGCTCCAGCGGGGTCACATTCACAATGATCCCGCACCGGGCATAGGTGCTCTTGCCGAGGCAGATAACCAGGACATCTTCGGGGATCCGGAAATATTCCACCGTGCGCGCCAGCGCGAAGGAATTGGGCGGGATGATGCAAACATCGGTTTCACGATCGACGAAATTCTTGGGATCGAATTCCTTGGGATCGACCACACTGGAATCGACATTCGTGAAAATCTTGAATTCCGGGGCTACGCGGGCGTCGTAGCCGTAAGAGCTCAGGCCGTAGGAAATGCAGCCATCACGCCGTTGCGCCTCCTCGAACGGTTCGATCATACCGTTCGATTGCGCTGCTTCCCGAATCCATTTGTCGCTGAGAATCGCCATTTGCCTGTGATTCCCGAGTCCCGGGCGCGCGGCAAGCTGGCTGGCAATATTATCCCTACCTCATCAGCCGCACCCGCAGGCTTAGCGGATCGGCGAGGCGCCGAGCGAGGGGTTAAGGCCGGTGATATGATTGAGCCATTTCTTCGGCCGCCGCAGCATCTTCTGGGGGTACTCAACCCGCAGGCCTGCGAGCTCGGCCATTCGACCGACGAAGTGAATGCAATTGCGTGTTTCGAGGCTGTAATAGTCGCCTGGTGCATCACGCCAGCGGATCATTTCGGCCTTGATCCGGCGATATTGGGCGTCGCTGATGGTCAGAGTGAAATGACGGTTGGTCTTGCGGATCATCTTGGGCGTTTCGGTGATGATTGCCTGTTTGACCGGGCCATTGAGGATCGCCGGTGTGGTCTTCTTGGCGGAGAAGCCGAAGTTCTCGTTCACGGCTCTGCCATTGGAAAGCGTGCCTTCCAGCACCACGAAGGCATGCGGGTAGCGCCCGAACAGCACCGAGCCATTGAAGGAATGGAAATGCATCCGGACTTCGGCGAAGGCGGCATGCGACCAAGCCAGCGCGAACACGGCGATGAACAATTTAACAAAACGCGTCATGGCAGGCTTTCTAACGCTCCGATCCCGCAATGATAAGCCCTTCGCGACCGGGAACCGCTATCCCGCCAGCAGCGTGGCATTTCCGCCAGCCGCAGTCGTATCGATGCAGACAACGCGTTCAGTCGCGAAACGCGCGACATAATGCGGCCCGCCGGCTTTCGGGCCGGTACCAGACAAGCCTTCGCCTCCGAAGGGCTGGCTTTCGACGACCGCCCCGATCTGGTTCCGATTGACGTAGAAATTGCCCACGGTGGCGCGTGCTTCGACAAAGCGCCGTGTTGCTTCGAGCCTGCTATGAAGCCCCAGCGTGAGACCAAAGCCGGTTGAATTGATATCGGCAATCACCTTGCCCAGCTCGTCTGCCTTGAATCGGGCGACATGCAGGATTGGACCGAAGTTCTCGCGCCTCAGGTCGAGGATGGAGTCGAGTTCGATGATCGAGGGTGCGACAAAGCAACCCTTGGCCGTGCCGCGCGGCAATTTGCGACGCCACACGATGCGTCCAGCCTTCTTGCGGCGCGCGACATGACGTTCCAGCGCGGCTTTGGCATCGGGGTCGATCACAGGGCCGACATCTGTCGCGAGGTCAGCCGGATCGCCGATCGTCAATGCCTCGAATGCACCGCGGATCATTGCCAGCATTTCGTCGTAAACATCATCCTGGATGTAGAGCATACGCTGGGCCGAGCAGCGTTGGCCGGCGCTCTGGAAGGCGCTGGCGATCACATCGCGGGTCACTTGTTCGGGCAGGGCGGAACTGTCGACGATCATGGCGTTCTGGCCACCCGTTTCTGCGATGAAGGTCGCGATCGGGCCTTCGCGCGCTGCCAGGGTGCGATTGATCGCCTGCGCGGTATCGGTCGATCCGGTAAAGGCGACACCGGCAATGCGCGGATCAGATGTGATCATCTGGCCGACATCGCCGGCCCCCGGCACGAGCTGGAACACCTCTTCGGGAATACCGGCCGCATGACACAATCGGACGGCCAGCGCCGCGATAAGCGGGGTCTGTTCGGCGGGCTTGGCAATGACGGTATTGCCCGCCGCAAGCGCAGCGGCAGCCGGGCCGATAAAGATGGCGAGCGGGAAATTCCACGGGCTGATCGTCGCGAAAACGCCGCGTCCGGCGAGGCCAAGGCGGTTCTCCTCGCCGGTTGGGCCGGGCAACAGGACTGGTGCCGTGAATTGGCGCCGAGCCTCGCCAGCGTAGAAGCGAAGGAAGTCCACCGCCTCGCGCAATTCGAGCACCGCATCGAGCAGCGATTTCCCTGCCTCACGCTGGCACAGCGAGAGAATTTCGTCGGTATGCTCTTCAAAGGTGTCGGCCGCAGCTTCCAGCAGCAGCGCGCGCTTTTCACCGCCCAACGCGTTCCAGCCGGGTTGGATGGCCAGGGCACGGGTGATGGCAGTCTCTACCTCTTCCTGGGTCGAGTCGCGCCGCGTCCCCACTTCATGGGTCAGGTCTTGCGGGGCGTTGATGGGGGCTTCCTCGCCCGCATCGTCAGCCGGGAAGGTCGGACCAGCATACCAACGCTTCGTGGCCAGCGCGCCAAGACGGTCTTCCAGCGGATCGAGCACCAGCGGGTCCGACAGATCAATGCCCGCGCTATTTACCCGGCCCGGGAAAATCGCGACAGGCAGCGGTATCGCTGGATTGCGCTTTGGCTCTAGCGCGGCAAGCTCTGCCACCGGATCATTTGCCAGTGCAGAAGCCGGCACATCGGCATCGGCCATGCGATTGACGAAGGAGCTGTTGGCGCCATTTTCAAGCAAGCGTCGTACGAGATAGGCGAGCAGATCCTTGTGGCTGCCGACAGGCGCATAGATGCGTACAGGGGTCTTGCGGTTGCCTTCCTGCGTGCCAAGTGCCTCGAACAGCTCCTCGCCCATTCCATGCAGCCGCTGGAATTCAAATGCTGCGCTATCTGTTGGGGCGTTGTTGCCCGATGCGGAGGCCGCCTCGGCCAGTGCCTTGATGGCGCCGACAGTGTAGGCGTTATGGGTCGCAAAAGCGGGGTAGATCGCTTCGGGTGCCGCCAGCAACTTTGCTGCGCAAGCGAGGTAGGAGACATCGGTCGCAACCTTGCGGGTGAAGACCGGGAAATCGCTGTATCCGCCGACCTGGCTCAGCTTAATTTCGGTATCCCAATAGGCGCCTTTGACCAGGCGCACCATCAGCCGGCGGTCGTGCCGTCGGGCCAGTTTGATCACCCAGTCGCACAGCGGGGCGGCCCGTTTCTGATAGGCCTGGATGGCCAAGCCGAAGCCTTCCCAATGGCCCGCAAACAGCGCGTCATCCGCGACCAGGCTTTCAATGATATCCATCGAAAGTTCCAGCCGCTCGGCTTCCTCGGCATCGATGGTGAAGTGGATATTGGCATCGCGCGCTTGCACGGCAAGCTCGCGTACAATCGGCACCAGGGCCGCTTTTGCAGCCTGGCCGTGAAAGTGATCGTATTTGGGGTAGAGCGCCGAAAGTTTGACCGAGATGCCCGGGCTGCTTTGCACGGACCCGTCCGCCTCATGTGCCAGTCGCTCGATAGCCCGGGCATAGGCTTCGCGATAGCGTTCCGCGTCGGAAAAGGTCATGGCGGCTTCGCCCAGCATGTCGAAACTGTGGGTCAGTCCCTTGGCCCTCTCGGGTGCGGCGCGTTTGAGAGCTTCCCCGATGGTCCGCCCGAAGACGAACTGCCCGCCCAAGATCTTCATCGCCTGCAAGGTAGCCTTGCGGATCACCGGCTCACCGACCCGGCCAATCGTCCGCTTGAGCGTTGCGCCCATCCCGCGCTGATGCTCTTCGGGCCGTTCCAGCACTTCGCCCGTCATCATCAGCGAGAATGTTGCCGCATTGACGAAGGTGGAGGAGCTTTCCCCGAGATGGTCGGACCAGTCGATATCGCCCAGCTTGTCACGGATCAGCGCATCTGCTGTCTCGCTGTCGGGAACGCGCAGCAAGGCTTCGGCGAGGCACATCAGGGCGATGCCTTCTTCTGTCGCCAGGCCGTAGGTATGGAGAAACGCATCGATCCCGCTCGCCTTGCGGGCGCGGGCCTCTTCGATCAGCTTGCAGGCCAAACCTGCCGACTGGTCGTGTAGCCGCGTAGCAGCGCTCGCCTGGGCCAGCCTTTCCGTTACGCACGGGCCCTCTTCCTGGCGATAGGCGAGACGCAAATTGGTGCGATCGAGCGGTGCGAGCGCAGACACGGATTTGGTCATTGTCTCGGACTGGTTCTTGGACATGGGCGTTCAATCAATTCGTTAGTCGATTCGGATGGCGCGTGGCCCTAATTCGCCCCTGAACCCGGTTTCACCTGTAATCAAGTGAAGTCGCATCCTGCTTTGGTCCACCCCCGTGGACATCGGCCCTTTGGTTGGGCAGTGCAGGCATAAGACTGGCATGAATGGAGAGAGTGCGATGGACGTTTCGAAGCTGATGTATCGCGATGGCTTGATGGATGGCGAACGCATTCTTGTGACCGGCGGCGGCACCGGGCTGGGCCGTGAAATGACCGAGGCTTTCCTCAAACTCGGAGCCACTGTTTACATTTGTGGTCGACGGCAGGGCAAGGCGCAGGACACTGCGGATGAGCTGATGGCGCAGCATGGCGGCAAGGTGGTCGCGCATGGCTGTGACATTCGTGATGCCGATGCGATCAAGGCGATGGTCGATGCGATCTGGGAAGAGGGCGGCGCGCTGACCGGGCTGGTCAACAACGCTGCAGGTAACTTCATCAGCCGGACCGAGGATCTTTCGATCAACGGTTTCAACGCGATTTCCGACATCGTGTTTCGCGGCACTTTCTACATCACCCATGAAGTTGGCACGCGGCTGATCAAGGAAGGCAAGAGCGCCAGTTTCCTGTCGATCCTGACCACATGGGTCTGGAATGGTGGCCCTTTCACTGTGCCCTCTGCGATGAGCAAGTCCGCCATCAACAATATGACCCAGAGCCTGGCGGCGGAGTGGGGCCGTTATGGCCTGCGCTTTAACGCAATCGCGCCCGGTCTTTTCCCGACAGACGGGATGAGCGCACGGCTTTCGCCCGATGGGCGGGGAAACAACTCAAACGATCGCGCCAATCCGATGGGGCGGCATGGCGAAATGCATGAACTGGCGAACCTTGCGGTGTTTCTTATGGGCCCCGGCGCCGAATGGGTGAACGGGCAGACCATCGCGATCGACGGAGCCGGTTATCAAGCGACAGGTGGCAATTTCTACCACACACTGGCACCGCTGGGTGACGAAGAATGGGCCAAGATGCGCGACATGATCAAAGGCACGAACGCCAAGGACAAGGCTGACCGGACGGTGGGCTAGGCCCTTTATCGGAAAGCGATGGAGCCGAACTTGTCGTGGCCCACTGCGTGCACGACAAGGGTCGGGATTCCGAATATGCGTCGGACGGATTCAAGATGTTTCCTGCACGCGCCACAAGCAATCCGGTCAACATATAGCTCCACGACGTCAGGCATGTCGCCGCCATTGGCGCGCCACATAGCCAGGATGGCATGAAATTCGGCGTGGTCCTTGAATTCGGTCGCGCCGGCATATTCGAGGTCGGCCAGTCGATTGCTTGAGATGAAACTCGCTCCGGCGCTCTCATCAAGAACCGTCAGGCTCGGCGCGAACTGATTGTTCACACCCAGATACATCTGATCCTGGTCCAGCGCTGGCTTGGTCCCGTCGGTTGCCAATGCGATCGTTCCATAGCTATCCGCTTCGCCATAGTCGGAATAGCCGAACAGATTACGCAGTTCGTTGATGTCGTCTTGGCGTGCCTGCTTTATGGCTGCGGCGACGAAGGGAAGCAGCGGGTTCGAATCTTGACCAAGCAGACTCCACGCGGCGGATACCGGGACCCTGATGGTTTGCAAATCACCATCGACAGTCACCTCGACGTCGACGGCGCCTCTTACAACTTTCTTGACCAGGCCTTGCAGGTTCTCGGACGCATCAGTCGCGTCGAGGAAATCCCGTCCGATCGTGACATGCGTGTCGGTGTCATCCGAAATACCAAGCAGGTGCCGAATAAGCTCCGGTGCCAAGTCCTGTGCCACCAGTTTGGTATGATCGATGTCCTCGGAACTGATCAATTGCCGGATCAGACTTGGCGTCTGCTCGCTGCCCACACCTCCATCGGCAGTGTCGGCAGTTGGAGTATCTGTAGATTGTGAATCGGGGCCGATAATCAGCTTGAGGGCTGCTGCCTGACTCTGCGGAAGGCCGGAGAGCGGATCGATGTCGCTATTCTGTCCGATGGATGGGAAATCTGATCCTGCCTCGAATGCCTGGGCAACAATGGCCGCTTCCAGGCTCTTCTTATAACGGGCAGGCCACATATGCTCGCCGGTGCTTTTGACGCCAAATATCTCGTCGCTCTGTCCTTCGGCGAACTTGAATTTCCGGGCGCTCGCGGAACGACGCAAGAACTCTCGCAACTCGGGCAGTATATTGGCCAACGTATCGGCGTCTGCGTCAATCTCTCCAGCTTTGACCTTTTTGGCGAAATTTCGAAGCGCATCGCGGAAACTAGCATCAGCGTCGATATCGGTGGATGTTGCGCTTCCGCCCTCCTGTTCGGCGGTTGCTTCTGCGTCCTTGCCTGCAAAAGCTGTCCGGATGGCTTCGAGTTCATCAGCCTCGACAACCCGTGTTACGAAGCTGTCGACAAACCCCTCATCTGTCGTGTTGGGCAGTCGCGTTGAGTCTGTCTCAATGTCGGGCGTACCGCTGCTTACCTCGATGTCGGCTTGCATAACGCGGCGGTACCGCTTCTCGAAGACCGCAAGGGCCAGGGCAAGCCTTGCATCGGTCAATTCGAAGCCGAACCGGGAAGAAAGCCGCTCTTTCAGAGCAGTCCAATGCGGTGTCGTCTTGCCCGAAAGACCCTGCAAGAAGTCTGTCATTGCCGTATCCGAGCCACTTTGCGACGTCAGTAGCAGAGTGCGAAAATCATCAGCAGATTCGCCGAGCCAGCGCCCGATGCGACGGTCGAAGGCTTCGAAAAGCGCGCGCTCCTTGGGCGTCAGTTTGGCCGTGACTGCCGCTTTCTGATCATCCCACGAACGCTTCGGCGCGCTTGCATCACTCCCTTCCTCGCTGGCGAAACCTCGCGACCGGACATGCTGCTGGTTCAGCACCTCGGCGAGCCTGGTCGATTTTACCGCTGCCTGGTCGGTTGCCCCTCCGGCGAACTGGCGCCCGCTGGTGAGGGTGCCTCCAAGGTCTCCGAACACGATGTCTGGCCGCGCTTGCGGCCCCCCAAGACTGTCGAGAAAGGCCTGAAACAGAATTCCGCGAGCTTCGCCATCGAATGTGCCAAAGGGCAGATCCGCGCCCGGCGGCTGGGCCATGATCCGCTCGAGTTCACTTGGCTTGATCCGCATTTTTCCAAGAAGCTGGCTGTTCTCCTGTACGAACCGCTCGAACGCCGCGCGATGTGCACCGCCAGGTGAAACATCGACGACCTCCCCTAGATCGCGTCCCCGGACAATGTACGGAACCACTGCGCCCGTTGCTTCGCGATCGCTGGGGCCCTTGGGCTTGGTGTAGACAAATGCGCTCTCGAGATGCTGCGTCACATACAGGCCATCGGCGAAGTCATCAGTCGCGCCGCCAGGGCGCCTGCTCATGTCGATTCCGCCTTCGATAATGCTCCTGGCACGGGTGTCCGTCGCGCCGTGGAAAAGCATGAGCAGTGGTTCGCCGGGGCTCAGTTCACCCCGCTCAACCAAGTCCCGACGGGTCGCTCCGAGCACCTGATCTGACAAGAGACGGCGGGTATCGATATCGATGGTCTCATCATTGATCACTGCGTGGAGGCGGATCATGCTGTCGGCATCGCCGACCAGGCCTAACGCTTTGAGCGTGTCATCAAAATCACGCATGCTGGCGCCGGAGTCGGCGGCGCGGCGCATGGCGGTGGCGAGCGCGAGGACTTCGTCCCTGTCGGCCGACCCTAATTGACGCTGGTGGACGGGATCTTCGCCTCCGATCAGGCTGCGAGAGATGTGGCGACCGTCCGGATGGCCTTCGCCCAAGAAGCTCGTCGTCTGAATCCGCTCCCGATGCCGGCCCAAGAAGCGTTGGTTGCCAGTTTCTTGAGCTGCAAATTGCGCGTATTCGCGGGCACTCGAGAATTCCTTCTTGACGACCTGCCGCGCCCGGGGATCGTAGAAGGTAAGTTCCATGTGATGGCGACCATCCTCGCGCGGAGTAACGCGAAAGACTGTTTCCAGGTCCTGGTTTCCGATGCGGACATCAATAGTAGTGGCGAATTCGCCTGCCGCTCCCATGCGACTGGCGGAAAGACTCAAAATCGCATCGGACACGAAGTTGGTAACATCAGCCCCAATCCCGCTGGGCAGGATATTGGTCAATTGACCGATCGGATCGCCGGATTCGATTGTTGGGTGGGCATGACGTTTCATGACCCAATTCGCGGCAGGCTGCGGGTGGTGTACCGAGAATGCTGCCCCTTGGACTACGGCGTATTGTCCGGTTTTGACATTGAACGCGAGCCCGACCTCAAGCTTGGGATTGTGTGCGCGTAACGCGTGATAGTTCCTCAACGCCACTGAGTGGTCTGTTGGTGGTGCGCCGATAATTTCAGTCCGCGCGGGGAACGTGGTTCCCGCTAATACAGCCGGGTCGGTTAGGTCGGCGACGATTCTGGCGGCAATGTCCTTGCCATTCCGTGTGTGAGCAGGACGGAGGGTCTGCACCAATTGCGGCTCGGTGGCACCATCGCCCAGATCGAGTTGGGTAGTCGACCCTTCCAGAATCCCTCTGTCGTGACCCAATGGCTGGCCAGCCAGATCAAGGCTGCCGGTGCTATCATCCGGCCCGGCAAATCGGGGAATGGCTGGCAGGCCATCTGTGCCAATATATTCGACATTGTCATCGCCCATCGCTGGTGGCTGGAGGTCACGCAGCGCTTTGGGCAGGGATGAGTCCCCGTCCTCACTGGCAAACCCTGCGTCCCGAAACGCATGCGGGTCGTCCGGTGCAGCATTATCGTTCGCCGCCTCAGCCTCCATGGCGCGTCTTTGTTCGGCCCAGCCTTGGTCTTCGTTCCAGCGATGCTCGGCTGCGTCGCCTTTGACGAACCGGCGTCTCGCTCCTTCGGCAACGCCTTCGGCGCTGCTCTGGAATGCATTTTGCAAGCCAGCCCAGAACATTTCTTCGGCAAATGTCGCAGCCGTGATGCGCTTGTTGAGCAGGAAGCGGTCGTAGCCCAGTTCGAGGCCTTTGCTGAGCGAGCCGCTCAAGCCGCCGGACAGACTACGGTTGAGGATGTCCATGTAGCCGCGGCTGGAAAACGCTTCGGCGTTGCGAAAGATGAACTCTGCCATCTCGTCATCCGAGATGTTCATTTGCCGGGCCAGGCGCTGGGCCCGGTCGCGTCCCAGTCGATTGAGGATCTGCCCTCCGCCACGCATCGCAGCTTCGGTGATGCCGGCTCCCGCTGCCCCGCTCAGGAATCCGCGACCGAAACCATGTGCGACATTTGACCAGTAATCCTCGCTGTTCTTGAAACGCGGGTCCATTGCAGCTGCGGTTGCACCGGAGGCGCCGCCAGAAAGGCCGCCAACGACCATATTTTGCCACATCTTGGGTTGCGCCAGTTGGCCACCGGCTCTTGCGATATCGTCCGCAGCGCCGGCCGCTCCGCCAACGAGGCGCGCTGCATCATCCACTTTGTCGGCACCGCGCACAGCCAGCGAGAGCGCTTCCTCCGACATCCGCCAGCTCTTGGACAGTGCGCCCAGGGCTGCCCTGCCGCCAGCTTGCCCGGCGGTAGCCGCGCCGCGCAAATAGACAGTCGCTGCGCCGCCCAGGCCGGCAGTCGCTGCCGAGACGATATTGGTGGCGAGATCGGTCAGCATCTGGTCCTTGCTGTACCGGTTGCCCTTGATCATCATGGTCGTACCCATGGCCAGCACGCCGGCGCCCATGGTGACCAGCATCGGAATCCAGATCGAGGCTGCCGCTCCGCCGGTAAGGAAGGTGGTCACGATCGCAGCGGTCATGACGATCGCAGTAGCGATGTAATTGGCCACCCGATCGACGGCCTGGGTGTAGTTGTCCGAATAGAACCGGGCGAGACCCATCGCCGCGTTGAAGTCTCCTGCTGTCGTGCCCTCCGGTGGATCGAAGCTGCCATCCGGATTGAAATTGCCGGCAATGACGGGCTGACCGGTGGTCGGGTCGGTCGCTGTGATGCGGCCCATCGAGTCGAGCTCGATATCGTCCGTCCCCATCATAATCCGCAAGCGGTTGGCGTTTTCGACCAGGTCAGAATACTCGCGATAGGCGAGGGCCTGACCTGCAAATGTCGACTGCTCGATTTGCATGTCCATCGTGCGCTGCGCGATGTGACCAGCCTCGTACTCGTTCTGAGGTACGCCGTTCATCAGCAGCTCGAGCTCGTTAGCCTCGTCGCCGCTAAAGGCTGCACTCCAGTTGTAATTGGCACCGCGTGCCGCGTTCAGCGCGATACCGGTCGGGCCCAGAAGAACGGGCAAGAGATAATCTGTGGCACTGAAGCGGTGCTCGCCCAGACCCATCGCTTCTTCAAAACTGGGGCCGCCCGGATGGGCAGTGTTCCAATCGCGCATGAGAGCGTCGATCTCGGTCCGGTCCATCCGCGAGAGTTGGGTCCGCGCAACATCAAAGTTCTCGTTGGCGATGGCGTATTCCATCGTCGCGACGGGGTCGCCCCGCGCGTTGTTGACCCACCCGTTCATCATGTCGCGGGCATTGGCGTCGTCTTCGAAAGCACTGTTGATATGGCCCGAAATCTCGGCCTGGACGTCCTCGGTCGAGGGCGCATCCTGCAAGCTCATGCCCTGACTGTCGGCGCTATATTCGGCGTAGAGCGCAAAGATGCGTCGCCGCTTTTCTTCTGCAGTTTCCAGGCCGCTCTCGCGGGCCTGCGCGTTGTACCCGCCCATGCGCACCGCGTCGGCACCGGAGGGCTGGAGGACGCGTTGCATCACCTCGGGCCGGGGATCTCCGCGGCTGCGATGGGTTTCCGCGTAAAGCTCGGCAGCCAGCGCTTCTTCGCTGTCAAAGCCATGCGTCATACCCATTTCGATTACGCGGGCATATTCGGGGTCGAATTCCTGGGTATACTGCTCCCAAGTGTAGTGCCCCAGGCGTTCGTCATAGACGCGGCGGAATCTGTCGCGGCTCGCCGTGGCATAGTTCATCAGGGTGGAGCCGGGATCCTCGCTCGTTGTGGCGGCCCCCCGGCGCGCTTGCTGCGACACACCCCGCAGTCCGGCAAATGCGGTTTCGGTTTCGCGGAAACTGCGCTGGCTACGCTGTTGCTGGACCTCGCCATGCTCGAGTTCGAAAAGATCGCGCCTTTGCCTCCCAGCGTCAGCTTCTGCCGCCCAGCTGCCAGCGCTCTGTTCGGCAGTGCGGATCGCCTCCATTACTTTCTGGCCGCCTTTTTCGCCGATCCCTTCTTCCCAGCGCAGACGGTCGACTTCGCGGCGTAACTCGGTGGCCCGCACCGCTTCCGCCCCACCGCTCATCATCAAGTTGAAACGTTCCAGCTCCTCGCGGTTCATGCCCGAACGCAGTTCCTTGAGCTGACTTGGTGGGGCGGCGCGCAAGGCCTCCAATTGGCTCGGCGTGAGATTGTTCATCACCGATTCCATGGTGGCGCTGTCGTTCCAGCCGACCATCGCTGCAGTAAGCCGATTGATTGCAGCGCCGGTAACATCGCCGTCGAGTGAGTCGTTGAATGTCTTGATCTTGGCATCCATGGTGGACGGCCAGGAAAGCTCGTTCATCACCCAGTGTCGGAATGTCCTGCGCAGACCCCAACCGCGGCTATTGGTGCCAAAAAAGCGTTCGAAGAACTGACCATGGGTCGCTGTTATTCCTTCGACCTTGCCCAGTATGGCGTCGATATCTGCATTCAGATAGACGTCGAGCAACGTGTTGATTTGCGAGCCGCGTGTCGTCAGCCCTCCTGGCACTTTTTCCTTGGCGTCAGTCACCAGTTTTTCCATCACGTCATGCGTCATGGGGCTCTGCGAGATATCGCGCATTCGATCGGCGTAGCCGGTGGGCGATAGGGGATCAGCAGGCATGCTCATGCCGGGATCGACCGACATTGAGCCGTCGGACGTACCGGTGTTTGGTTCACTGGACGAGGTGGCATCGCTCGACTGGCTGCTCGTGGCGCCCTCATCCTCGGGTATGGATTGGTTGGTTTCCTCTCCGCCACATCCGTCGCAGGTTTCCGGGGGAGGAGGCTGTGGTGCGGGTGTACGCTCCGCTTGCGAATCGCCTCCTTCTGCTCCTGGCCCCGCAGTGGAACGCTCCGTGCTTTGATATTGCGCGGTGGAGGAGTCACCTCCTTCCTCGCCACCTCCGCCCGGGGAGCGGTTGGAGGTCCCTGTCATCGCAACATCGACGGCATATCCCGCCTGGTCGATCGCGGCATGCATGCGCTGCACGGCCTGAGTGTATCCCTCATCGACATCAGGCAGGAAATTCTCGGCGGTTTCGGCGAAGCTCTTCGTGATCGGCCGCAGATCGGACATGGCCTTGCGGACCTGTTTCGAGACACCTTCCCCGGCCTGGGCAATGGCTTCGCGGCGTTTGGATCGGGCTTCGTCAAGCTGGTCTGACCGGAGGCGGCCCGCTTCCACTGCCCGTTCGATCAGGGCTTCCTGGACTGTTAGGATCGAAGCTTGCGCAAGATCCGGCTCGCTCTCCAGAATGCCGGCTACCTGGGATAGTAAGCTATCGGCGGATTCCATCGCTTGTTGTGCGAACTGGATTGGCGTCAGACCTTGCGCTTCGGCGGTCTCGATCAGCCTTTGCCGGATGCCGTCGGCCGATGCCGGCAATGCGTCACGGTTTGCCTCCAGACGGTCAATTATGGCCTGAACCTGAGCCGAAGCTTGAGCGGCCTCAGCGTCTTCTTCCGCCTCAGCTGTTTGCTGCAGAATATCGCGCATACCATCATGGCCAGCGACCAGATTTTCGTCAGCGCTCTCCCCAGCTTCGAGCGCGCTCTCGCGCAGGCTCGCGACCGTTTCGTTCAGGCTTGAAAGACTGCTGGCCAGCAGCTCGTCGACTTGGCGAGGGCCTAACTCGGCCACTTGATAGACGAAGCCGGCGATACCCGCGATCCCGGAATCGATCTTGCACGGGATGCAGCGGAAGCTGGCGATCAGCGTATTGGCGATCTGCTCGTAATTATCGGCGATTTTCTGCTTCACGAGATCGGCCCTGCCTGGCACGAATTCTATGATCGCTTCTTTCGTGGCAGTCGTCAGCAGGGCCCCGTAACCAGACGGCCCCTCGTTGAGGTGATCAAGCGCGCTCCAACCGGTATCGATGCCGCGAACGACAACATCTTCTAGGTTGGCCGATTGCGGATTCTGCCTCAGATTCTCCATCGCATCGCTGGCGGCGCGACTGTTGTCATACAGCAGTTGCTCACCTTCGATAATGCGCGAAATCAGGCTGGCCCGCTCCTGTATTACCGGATCAAGATCTCGGTCATATGCATCCTTGCGCTCACGCAGCGAACGCTTGGCAGCGGAGGCCGCGCTTTCGAAGTCGCTCGCCATGCGGGCACCCGACATGTCGAGATGGAACAACCAGCCGTCCACCGAGCTCGACAGGTCCCGCCGGGCCAACACCAGATCGGTCGACAGAGTCCTCAGGTTCAGGTCCAGCGATTGCTGGCGCTCCTGGTGCTGTGACCTCAGGAAACTGGCCGTCTCGCGCTCGACGCTGCGCGTCTCTCGATCCAGCGATGTCATTGCCGCACGGACCGAGGCAACTGCATTCGAGAAGGCACCGCGAAAGTCGGGCAGGTTGCCGACTTCGTCATCGCTGTTCTGCGTCAACTTGGCAGGGTCCACACCCAGGCTGGATGCAGGCGGTGCCAGAGCGGAGGAAAGTTTGAGCGACGCCACCTTGCTCAGGACAAGAAGGGGCCCCTGTTCAGGACGGCTATCTTGCTGAAACGCATTGAAGATGATCTGGTTCGGACCGTCGCCTTGCGCGATGACCCCTCCGCGGCGGCCGGAACGCCGTTGTCTCTGCCGAGGGGGCTGCTCCTCTTGCGCCGGAGGTTCAAACGCGGCCTGGATCGCCGGGTCATGCAGCGGATCGTATCCATAGGCGGCATAGAGAGACTCGGTTGACACGCCTTGTTGCAGGTAGCCGGCAGTCCCGCCACCTGACCCCGTCGTACTACCATGGCGCTCCGTCCGGGCGGGGGCAGATGATTGTGGTGCGCCTCCGCTCCTAGTTGCATTGCTGGTGCCGGAAGAGGTCGGAGCCCTGCCCGGGCGGGAGCGCGATGCAGAGCGGGGCCGATTCATGATTCCAGTGTCGGGAAAATTTCAGGCGTGGCGCGCCCCAGCTTCTCCAATTCATCCGCTATCGCGCTGAAGAGGTCAGCCCGGTTGATCGCCCGCTCTTCTATTCGGGCCCGGATCGCCGCGCCCAGTACGACATTGCGGATATGGCCTCCTGCAAGATCCAGTTCTCGCGCCAGAATGTCGATATCGGCACCGGTGAGGGAATGATGATCCCCCAGGTGCGAAAGCCATAGCTGGCGTCTCGCCGCTGCGTCCGGCAACGGGAATTCAAGGATGGCGTCAAGGCGCCGGACAAATGCGCTGTCAAAGCGGTCGCGGCTGTTTGTGGTCAGTAATGCGATACCTTCAAAATCCTCGATCCGCTGGAGCAGGAAATTGGTTTGTGCATTGGCGTGCCGGTCATTGCTGTCGCTGACATCCGTGCGGGACCCGAACAGGGCGTCGGCTTCGTCGAAGAACAGGATCGCATCGCTCGTTTCTGCGGCCGAAAGCAATTGCGACAGGTTCTTCTCGGTCTCGCCAATCCACTTGCTGCTCAGGGCTGCCATATCGACCCGGTAGAGCGGAAGGCCGAGCCGGGCGCTGAGCCAAGACGCGGCCAGGGTTTTGCCGGTACCGGATTCGCCTGTGAACAGGGCGCGGACACCAGGGCGATAGCGTGCCGTCAATGCCGGCCCAAGATTGTCGCTCAGTCTTTCGCGCAGCAGGATCCGCTGCTCGACTTGGCGCAGGGAGTCGCGCAAATCGGGCGTTGCGATAAGCGCGTCTTCGGGAATATCGGCAGATTTGCACCGCTGGGCGAGCAAGTCGAGCGCCGGGGTTGTATGCGCAATTGCACACCCTGGATCGGCTTGGCTCTCCATCGATCGTGCCGCGCGGGCGATTGCTCCGGCACCCTGCCGGTACCGATTGGCAAGCGACACGGCCTCTGCGGCAGGGTATCCCCAATCCTGCCAGACCTGCTCGCGCTCATGGCAATCGAGCGCGCCGCCCTGCCATGTGCGGATCGGCCGCGCACAATCGATCTTCCCGTCGAGCCCGGATACGATGATGCAAGGTGTGTGGGCACACACTTGCTGGGGGAAAGACCAGTGTTCGCCGACCCCCAGATCGACGCTGATGATGGGCAATGCCCGGCGCAAATGCAGCCATGCGGGCGGCGCGGGGGCCGCGGAGTCGATGACCACCGGCTCCTCTTGACGCCGGGCCGCCAATTGGTGGGCAAAGGCTAGGGCCTCTTCCCGATCGGCATTGGCAACGTGGAGGACACGGCCTGTCCCGCCTGATAGCCAAGTGCTCAAGTCTGCCATCTGATCGCGCTGAGCGGGCGCAAACTTGACCGAGAGCGGATCAAGCGGGTTAGCGAAGCTTTCCTTGCGGGGATGCCCACCAACCGCCGCCAGCATAGCCTGTGGCATGACAAGGCCGCGCTCGCACAGGACTGCGTCCTCTGTCCCGACATCCAGCAAGCCGGATGCGACCGCACCCCCACCGGCCAGTTCGAGGATGCCTGCGTCATCCAGCCCGAAGGCCGATGCGAGGAACCCGATCAGGATATGCCCCTTGCCAAGCGGTTCCTGGAAACGGGCAATCTGATGCGCGAAATAGGGATCGGTCTCGACCCTGTAGGCGAGAGCGGCGGCGAGCAATTCCGGATCACCGAAGCCGAAAGCACTTTGCAACGCCAACAATCGGCTGTCGCGCTGCGAGGGGTTGCGGGCGATGGCGGCGATTTGCCCGCCCAAGCCCGTCGGATCGAGCGGTCCGCTCGTATCGTTCGCTATTCCTGCCGGTACAGGGCTTGGCGCCAATGCCAGAAGATATCTCTCGGCCAGTCCGGCAAGGCTTGGTCGCGTCTCGGCACGCGCGTTCATGCCAAATGCTCCTGCTGGTCGGCACGCGCGCGATAGTCATAGCGCAGTGACATGCCGAGCCATGGCGTCCAGCCCGGATCGACATCAAGGGCATGGCGGCGCAAGCCCAGTTGTATGGCGGAGAGCGGGAAACGGCAGCGCCAGGTTTCATCCTCCAGCACCAATTCGCCCGGCATATGCGCGAGATCATGCAAGCGCAGCAATGCTGTGTGCCGCAACCAGCGATCCAGCCCTTTGCGCCATACCGCCTCGGCATCGTGCCATGGCCGCGTTGGCGGGCGGGTATTCAACTGGAATTCGCTGCCGAACACGGCGGCTAGAGCCTCCACGCTGTCCGGCTGATAACGGGCGACAAGCCCGACAAGGAACTGCCGTGCGAAGTCGCCTAGTCGGAGGTCTTCGTTGCGATCGAGCCACGCCGGAAAATCGAGTCTGACGAGCGAAGGAATGACGAGGAGCAAACCCGCACCGGTAACGGTCTGTAGGTGATCGAACGAAGATTGCTCCTGGCTCGTCTCCGGGTGGGATTGGATTGTGTGGAATTCCTGCCGAGTATCATGCGCGTTCGATGCTTCGCTTTGGTCAACACCTTCTTCAACTGGAAGCTCACGCGCCTCGGCAATGGGCGAAGGCTTTGTGCTGGCTACTCCTTCCGGGGGTCGTGGCCTTGGGCCCGATCGCGTTTCAACGTGCTCTTCGTTGCGGCGCCTTTCGTCGCGGACCTGTTTGAGAATTACTTGCACCACAGGCCCCGCAGGCTGGGAGTATTCCAACAGATCCGGCCTCAGTTTCAGGACTTGCAGCTTTATCGCGGCGATCAGCACAGGTTCGCTCTGCTCCGGAGAAATGGTGGCCTTCCTTGCGAGTGCCTGAATCTCAGGGCTCTTGGCGACTTGCCCGAAGATGGGGGCGGATGGCCCGTGGTCCGGATCAGCAATATCAGCGGTGGAGGCCGCGACCCTTTCCGGCTGACGCGCGAGGCTCACGACGTGTTGCTGCGGGGCCAAGGGCGACGGCGCGGCTGCATTTTCCGCGACAAGCCGCGCGATCGGCTCCAACCCAGCCGTCACAATGGCACGCGTGAAGGCGGCGGCGAGCAACCCAGCATCCTGGCCCGGTACGGAAATGGAAGCGAATATGGTTTTCGCAGCGGCGCGCGGCGTGGGTTCAAGCCATTGCGGACCAAGGATGCTGCGCCAGAACCATCCGGTGACGGGCTTGCCCAATGCCATCATGGCCAGGAAAGTGGCCCGTGCTTCGGTGATGTCGTTGAAATAGACGGCATTCGCACTGTGGCTGGCGGGCGTCGCGCCATGGACTGCCCCCGCTAAAACCGGCGACAAAGCATCCGAGAATTGCCGTGCTAGCCGCATTTCCAATGCCGGGACGGCCTGCCCATGTGGTGCCTTGCGATATTTCAGGCCATCCAGCTTGCGGACAGCGAAGACCTTGTGATCGGGAATGCTGGCCTGGGCCAGAGCACGCTCCAGACGCATTTGTGCCCCGAAATGCGAGTCTCTGCGCGCGCGCAAGGATAACCGGGCGATGTTGAGCCCGGTCATTTGCGGAACAGCCCGCCTCCGAAGGCGAAGGTCATTTGCGGTTCGATCATCTTGGCGATGCCGAAATCTTCAACGATCCGCGCTTCGACGCGGTCAGGACCGATCGCCTCGGTCTCGAACCGAGCGACCGGCCTCCCCAGGCGGTCCCGGACCAGGCCCGATTGTTTGAGGAAAATCCTGTCGGGCGAAACCTTGAGCGGGATCAGGCCACCGGTGCGCACCGGGACCGGATCGATCAACGTCGCCGGGATCAGCTGATCGACCGGTGCATGTGCCGCCAGCAGCAAGGCGATGCGCACCAGTTCGCTGATCGCTTCGATCGCGTCATTGTCGGATCTGTCGACTTGTAGAAACAGCCAGTCGGTCAGGTCTTGCAATGACCGGCGCTGGCCGATTGGCAAGGCTTCCCAGCTGGGCAGAACGGCGAGCGAAACCAGGCTTACGGTATCGTCATGCGCCGACAGGATTTCGGCCCATTGCATGCGGATCGCCGGGTCGGTTTCCGCGAATGCCGCGTTGAGACATCCCGCGACATTGGCGAGTTCCTCCATTTTGCTGGAAGCAAGCCGAGCAAGAACGGGTCGCTCGCGGCCATTGTCGATCAGGTCGGCAATCGATGTTACCCTGCGCACGGTCTGGTGGAGGCTCGACAGGTCCATGCGGTCCAGCGCGACCAGATCGAGCGCAGCTGCAGCTGCACGCCACCCTTGGAACCGGTTCGCCTGTGTAACCAGGGTCGCGCCGATCCGTGCGAGGCCCGGATTGATATAGGCTGGCTGGGCCGGGACCATCATCGGCAAGGCCTGAGCCCGCCAACGTGAGCGCTGTAAGGCCCGGATCGCGGGCTTCCGCCGGTTGAGACGCTCAACAGCCTTGCTGATCTTGGGGAACCAGCCGACCGGCACCTCGTGCAGCAAGGCGACGTAATCTGCCAGTTCGGGGGGCAGTTCATGCTCTTCGAACCTGCACTCGACAATCGGCGACGGGATAGTTGAATCTGTTGCGCTCGCAATCGGAGCTGGCGTGATGACGGACGCCACGCGCGGACGGCGGAACAGGATACGATCACCATACTGGACAATCAGCGCGCTGCGCCTGGCGTTGGTCTCCTCAACGAATTTGCGGTCTTCGGCCTCCAGCGCTTCGGTGACGAGGATGTCGTGCCGCAGCTCGTCGATTTCGAGCTGGAGTTTGTCGAGATTGCTTTCGAGGCGCCCAGCATCACTGCGCACCTGTTTGAGCACGGACTCACAATCGCCGAGGAATTTCTGGTAGAGGTCGACCCGTCCTTCAACCAGCCGCATCAGCGCAATAGCATCATCCAGCGCGGCCACAGCGGCATTGAAATAGTCGGATTCATGGGAATCGTCCTTCTCGGACTTGGACAGGCCCCGAACGTCGATGATGTCGTCGCCGCCAGAGCCGGCATTGAGGACCTGCTCGAGGGTGACCGGGTCAAGCACGGGCTTGTCGGCCTTGGGATCGGTTGGCCAGGTCACTCCGTCAGGAAGGATCCCGTATCCAGGAACCGGCAAGTCACCGATCGCAATTCCGATATCGCCGTCTTCCATCAGTTGGGTGAGCGTGTTGCGGATCGCGATTTTGCCCGCCAGAGCATATTCATGGGCCTTGGCCGCTTCGCTCACTTTAAGGCGTTCGGCCACGGTAACTGTGCGTTCTACCAGGCCGGGCAGGGCCTTTTGGCCAACAATATCGGCGGCCTTGATGCGGCTGTCGAAATAGCCCAGCTTTTCAATCGCTACACCATAGTTCTGGGCCGTGTCGTAGTCTGAGGCCCGCTTAAACGTCATCGTCGTCTCGGCTGGCGGCGGAGTGTAGGGCAGGGCTGTGTATGTCGCACCAGTGTACATGACCACGGGCGGATTGCTGGACACAGCCGGCGCGGGACCAGGCTGACTAGCCGCGATGCCGGAGCCGGCCCACATCATGGGTGAAATGTTGGCCGCCATTGCGATGACCATCGAATTGGCGGCAGCCTCTTCGGCTGGCTGTGATAGGAAGGTCGAACTTCCTCCGATCTTCTTTTCCGAACTGGAAACCTTGAAGGCCCTCTCGTCGCGATCCCGGCCAGATGGTTTCGGCGCTGGTGTTGGGCTGGATCCGCCACCACCGCCACCGCTACCGTCTGTCACCGCAGACGTGATGAACTGAGTCTCGACCTCCTTTATGCTCGACATGAACTTGGCCAGATCATCTGCATTGGCGCGTGCACTCTGGTCGCGCATGGCCACGTCGGCGAGCGCGGGCGAGGTAATCAGGCGAGACGCTTCGGACCGGCCAAGGATGTATTGGCGCAACCGGTAGATGTCGGATCGTGCCCTGACAAAACCGACATCAATCGCATCATTGGTGATCGCGAGGCGTTTCTCCAGATCGGCTGCGAGGCCGGAGAGACCGCTTTGGTCTACCAACTGCAAGTGGGGTACGAGATAGGGCTGCTTCCATCGGTCCTTGAAGGAATGTAATGCGGTCGATCCAAGCAATTGGCCAAAAGCCTTGGTCCCGAACGGTCCTGTCGGGTCTTTGGCGCTATCGAAATCATCGACATGTTGGTCGGATGTAATATCGCCACTACCGATCAGGAGGCCGTTGGAAAGATAGGTCACGGTATCCGACGATGACATCGTGCCGAGCGCCCCCAAGAAGAGGATTCCATCCACGGATTCGACGAATAGCCGGTCTATCGCGATGTCCTTGCCAAAGGGTTCTTCCTTGGTGCCAAACTTCGCTGCAGGCAGGACGACCCTTTGCCACCCGATCATATCGCGATTGAAGGTCGGCTTTTCTTTCTCCTTCTCTTCATCCTCCTGCTTGGTGAAAATCGTCGCTGCAAATTCTGCAGAGTCCGTCCTCAACTTGATCCTGAGTTCGGAAGGCATTTCGCCTTCTGGAACCCGGACCCAGAAAAACAGATTGTCCCCGGCGCCAAATGGAACGCCCTTGCCGAATTCGCCGAACTCCAGGTGCGCGGGGCTACCATCGGGTTTGAGTACGAAACCGCGCTGCGTGTCGAGGGTGAGTTCCATTTCCGGATCAGGTGCGATCTCGGACGCCTGGAGATCACTTGCGGGCCATGCGCCGCGCTTGGCCTGGGATGCGACACCAAGGCTATCAAGCTTGCGCCGAAGGCTTTCGCGATCCCGGATTGCGGCAGCCCGTTCCTGGTGGAGCTTGCGCAACTGGGCTGCGAAAGCAGGATCGACTTTCTCCGTTACGAATAGGGCCGGATCATAAAGCTTGCCGGGCAGGGGCAATAGCAGTTCCACCTTGTCCGGCTCGTTGACCGACAGCGTTTCGAGCGAAGCGCTTTCGTCAACCAGGCGGCCGACTTCCTCCAGAATGGCGGGCCTCATAGTGAGATCGAAACTGTCCGGGAAAAAACTCTGCATGCGTGCTTCGGGATCGAACAGCTCCCCCGGCATGGCCCCGACAGGGGGAAGAAACTCGATCGACTGACGTATCTTGAACGGCGGCTCGTCTGCCATTTCCGCCATATGCTCGGAGAATTGACGCAGGCGCGCTTCGGCCATCAATGTATTCGCCCGCGTAGCGCCGATGGAATTGCGTGGCCGGGGCTGGCCGCCCATGCGCTGGACCGCTGCTGCGTCGATGAAATCGATGTGCCAGTCTGGCGTGAAGCCGACCAGGGCCAAGGGCAGGCCATAGGGCTCCCACGGATGCATGCCGCTCCGGCCATGGCGAGCCTCGAGATCAAAAATCCGCTCGGCAATGTGGTTGCGGCGCAAAGCCTGCGATGGTGCCAGCACGTAGCCGGTGCCGCGGCCCCCGGTATCAACATCATCGGGCCAGGCGAACAGCGCGAGCCGGACGCCGTCCATCGCAAGCGGCTGCAGATGCGCGACATCGCGGCGGTCCGGTGGACAATCGGGATCATCGCCCTGATCGGGTATCTCCACTGTTATGGGTTGCGCCAACAGGATCGCCAACCGCGGGAGGCTGCTATCTCCACCATCGACCAATTCTAAAAGCTTGCCACCATTGCGCCGGGGCAACGCGCCTTCGACCGGTGAAGGGCCATCGGTGTTGCCTTCCGGGATTGGGCCATCCTCTTCAGGATCTGGCGTCCCCTCCAATTGCCCTGCGGTCGCCAGTACCGGCAAATCGTGCAAATTGAGCGTCCGGCCCCGCACCCGGACGTCTTCTCCGGAGCGGGCAAGCCCGTTTCCTTCGAACAGCTGGATCGAGCGGTGGTAGTCGGGGGAACCGGTATTGAGCCTGGCAACGCTGAGGCCTTTGATGACCCCGGCAGAGACCGCCTGGCCCCGCAGACGCTGGATTCCGCCCGATCCGACCTGCTCCGCCTCGAGTGCGGTGTGGGAAAGTGACCTACCATCGAACGGCCGGACGCGACGCCGCCAGAAACCGCCCGTACTGCGCGCCATCGGCGGATCTGTTGCCAGCGCGTGTTCGCCGGCCAGATAGGGTCGCGGAAACTTGCTCACCTTGCTCATGACTTGAGCCTCTCAGTGACCTTGGGCATCACCTCGTCGAGGATCTCGCGCTCTTGCGATTTGATTGCCTCCAGAATTGGGTCGGCCATTTCTTTCATGAAGCCACGATCCAGCTCGATGAAGCCGCGGTCGATCTCGATGCCATAGCCAGTATCACCCAGCCAGGCGCCGCGTTTGCCCTCGAACATTTCGCGATCGCCCATTTGTGCCAGGATCTGCAGGCCTTCGCCCATTTCACGCCTGCGATAATCGGTCGCAATGCTTGATACTTGTGCTTTCGAGAGCAGTTTCAGAGATGTGTCGGCGCGCGAAAGGCGTCGTTCCGCCATCGGATTGCGCTCCAGCATGTTGATCATCTCGCGATTGCGGGTGGCATCGGCTCCTCGCAGCATTTCGACCGCGGTTCGGGAACGAACATCCTCGCGGATGCGCCGACGGGGATCGCGCGTCGCGGTCTCGCGAAGTCTGCGCTCGATCTCTTCGGTCGGCTTCAGCATCGCGTCCCGCGCCAACTCAAGATCGTGAACAAAGTTGGCGAAGAAAACCGGGTTTATGCGCGGACTGGCCAGGACATCGATCATAATCGATGCCGCAGCAGGTGCGGCGGCCTTTTGCACCGCGTCGAGCCGCATCTTGAGGCCAAGTTCGAGCGCCTGTTTCTCGATCAGCTTGATCCGTTCTTCTTCGGATGTCGGCGTTGGTGTCGGTGTAGGAGTTGGCGTCGGGGTAGGTGAGGGCGTTGGGCCCGGGGTTGGTGTTGGGCCCGGTGTCGGCGTTGGAGAAGGTGTCGGCGACGGAGTCGGGCTTGGCGCAGGCGTCGGTGCCGGAACTGGCTCGGGCGTATCGTCATCAAGGTCCAGATCGATCGAGTGGCCGACCAGCGATGTCGCCTGCGGCGCGGTGCGCTGGCGAGCGTAGAAGATGATCGGGATTCCATTGGCATCCTGCGGGACGGATCCGGCAGCATCATCGAGCGATGCCTGCCACATTTCGTATTGCGCCTGTTCCTCCGCGCTCAGGACAGAAGAGCCGGAGCCGCTTGGGCGCAGCATCGGCTTGGCAAGGTTCGCGCTGGGCAAGCGGCGGGCCATCATCCGGTCGAGCCCGCGACCACCAAGACGCAGATCGCCGGTCTTGCGGACCTCGAGGGTCTTTCGCGTCAGACTGCGCAAATTGCTGGCATAGCCGTGCAGCTTGTGACGCGGCACCGGCACCAGGGCGGTAATGGCCATACCCTCCTGCTCGTTCTTGGACAGATCGATCGGGGGCAGGGTCAGTGTTTCTTCGATGATCGATGCGATCTCATCTTGCGGAACCAGGCTCACTTGCATGGTGGATGCGCCCGGCAACCATCCTTGCTCGAGCCCGTCACGCCCGAAAGTGATGCATTCCATCGGCATCGGACCTGCCGGGGGCAGGAGCGAGAAATGCTCATTCGCAGCAAACTGTGGGCGCATCCCGCGCGATTTGCGCTGCTGGAGCACGTCAGAAAGATGGCGCTGGTATTGCAGCAGGAAAGCCTCGGCCATGCTGCGTGGGCGCCCGCCCAAAGATATTTCGAGCGGGCTATCAGCGCCGGTTTCGCGGCGCACCAAGGCCGTATCGATCCAGCGCACCGTTCCGCGATCAAGCCCGAGCATGGCGAGTGGCAATGCATCATGGGGCAGGGGACCGGGATCATTGCCAAAAATGCTGCGCGCGGCACGGGCCCTGGAGCTGTCCAGATCGGTCGCATCGTCGGCATCAGGCCATGCAATCAGCGTAATCGCGGTTGCTTCGATAATGTCTCCGTCCTGGAATGTTCGCTCGCCGTTGATCTCGGTCGGATAGGAGGCGACCGGATTGGCCGAGAATTCGACAGGCCTCAGGGCGAGGATGAACAGGCCGGACCGGCTGGCCAGAGGCAAGGACGGCTGGCTGGCAATACCCAATGCCGCATCGATACGGCGGCTTTCGGCAATGTCGCCCAGCGGGATGGTCCGGTCTGCACTGATCATCACGATAGCGCCGGTCGGGGTGACCCCGTGGCCAGCAGTGATGGCAAGCGAATCCGCCCCGACCGTGCCGGTGGATTGGACATTAAGGCCGGATACAATGCCTGTTCCGACTGCTGCTGCGAGGTCGTTCTGGCGTTGCCTAATATAGTCCTGGTCACGCGTAAGATCGGCTGCGGTCAGGAATTTCCCGTCGAAATAGCGCGGACGCTTGCGCATTCCGTCGAGGATCAAGGCCCCTTCTTCATCGGTCGGGACTGCGCCCCAGCCGCCGCTGCTGTTGGCGGGAACCTTGAGATCGAGCTGCTCGACCAGGTCGCCCAGGCCGATCTGGAGCCTGCCAGAGGCGCGGATGAAGCTGTCGGATGCGGATGAAGCCATGACGGTATCCTTCTCAGGGCTGGTTCAGCGTGACGGGGGAAAGCGGCATGCCTTGCCACTTGCCCGGCAGGTAAATGACGGGACGCAAATCGTTGCGCACGGCAACGGGCGCATCGAGTTTGAGGATCGGGCGGGTCTCTCCCGCACCAGGTGCTTTGACCGGAATGGCGATGCGCGCGAGCAGGACGGCACTCATGTCCTCGCCTGCAACATGCTCTGCAAACGGGGCCAATTCGCCATCGGCCAGCGCGGCCAGATCGGTCGGCCATGCACCCAAAACAGCCTCTCGCTGCGCTTTCGCGCTAGCGGAGCCACCAGGCCAGTGATTGGTCGGTGAGGGCACGGGATCTCCGCCTCCTTCCTTGCGCAAGACAAGGGACAGGGCGCCACGCTCTTCAAGGCGGGACGGGACGGTCGGATCAATGGTGTCGAATGGGCCCGAGGCCACGGCCGGGCTCCGCCCGCGTGCGCAATTATGAGCTGACAAGAACAGGTCGGCGATGACAACGCGCTTGCCCGAAAGCACATGCATGGCGGCGAGCAATCCGGCCCCATCCTGTTGGGAAAACCAGCGTGAGAGGCGGATGCAATGCGGCTCTGCCAATTCGATAATCCGGCCATACCGGTCGACTGCGATGCCGGGCAGGACACGCAATTCCCGTTCTGCATCATCGGCATCCGGCGCCTTCGCCAGGAGCCCTGCCAGGGTTCCGTGCCCGACCAGAGCCTGGAGCAATCGGGCAAGCCGCCCGCGATGATAGGTCTGCTCTGCGCGAAAATCCTCCGCATCCAGCATTAGCCCGGCAGCGTAGTTCACCCGCTCCGCATCGGGGCCCGATTCGAGCGGGTCGATCATGTCGGTCAGCTGGTTCATGGTCGGCAATCCTTCTCAGGGTCAGCGGCGGATGATGCCGTCGCGGATGGGGGGAACATTGATGCGGCGGCGGCGCGGATCACGGATGCGCAGCCGTTCGGCGATGCGCTCGTTGACGCGGATCGGGGCGGTCGGCTTGATCACTGTCACCACGATCTCTGTCGGCGCGCTTTCATTCTGCGCATCGTCGATCACGCTCAGGCGGAACCGGTAGGTTCCCGGCTTGAACTTGTTGGTCACCGCCAGCGTGGGCGATTTCTGGGTGACCGTCTTGTTCAGTTTGAGCGCGGGCATCGGCAATCAGTCCCGATCAACCAGCGTGAAGCGATACTTCACCACCTTGCCGTCGCCCTTGTCGCTCGATCGGGCGCCGGACAGGTTGAAGCCCTGGCCTTGCCGGATCCGCGGCTCGACACGTTTCCCGTTGCCATCGACCACATCCAGCACGGCGGTCGGCTTGGCGGCATCGAGCACAACCACCTCGATCGAGGCTGGCTCGCTTTCATTGCCGGCATCGTCGGTCACCACCAGTTCGAAACGGCTGGCGCCCAAAGGCAGCTGGTCATTAGGCCCCAACTCGACCTTCACGATCGGCTGTACCTGGGTCACGGGCTTGTTCTTGATAAAGCGTGGCATGGGTTACTCCTTCATTGCCAAGTCCAGATGTATCGATTGATCCTGCGCCCTCGCGCCGCCGCGGAATTGCTGGCATCGAGCCAAAATCCGTCGGATGATGAAACGGTGTCGGGCCCGGCGGCATGGGCGACCGGGGCCGGATCGACGGGGCCGTCGCTGCGCCGGTCGAGAGCGCCGGTACCCATCAGGACATCTCCTGATGACAAATCGCTGCTCTCCACGCGGAACGGGTCCGGCTGGGCCGGGTCGGTCAGGAAGCTGTCGATCCCGACCAGCGACGCAGCGCCCACCATGAAGGGTGCGGTCATCCGCAATAGCGTTGTTTCAACATGGGCGGGCGCCATGCCTCGTGCCTCACGCATGAGACGTTCTGCATCGACGGGATCGGCCAGTGTTTCCTTGTGGACCAGCACCATGACAGAGTGGGCGAGCTTGCGGTAGAATTCGGCGAGATCGTCCTCTTCGGAGGCGGTCATCGGTAAGTCGCTGCGAAAATGTGCAAGCAAATCGGCACGCTCTTCAGCGCCGAGGATCAAGCTGTCGCCGACAACCGAATTTCCCGACCGGACCATGCCGAGCAGCATCGGGTCGCTTTCATCGGCGAGATCGGCACCCAGGATGGTGGCGAAGGTGCGCCGCAGGCGGAAACCTTCCAGCGTCACGATACTTCCACGGGTCACCCCGCCGCCGATCAAGACTTCTGCTTGGCCGCCGCCGCGAGGGTCCGCAATCGAAAGCACCAGCGCGCGATAGCTTTGGCCAGCGATCTCGATTTGCGCCAATTGCCCCGGGCGCGGTGCGGGTAGATCGGGATCGAACTGCCCGCCCCGAATAAGGTGCCCACCTGTTTCGAGCTCGAGAATTGCATTCAACCCCGCCAGCGTGCCGTTCAGGCGGCGCAGATGCGGGGCGCACAGCAGCTTCTGCCTCTTGCGCGCGAGGTCGGTGTCGTCCCCGAAGTCGAAGCCCGTCCAACTGGCCAGCCAGTCAAGCCCGTCCGCGGGAACGGTCAGCGGGTCGGAGACGGTCCAACCTTGCGCCACGCGGCCCTCGATTTCGGTCATCGGGCCTTCCATCAGGTGGACCAGGCGCTCGAGGAAATCGGCCCCTGTGGCATTGCCAGCCTCTGCTGCGTCGGGGCCTGAAACCGTTTCGCCATAAAGCTCGGGCAGATAGCGGTCACGATAGGAGAAACGGTTTCCGTAGACCCGCAATCCATAGAGTTCGGGGCTGCGCTGACCGTCTCCGGTCAGTTCGAGATGGAGATAGAGATAGCGCCCGCTCACCCGCCTCACTTGCGTCCGTCCATCCTGGATCAGGCAGGAAAACAGCCCAGCCTTGCCCTGTTCGCGGGGGCAGGGAAGGAAGCCGGTATGGCCTGCAATCTCGCTGGCCGAATGGGACCAGGCCGCGCGCGGCCATTGCGGTTGGTAAAGATCTTCCGGCGCATTCTCCCACGCCGTAGCGCTGCCTGCCAGATGCAGGGCCCAGCCTTCGCGGTTGGCAGAATTGGCGGGCGTGTCTGGTCGGCTGGGGCGATTGCTGGCGTGAAGGGCGATACGGGCACCGCAGCCTTCGGGGAAACGGGCTTCGCAATAGAACCGGTGCCAGTCGCAATCATATCGGCCGCTGTCGATTGGCCCGATCATCACGCTCCCGGCGCGCGCATGGCCGAGCCGTGAAATGGAGCGTAGCCTTTGCAAGCCGAGATGGGGTTGCGGCCGCTCACGCTGGACGATGTGAAACGCCTGTTCCCACGGGCCGTCGCACAAGCCGTGCCCTGCATGGTCAATCAGGGGAATGAAGCGTCCGTTAGGCGTCAGCGGCGCGTCGGTTTGGCCAATCTGCGCGACATCGAAGGCAAAGACCCGGTTGGCCAGGCCTGCGCCGTCGGTTGCAAGCAGGCACAGCTGGTCGTCGCCATCCCAGGCCAATGAAATCGGGAATCGTATCCCGGCCAGGGGTTGGCGCCGAAGTTCCTCGCCGTGCCGGTAGATCAGCAGCTCTGCATTCTCGCCCGGGTTCCAGCACAGGATCGCGAGCTGGTCATCCGGACCGGCCCTTAGAGCAACTGGCTCGAGAGGGTCGGGAATGCGCACATCTGCCTCGATCCTGATCCGCAGGTCTTCGGGGTCTGGATCATCAGGCACGAAGGCATCGTCCGGGGCAACGCGCCGGGCGATCTCAGGCATCGGGCTGCCCAGCACTCTCGCGATTTTGCCAGTATCGATCGCCAGGGCCCAAGGGGCCGATGCCGGTGCAGCGCTGATCAGGCTGGCGTTGAAGCCATTGGCGCGGGCGATTTCGACTGGCCAGCGCTGGCGCATATCAATGGCCGCGACCTTTCCGTCACGTGCAAGCCAGGCGACATCGTCGGCAAACCCCATATCGCTGGGCCGGCGGATCACGGGATTGTCGTCCAGACCATCGGCAAGCCGGATCGGATCGAGAGCGAAGCCGCTGGCGAGCAAATGCCCGCTGGCATCATCCCACCAAGCGAAGCTGCCCACACTATCGCAAATTGCAGACGGGCGATTGATCAGGTCCCGCGCACGCGCCTCGTCCTCGACCAATTCAGGCTCGGGCTCTCCGCGGGCGATAGTCAGCGCATTGTCAGCGGCATCCCACGCGACCGTGTCGGGCGTGGCGGGGAAAGGCGCGTCTGGCCCAAGCCCGAATGCGCTGGCCCCGCGCCATTGCCAGAAGGGGACGTTGTTTACGTCCATCGCGTGCGGCCTCCGTTGGTCCAGGTGGTGCGGATTGCCATCAGCAATGCTCCGGCACGACAGGTACGGGGACTGCATCGCTGCTTGATCCGGACGACGCATGCGCAGCCGGGACAGAGTCGGCAGCGACTGTGCCGGTCGAGACACCAGCCGAAATCAGCTCCGGCAATTGCCATTTCTTGAGCTCGATCACGACGTTGCCATCGGCATTGGCTTTGACTTCGCGCCAGTCGCTATCCTGCCCGGTGAAGAGGCGGATCGGTGCGACCGAACGTATGCCCGGCAATTGACCGATAGCGAGCTCGAGCGCCCTTGCTTCGATCGTCTTGCCAAGCTCCCAACCGCCACCCTGCAATCCGCCTGGCTGCAGTGGCCAGATGAGCTGGTGGAGACGATTGGTCACCATCTGGAGCAGTTCTTCACGCCTGTCCTGATCGACAAGTTCGACTGCGACCGTCACGCCGATGGCACGATACTCGGGTGCAACGACATACAGCTCTGTTGCCAGAGGGCGGCGCTCATCGAGCCAGCGATGCAGTGTTTCCAGCATCGGGCGGTCGGGTCGCGGCGCAGGCGCCCGGCTGCGTGTCGAGGCTGGCAGCATCATGACAGAAACTGCGCCAGGCATGGTCGTTTCGCGATTGTGAGGCCTGAAATGCTCTAGCACTTCGACCCGGGCGACCGGCACGCCGGGCGTGGCTGCTGCCAGCGTGTGGATGTCGCTGGCGGTGACTGCGCGATCGCGATGGCGGATTGTGGCGGGAATCCGTTGCTCAGCGGCTTCCATCGTCTCGGCGTCCAGGCCTCCGGCCAGTGCCAGCGGCTGGTTCAGTTTGATCTTGGGTTTGCCCGATTGGGCCGGGAACTGGGCGAGTGATCCAGCCGGCAGATTGCCCTCGCGTCCGCCACCGGCGCGCATGCTGATAACCTGAACCGCGCGGCCAGCCTCGGGAGCCTTGCCATGAATTCCATCACCGAAGCGGACTGTCCCGGCTTCGCTATCGAGAGTGTAGACGCGTTCTCCCGCCCCTGCTGCGCCGATTTCCGGCACTTGGCGATAGGGCACAAGGCCGCTTTGTTCTTCGACCGCGAGCTGGAGTGATGCGGGTTCAATGGCGCCGACGCCTAGTTCGAATTCTTGCCCGCTGGAGCCCGTTCCGCGTCCGATGGTCTGGCGGCCATAGCTGCGGCGCTGTTCGATTTCGGCGCAGTTGGGGCCGGCCCAGCCGAGCGACAATTTGCCCGCCGCTGTAGCGCTATCAGGGCGCATGCGCAGCCAGGTCACCAGTCGTGCCGCCATGACTGGATCGTCAATCCGAGGCGGCCGGTCACCCACGCCCGCCTGGTATGCATCCGCCACATCGTTGCTGGGTGCGCCCATGTCATCCTTGCCGGGTAAGAGCAGGCGCACAACGCCATTGCGGGTCAGGCCCGCGGTGCTGTCGGCCAACATGTCGAGAGGGAGGTACTGGTTGCCTTCGCCGCGACCGGTGCAAACCTCCCAGACCTGCGGAATCGGCTCGCGAATGCCGATAGTCTCGCCAAATTCCGGCGTTGCCATGCTTGGCGCAACGCCCATGCTGAGAGTTGCGGCGCGGTTGTCCTCCCCGCCGCCCAGTGTGGCCAATGCAGCTGCGACCGTGGCAGGTTCCGGATCAGGGGCGAGCAAGGCGACCCACAGGGCCCCGTCGACAGAATCGCCCAGAATATCGACGCCAGTCCGATCTGCCTTGTTGTCGGCAAATATCGGCGTGGTGACGTAGCCAGCCACGCTGGCATCGATGGCAAACAGCTCCTGCAAATCAGGCAGCAATCCCGCGAGTTGCTGCTGCTCGCTGATCGAAGGAGCCCGCTTGATGAAGCACTGCCCCTCGACCGGCATCACTTCGATCTCGTTTTGCACTTCAAACGGCATCGGCTGGTCGATCCGCACGCCCTTGCGGAAGTCGGCACTGGCCAGTTGCGCGGGATTGTCGAACTGCATTTGCACCAGGCCGCGCGCAGGCAGCGCTGGCCGCATCTGCAAGCCGAGTAGCCGGAGAAACGCCAGACGCTGGCGTTCCGGGATCAAGTTGGCCCGATACAAAATATTGTCGCCCAGCCAGGAGAACAGCTGGAGGATGGTGAGGCCGGGATCGCCGGTTTGCGGAGCAGTCCATTCCGGTGTGTGCGCCGGAATCCTGGCTAGCAGATCGGCCTGCAGGCGTTCGAAATCCAGATCATCCAGGGCTGGTGGTTTGATCGGCATCAGGCGCCTCCCACATCAACGGCAGCGCGCAGGGTATCGACAGTTCCACTCGGGCGGATCCGGTAAGAAATGGTCACGTCGACCCGGCGCGGATCATCGGTTTCTGCAACCGCAACCCGCTCCAGTTGCACGCGAGATTCGTATCGGGTGATGGCCGTGGAGACGGCTTGGCGGATGGCATTGCGGGTCGCGACATCGTTGGGCCGGTCGAGCATCTGCTCGAGGCCGGCCCCGAATTGCTCGCGCATCAGCAATTCACCCGGCGCAGTGCGCAGGATCACCTCGATGGACTGGCGAATGCTCGCAGGCCCGTCAGGCCATTGCATGCGGCCGTTCTCGTCTGGGACAGGCAGGAGCGGCCAGCCGACAGCGACCGGTGTGCCAGCGAGTTTGCTGCTGGTGAAAATCGGGCCGGTCATGCGCCCTCCTTCTTCACGGGAATGGGAATGCAAATCTTGATCCAGAGCATCCAACTGAAAAAGATGTTGAACAGGCTCAGGAAGATGTTGAGCACGATGAAGGCGCAGATGGTGATGATCGGGATCGAGAAACTGCACAGCCAGCCAAGGCCGACACCTGAGGGTTTCGAACCCTCGCCATCGGCCAGCTTCTTGGGATCTTTGTTGAGCAGGTTGGCCAGGATCGGTGGCATCTCGAACGCGACATTGGGTTTGACGTCTTTGAGGTCACTCACATCGGGCAGGCCGATTTTGACCGGCGGTGCGTCGCTGTCCCACCAGGGGCGAATTCGGAAAGTGCGGGAGTGTTGGCCCCAAACGAGCCTGATCGGGCACTCCGGACCATGCGAGAGGCGCACGAACGGTTTGACGTGATAGAGCCAGTTATCGTTGTCGAACTTTGGCGTATCAGGCTGGAATTCGCCGGCTCTTTCCGAAAGCGCTGCTTTGGCCTTGGCCAACAAGGTCGCGCCTTTCGCTGAACTTCGGAAAGGCCATCGCAGGGGCATTCTCAGATTGCCTGAATTGGTCTGTTCGCCGAGCAGGATCGGGGCAGCAGCAATCAGCCAATCTCCTGCCGCATAGGTTGATGTCACCACGCCGCTATTCGTCTGGGTCATAGGCAGACGGATGGAGTTCAGCTCGGCTAGGAGACTGCGAGAAGCTTGTGTGCCCGCTTCGAGGCCGAGCTCGTTTTGCGATTGCCGCAGCAGTTCGGCAAGATCTGTCAGGCCAGAGTCTTCGGTTTGTTCTTGCGCCTTCCAAGAACGGCTCAAGACCTGCCCTGCCTTATCGAAGTCTTCGGCCTGGCCTTGTTGGATCAGACGCGAAAGATGGGCATTCAGAGCCTCGGCATCGGTCCCGGTCAGTGCGGCATAATCGACAGCATCTTCCGCTGCTGGACTGGTATCAAGACTTGCCAGCGGCAGCGTTCCAAACAGAACGGTCTTGCCCAATTTTGCGCAGACATCGGGCGGCGCACGATAGAGATCGAATACTTCTTCCGCCGGAAGCGCAGTCTGGTTGCGCAGCGCCGCAACCGCCGCAAGGGCATCGTCGCTCTTGCCGGGTGCCAGTTCCATTTGCCGTCCGGGATCGGGATCGGCTTCGAATTGGGCGGGCTGGGCAATTTTGTACCAGCCCAGGGGCTTCTTGTTCTGCTTGCGCCAGATCAGATTCTGGCCGCTCGACGTCAGCCTTCGCAGCACAAATCCCATGGAATCAATCTTGTTCGGTGCCACAGGCGGCGTGCCCGGCATCGCGCAAGCCAGTTCGAACAGGATCACATTGGTTTTTGCATGCACCGGCGGGGAAAGGCGCGGGATGTCATGCTGGTCAGTATCGTAGGTCCGGCGGTCGAGCAGCCTTTGCTGCCAATTGTCGGCCAACAGGTCGGCAAACAGGGCGTCTGTATAGGATGGCTCGGTAAAAGGAACGATCAGCGCGCCGCCTTCGCCCAATTGGCCCAAAGGGCGCAGATGGGCGTCATGATGCGGGCGCGGGGGCAGTTTTACCCGCATGCGCCGTGCCCGTGCCGGATGGAGAATGGCGGTCACCAGACATTCCCCGCGCCGGGCGTGTATGAAGAACTGACGACGCTTGCCGTTGTGATCTTGCTACAGGTGATGTCACCGGTGAAGGTGGTCGAACCACATTGGACGAGCGTGCTGCTCGCCTTCATTGTCAGCGAAGATGCATTGACCGTAACCGAGCCGGTCGAATTGATATCGATCCCGCTATTGCTGATCGTGATGCTTTCTTGCCCCATCTCCAACTTGATGGATTCATTGTGTGTGAGCGTGATTTTCATGGTGTCGGGCGTCTCGAGCGAAACTACCTCGCTACCCTGACTGCTCTCGTCGATGGCAATGCGGCTGCCATTGCGGCCATTGAGGCTCCACACATTCACATCGTCGGACGGAGTATCTTCGGGCGGAGCGTCATCGCCCTTCCACATGGCCCCCACCACCACGGGAGAGGCCGGGTCGCCATCAATGAAGACGACCAGCACTTCCTCGCCGATGGCGGGGAGCGCAAACAGGCCGTAGTCTGGCCCGGCAAATCCGGTTGCAACCCGGGCCCAAACGAGGGCTTCACCCTGCGGGTCAATTGCCGATAGCTGGACCTGCACCCGGCCACGATTGGCCGGATCGGTGACGTTGATGACAAATGCCGAGTGCGGCAGGGCCATCCAGTTCGCCGGTGTGGCCACAGGGGCGAAACCGGTGGTGCGGGCAGGATTGCCGAGCGTTGTCATGGCTGCTCTCCGAAAAAGGCGCCAAGCGCGGTAAAATCGACGAAATACCCGGCATTGGCGTCGAACCAGTGGTTGGCCTCGACCACCAGATACTGGTTGATGAAGGCGGGGTTCATGCCGGAGATGATGGCGAAGCTACCCACGCGCATCTGCGTGTTTCCTGATGCGGTTCCCTCGATCCGCACGAACTCGCGGGCCTGTTGGCGGAATGCGGCGGCAGCGTAAGCGTCGACCCCACCCTGCTCCATCGGACCCTGGCTGCGATGCTGGGTGCGGTAGGCGGCGAAATGGGCGTCCAGATAGGCCTTGCCGTCGGCCCCTTCCCCGGGGCCGGGGCTGTCTGCCGAGGTCACGCTCGCCTCGACCTTGTCGCCGCCAACAATGTCCATCGCGCTGACGGCGATCTCGCCGCTCTGGGTGGCGATATCGGCCCGGGCGCGTGCGCGGATCAGATTGCCGGGCGAAGCAAGCTCGACCTCGGTCCGCTCCTGATCGGCTATCGGCCCGATCTGGAGAGTGTTCTCGACCATTTGCAGGTCGGCATCGAGCTTGCCGAGGATTGCGCGCAGGAAGGCCAGATCGGACTGCCCCATTTGCAGCCAGTCTCGCGCGGGCTCGTCCAGGCCGTCGCGAACTTCTACCGAGAGATTGTGGAACCCGGCGATTTCCTCGCACACCTGCTTGGGCGTCTTGGCTTCGTAGAGGAAAGACCGGCGGGTCTGCCGCAGCGGAAACAGCAAGTCTTCGGCAAACAGCGTGATGACAGGCGGGCGTCCGTCCTCGATCTCGCTTTCGACTGCAGTGATGATCCCGCGGAATATCTCGATCGGATCTTCTTCCGGGCCCATGCCGACCAGGACCGGGCGGCCAATCCGCATCGGGTGATCATCGCCCATCGCGCCAAAGCCGCGCGTGCCGTCCGGGGCGTCGATCCAGTCGGTATAGGTGATCTCGATGGAAGAGAGTCCGCCCAGGGCTTCGGTCATCCGTAGGCTGCGCAGGTTGCGCAGCAGCATGGGGTAGCTCTGCTCGTCGATTTCGATCGTCGGGCGGGTACCGATATAGGTCTGGTTGTCATCGCGAGCCATCAGGTCAGCTCCCGCGAATTTGAGACCGTCAGTCTGCCATTCTGCGCCATTGCCGCTCCGCCGCCCGCTGCGATTGACGCTGCATCATCCGCCGTGCGGCTTCCGATTGCGGAGAGGGCGGTGCGTTGCCGGATGGTCGCGGCGTATCCTGCCCCGGTCCGGGTAGCTCTTCCGCGTCCATCTGTTCGATTGTGACAGCCATCGAATGCTCTCCTGAAGGTTGTTGTTCTCCGCATCACAGGATCCTCACAGAGCTGGCGGTGCTCTTGCGGGTGGTGGTCCCGCCGGACGAGTGCACGGTCTGGGTGGTCATGGTGGCGCGGCCGAGCAGATCGAAATCGCTCCCTGGCCCGGGGCGTGGCATGTCCCAGGCGGGCAAGACAGATTCGACCGAAAGCGATGGGCCGCCGGATTCAGGGGGCGACAGCAATCCGGAAAACGCGCCTTCGCTCGCCGACAATCCGGCCAGTGGGCGCATGCCGGTGGATGAACTCGACCAACCCGAACTGCTGGATGACGATGACGTTGCGAAACCGCCTCCGCCGAAAGCTCCGCCAGAGAAACCGGCGGCCCCTCCAACTGCGCCGGCAGAGAACGACGTTGCGCCGGATGATCCCGCGATAGCGCCCGCCGAGAAGCCTGCGCTGGCGCCTGCACTGGCACCAAACCCGGTCGCACCGCCAAATGCGCCAGCCGAGGCACCAGCGCTAGCGCCGAATGTTGCACCTGCGCCGAAGCTTGAACTTGTGCCGATGCCGCCTCCGGCAGAGAAGCCAGCGCCGATCGACGCAGAGGAACCGAACGAAGCGCCGCCGTCAAAAGACGTACCGGCGCCAAAGGAAGAGCCAATGCCTGCGCCACCGGAAATCCCGGCAGAGAGGTTGGCCGATGCGCCAATATCGACATTGGCAGAGAGGCCGATGTCGACATCGAGACCAACATCCAGGCCGAAACCCGCACCGCCGCTGATGCCCAGGCCGAAACCGCCGCCGGCTGAAGCGCCAAAGCCAAATCCCAGCGATGCACCTGCGCTGATGCCCAGTTTGAAGCCGGCCGCGCCGCCTATGCCTGCACTTGCGCCGAGGCCGATCTTTCCACCGCCACCACTGCCACCGGGGAAGCGGGGGTTTTCGACGCCATTCTTCTTGGCGACATCACGCCCCTTTTTGCTGTTACCAGCCTTGGTCGCCAGTGCGGTCGTTCCGAGTCCGCCAATCGGGGCGTCGACTTCGGCAGTTTGCATCGCCTGCGAAGGCAATTCTTCCAGCGCGCTGCCGCTCATCGACAATTGTATCGACGAACGGAGCGGGATGCCTTCGGCCGACCAGAAATCGAGGGTTTCGCTGATGCTTTCGATGAAACCTACAAATGCGAAACCACCCCATGTAAATTTCACTTGGGGTATGACCGCCTCGCCCGGAGGCTGGGCCAGATGCTTGAGCGCCTCGGTCCCGTTGTTGCCGGCTCGGACGTCGGTGCCTTCCTCACTGGTGTCGAAATACAAGGTGATACTGAGGCGCGGCCGCGTATTCTTGACGGTGACGACTGTATCGTCGCCTTCCTCTTCCTCGTTTACCTGATTGCCGAGCGTGAGGCTGAGCGTTTCGGGATTGAACGAGAATTCGACCTTGTCGCTATCGTCATCGGCCTTGGCGATGCTGGCCTTGGCAATTGTGGGGGAGGTTGCGGTCATGCCGTGGCCTCCGCAGGTGTCGCGTCGCCGTCGGGCGCAGGGGCGGAAAGATCATCGCCGGCAAGGACGTGGAAGCCTTCATGCGCGAGATGGAGCTCTTCGACCGCCAATTCCCCACCGGAAGCGTTGAGATCACCGACGCGAAACTTGACCGGCATAGCGCGCTCGACCTTCCAACCGACCACGGGTTTGCGGTTCTGGAGCAATACGATCGACACGTCGGCTCGTGAGCTGGCATTCCAATTACCGTTGGCAGCATTGTCGCCATTGGCTGGATGGTTCGCGCCTGCAAACAGCGAAAACCAACCCCACAGATGGCGAGAGAGGACCAGTCCGCGCTTGAGAACAATGGGCGAGAAGCTGACCTGTCCGACCCGCTGGTGGACGCGATAATTGTCTCCGCCAGAGCGGAAAGTCTTGGGCTCCATCGAGGCTTCAAGACCGGATACATCCGAGAAACCACCAACGATGGCTTCCTTGTCATGGCCAAGTTTCTTGTCTTCGCCTGATACGGCCGCAATATTCTCGAAGAGACCAAGTTCAAAGGAAACATGGAAGTTATAGGCCCCGAGTGGGGTCATCATGTCCTGGCCGGCTGGCACGGTGATGGTCATGCGCCGCCTCCCACCACATCAAGCGAGACAGCGATGTGTTGCAATGTGCGGGTCGGGCGGAAGCGAACATTGGCAATCACACGGCCCTGGTCGATGTCGCTCTGCAACATGGTGGACCGGTCACACTGGACCTCGAAGGCTTCGGCAGCGCTGCCTCCGGCCAAGGCGCCACCTTGCCAGAATTGGCCGAGTAGCTGTTCGATGCTTTCTTTGGCGCGCGACCAGCTGGCCGGGCCATTGTCACCAAATGCGACCTCCTGACCGATCAGCCGGGCATGGCGGAGCAGAGCCCCCACGATGCGGCTGGCCTGGCCATCGCGCCACGCGTCCTGGCGCGAAGTCGTGACATCACACAGCAGGTGCAGATCGCTGCGCCGCCAGCCAAACAGGCACAGGCAATCGCCTAACCATTGGTAGGGGCTGTCGACCGGTTCGCGGCGCAGGATATCGGCAGGGAACGCGGGTTCGAGATCGCGAACACCCGAAACGAGCGGGCCTGTGGCTACCTTGTGCAGTCCGCTTCCCAAAGTGCGGCGGGCTATCAGGCCGAGCAAAGCGCCTTCACCGCCGCAGATCGCTTCGGGCTGAGAGGTCGATTGCTTGGTGGCCAGCCATGGATAGGCCAGCACCTGGCGGCCGGAGCCAACCAACTGGTCCGAAAACAGGCCAAGGCCATCCAGTTCCGCCAGATTGGTGTCGTCGAGGCTGAGGGGCCAGGTCGAGGCCTCTGCCGGCATATTCGGGTCGCCGAGATCTGGCAGCGGCAGGGCGGCGACATGGATGACATCGCGCCGGTGCGCGGCGCTGGTGCGCCCTGCCATCATGGTCAGCAAATGGCGGGTCGCGATGGCCCATGTGCGGTATTCCTCCAGCCCCATGCGAGGGGCTGCAAGAGCCGGGCGCCCGATGCCCTCTGGTTGTGGAACGGGATCGTCCTCTGGCGCACAGGGGATGAACTGTTCTTCACCGATAACCGGAAAGTCGGGATCGGGCAGGCGGATCGCCGGTCCGGAAACAAGGTCGGGCAAGTCGGGAAGGCAGATATAGGCCGCTTCGTCGAGGCCCAGAATATGGCCACTGGCGCGCCAGGTGGCAGGGTCCTGCGGATCACAGGAGGCATCATTCCCGACCAGCCCCGGCAGCAGGGGGACCCGCTCGGCCGCATCAGCTGGCGCATTGGCAGGAGCCCAGCTCAGGTGTGCCTGATACGCCGCAATATCGTCAGGGTTTGCCTCGGTAGAGGCATCTTGCTCCATGACTGGCAACGGATCACCCGTCCTGACCACCCAGCACCGCGCGCCGCCTTCGTTGAAGAACTGCTCAACCGCGAGTCCAAGCCGCGACGGTACCCTATCGGGAGATCCGGATTGAAGCGGACGGCTGCGCCAGTCGAACAGTTGTTCAAACTCGGCAAAGCTGTCGATAGGCATCGGCACATCCAGCAGGCTTTCCTGCTGCACTGCAGAGCGTGCCAATTGCCCAGACCCGGCATAGTCACTTTGCTCCAGCCAAGCGGTGTGGGCCGGTGGTAGCGGACGCTCGGATCGCGCGACCATGCCGACAAACAGCGGTACGTCGGCGCGGGCCGGATGCATCGCTACCTTGGCCGGGGCCTGGTCTATGGTGAGCTGGGGCAGGGGCATGGGCTGATTGCGTCAACCGCCAGCGGGAAGTGCGCCCGGCCGTGGCCAGGGCCCTCCCGCAGGCAGGACTAGTCCTCCACCATGTCCAGCTTCTTGACCGACAGAACCAGCTCTTCAAACGCAACATCGCTGGCGCCCTTTGCTGCCAAGGTCGGTCCGGTCCATTTCATCGGTTTCGCATCGAGAAGCTTCCACTTCATGATCGCTGCGCCGACTTCGTCATTGAGGGTAATGGTCACGGCCCGGCCAGTGTCGGGATTGGAACGCGTGGCCTCGACCCAGGTCCAGAAGTTTTTCAGGCCCATCAGGCCCCGCTTGAGCGTAACATCGCCGCTCTTGTGCATGCCGGGGATCTTGCGGACGCAGTTCTCCTTGTCGTTCCCTTGGCGGTATTCCATCATCGTAATCTCGGCCGACAAGCCAGAGACATCGGAGAAGCCGCCCAGGGCCGTGTTCGACGGCGGATCATCGCCCATCTCGACCAGGAAGTTGTAGGCACTGTAAGGTGTTTCACGCGTAGGCATTTTCTATCTCCTTCAGCTGCGCGCGTCGGCAGTGGCCTGGCCAATGCGGAAGATGACGAATTCTGCAGGGGTGAGCGGGGCGACGCCGACCAGGCAGACAAGCCGCCCGTTATCGAGATCGTTCTGGGTCATGGTGGAACGGTCGCAGCGCACGAAGAAGGCCTCTTTCGGCGTGCTTCCAAGCAGGGCGCCATTGGCCCATTCATTGTAGAGGAAGTCCGAAATCGTGCTGCGGACATTGGCCCAAAGCTGTTCGCCATTGGGCTCGAAAACGGCCCATTGGGTGCCGCGATCAATCGAAGCTTCCAGATACAGGAAATAGCGCCGGATATTGACGTATTTCCATTCCGGATCGGAGCTGATCGTTCGTGCGCCCCACACCCGGATGCCGCGCCCGGGCAAGGACCGGATGCAGTTCACGCCCAACGGATTGAGGATTTCCTGTTGTCCGAACCGGACATGGGTTTCCAGATCGAGAGCGCCGGTGACGGTCTCGTTCGCCGGGGCTTTATGAACGCCCCGCTGGACATCGTTGCGGGCATAGATGCCGGCAACGAAACCCGACGGTGGCAGACTGATCTCCTCCGGCTGGGTCGGATCGACCGACGCGTTCGGATTGCTGACCGAGATCCACGGATAGTAGAGCGAAGCATATTTGCTATCGATCTTGGACTTGAGCGCCTTCATATCATCAGGCGATTTGCCCGGCGGTGGGTCGAGAACGGCGATCCGGTAGGAACGCCGGGTTTCCGCGTGACCGATCAGGAGCTGGTTGACGGCTTCCGGTGTCGAACCGGAGAAGGAGGATGCGCCAGGTGCAGCCACGATCGCGACTTCCTCGATCGCCAGCAGAGTATCGAGGGCATCCGAATAGTCGCCGGAACTCGGGGCGCCGGTTCCATCGCTGCCACCTGTCAGCGCGACCTCGCGGCTCGCCTTTGCATTCAGAATAGCTGCGAGCAGTTCATGCGATTTGGCAGTGCTGCCAATGGTGATCTTGACCGGATTGGACAGGCGATCGCTCGAGCGTGGAGGATTATCGCCCAGAACCAGACCAATATAGCGCGGGTGGCTCGCATGGAGCCCGAGGCCGCCGGCTTCGTAGACCAGGCCTGTGCCATCATGCACGGCCACACGCAGCGTGACGATCTTGACCGCAGTGGTACCAGCCGCACCGGTATAGTCGGCGGCAGTGCCATTCGTTTCCAGCGGGCTGGTGCCGAGAATGAATGTTTTCCCGCCCAGTTCGACTGCGGTGCCGTTGGCCTGTTTGTCCGCCAGTTCCTTGGTCGTCTCGAGCTCTTCCTTGAAAATCTCGACCTTGAAATTGTCGGTCGAAGAGCCGGGCAACTTGGCGCCGCCAACTTCGCGTGCGACGAATTTTACCTGCTTGTTGGCCGGAACGCTGTTGCCGGTGTTCAGGACGGCACTGGCGGATTTCGATGCAGCCGCTCCAGGAACGCGTGCGACGTATAACCGGCCCCCGCCATTGGCGAAGAAGGCATTGACCGAATGGGCGAGATAGTTGCGGATCGGCCCGGTCGACAGGCTGAGATCGTCGGCGCTGCCATACAGGCGTTCGAAATCCCCATATGAGGTCAGCATTGTCGGCTGTTCGGGCGATGATCCGGCGGCGACCGGGCCGCGCGCCGTCATGCCGACGAAACCGGCCGTACTGGTGCCGACGCCGGCGATGGATTTCGACCGGAAACTCGTTTCTTCGACATATACTCCGGGTGCAAGATATTCGGGCATCCTAAGCCTCCTTCAACGGCAGATTCGGTTGGGGTGTCAGTGGGCGGTTGGTCATGGTGCGCTCCAGGCAAGCTTGGCCGACGCGGTGCGGCCGGTTTGCAAGTCGACTGATGTCTGGACGATGCCGGCAGGAGCGGTCGCGGCAATTACGGCATCGGGATCGATGGGCGGAGCAGTGTTCGCAGGTGGCTCTGCATTGAAACGCGCGTTGGCGGGATCGACCAGAGCCTCCACTACCATGGCGTGGGTCGGCGAGGCCGAGGCGTTATTGCCCGCAGCTGCCAAGGGCAGGCCTGCAAGCACCAGCATTGCTTCGCCATGACGGTTGGTGATGCCGGTTGTCCGGATCGGACCGTTGGCGGCATCACGCAGCCGGATCACGGCATGTTCTATTGCGTGCCCATCGGATTGGCGGGAAAGCGTCACGGTGACGGCACAGGCATTGCCTTCGGCTCTAAAGCCGCTGGCGGCGCTCAGCATGACGCGGGCTGGTTGGAACAGGGAGTCCGGATTGTCGCGCTGGGCGGGATCGGGTTGACGCGGAAGGGCGATGCTTGCCTTGCGCGGCATCAGGCGATTGCCGACAGGTGTCAAAATCAAGTTGAGGGATTGGGAGCCGGTCGCGAAGGTCGAAACCTGGTTTTCCCAATTGCGGGACAGCGCTCTGTCACGGTCCCATTCCAGCAGCACGAACAGTCCGCTGCCCTTGTCGATCCAGCGGGCACCCTGGGCTTCGAAGCCGATTGGCACATCGACGGGGCGATCAAGTGGATCGACGACCTGGATTGCCGCGACCATCCGGCGATCGAGCAAGGTTACACTACGAGCCATCAGACCGGCTCTCCGGCCAGCACGGCGGCCTCGTCAGCCAAGTTGAAGCGCGAGGCGACAACGGAGGGGTGATCAGGCTCGCGCGGGCCGCGGATGCGCAGGACCCGGGCGCGGAAGGCTGTCGACATGCGATATTTCTGACCCAAAGCATCCCACAGTTTGAATTGCTCTTCGGGTGGCTGCGGCTCGGGTGCGATTTGCACCTTCTCGCCATTTTCCCACACAGTACCGCCCTTCAGGGTCGAGGCGTCGAGGACGGACAGGCTGGACAGTTCGAGCATCGCCCAAACCAGGTTGGCCTGCTCCTCCTCCGATTTCGCCGACCAGCTCACCAGCATGTACATCAGCTCCAGCGCGATCTCTGCGCGTGGTGGTGCAGCAGGCGTACGCGAAGCGCCCGCTCGATGGTCGCTGAACGTCATATTGTAGCAGACCAGACCGAGGCCGGTGGTCGGGATGGCGGCTGTGCTCAGCTTGGCGATGGTATGCTGGGTAATATCGAGGTTCGAGGGGACCGGCCCCAACGTGCCGGCGGCCGCGCCCAGATCGCGGCGGGTCCGCAGCAACTGGACGATCGACTCGCCTAGCCAGTGGACGGCTGCAACCTGTGCCATGTCTCAGGCGTCCCCCTTCTTGCCGGAGGTGCCATAGGCATTGTCATAGCGGCGGCACTCAGCCCGGATGATATCGCCAAGCTGACGGAAATAGGCGGGCGAGGTCACCAGCCTACTCTTGATCCGGACCGACTGATCCTCTTCCGAGGCTTGGCCGAATTGCAGCTCTGCAGTGGAAAGCGACAGATCGACGGCGCAATGGTTGACGTAGACCGGACCGGTGGCGGTCTCGCCGACACCTGTGGGAGCATGATCGTCATGCCCGTCCTTGGCTTCCTCGTCCGACACCCTGCGTGCGTCTCCCCTTGCGCAGAAATGCGCGAGATAATCATCGCAAGCGGCGTGCCAAACTTTAAGAACTTGAAATTGCTTATGTAATTCCGCGCCGACCGTAACAGGCACTGTCACATGTTACACCCGAACCTGTCACAGCTGTGCGACAGTGTGACAATGGGTTACGCTACCCAATCTTGGCCGATCGGGCACTGCGCTCCGATATGTGTTCAGGAAAGGAGGGCGGAAACATCGTCCCGCTTGAGATGACGATAGACCGTCATGCGCGAGCAGCCTAGCAGCCGCGCGGCTGCACTCTTATTGCCGCAAGCTTTGTGCAAGGCATTGCGAACCGAATGGGAGTCCAGCTCATCGACATTGCGCTTGCCCTCAGGTGGCGGCGAGTGATGAGCATCCCGACCTGCAAGAGCCGGAGAGTTTTGCAATTGGGGGAAGTCGGCAGCGGAGAGTGTTTCCGTTTCGGAGTTGATCAAGGCGACCTCGATCGCGTTTCGCAGCTCACGCGCATTGCCTGGCCAGGTATGATTCTCGAGCGATTGCTTCGCAGCAGGCGCTAGCTCGCGAGGCTTGCTGCCGGTCTCTTGCGAGATGTCTGCAATGAAGTGGCGAGCCAGTGGCGCGATATCATCTGGGCGGTCAACCAGTGCCGGGACCCGGATTTGCGCGACTGCGATCCGGTAATAGAGATCGCTCCGGAACGTGCCGTTCGCGACTTCAGCCTGCAGGTTCCTGTTGGTCGCAGCGACGATCCGGACGTCGAAGTCGTGAGGTTCACGCCCGCCCAAGCGATAGCATTGCCGGGCTTCGAGCGCGCGGAGCAGCTTGACTTGACCGGCAGGGCTCAACTCGCCGATTTCGTCAAGGAAGAGAGTTCCCCCGTCCGCCAGTGCCAGCTTGCCGGGATATGTATTAACCGCGCCACTGAAGGCACCTTTTTCATACCCGAACAGCTCCCCCTCGAGCAGGTCGTCTGGAATGGCGCCGCAATTGACGGCGACCAGCGGGCCTTTGGAGCGGGCGCCGTGCCGGTGCAGGGCAAGTGCGACCAGTTCCTTGCCCGATCCGGTTGGACCTTCGATCAGGGCGGTGGCATCGGCCGGAGCGAGCCGGGAGATGAACTGGCGGACGTCATCCATAGCCGAACTGTGACCGGCGAGCCCAAAGCTGCATGTGGTGGGCGTGCTCTCAGGAGAATCGGCAGCAGCGCGGCACTGTCCGAAATGGCCAGCCAGCCGGGTTACCAATTCGGGATCAGAGAGGTTGTCAGGCAGGAAATCACTCGCACCCGCCCGCATGCACTCCAGAATATGCGCCGGGCCGTTATCTTCGCCCAGAACAATGGTGACCAAGTCGGGCTGACGCGACGACAGGTGGCGGACGAGTTCCGCATCGTTGCGCCCCTTCACCAGCGCAAGACGCGCTGATGGGACATAGGCGAGGTCGTCCTTGACCGGGTGCCAGCGGGAGGAATTGAGATTATGCTGGCGGGCCAGCCGGACCAGGTGGCGGGCATGCGCGTGGTCATCGTCGATGATGACTATGTCGATCGCGCTTCCGCCGTGCATTTCTTCCCCACCCAGACAAGAACTTCATCAAGAATGCACGCAGAATGGCTCTGCATCCGGCAAGGATACAGCAGTACTATCTCTACGTGCGTGCGAACGACCCAGTCTTGGTGCGGTCCCTGCGATCGAAAACTTGCGAAGCCAATGCAACGGTGTGTTTTCGGGGCTACCCATTTGGCTGCCTGCGAAGACAGCGACTCGTAAATACCCCTATTTTGCTCAAAGCCCAAACAGATTCCGGCCCAGCAACTTTGGTATACTCCGGATTAAGCAGCTAAGGCCGTGGGAGTTCTCCAAAACGTCGCGACAAATTTTTTAGTGTCGTAGGCGGAATCGCGTCCCTGAGAATGCCGATTCTCCGCCCTTTCAGGTCGAGCTAGAGGCATCCCAGCAAATTTGCGCTCGTTCCCCAAGCTGTCTTGGGATAGCGTTGACGAACAGAACCGGGACGAGGATGAGAATGGCCAACGATCTTGCGCAGATGCATCACCAGGTGGATCAGGACCCCCATGCCTATTGGCTGGACCAGGCGAAGCGGCTGGACTGGGAGCAGTTCCCGACCAAGAGCAACGAGAGTTCCTACGAGCAGGAGGATTTCGGGATCAAATGGTTTGCCGACGGGGCGCTGAACCTGTCGGTCAATTGCCTCGATCGCCATCTCGAGGCGCGTGGCGACCAGACGGCGATCGTGTTTGAAGGCGACGAGCCGGGCGAAGGGCGAACACTGACCTATCGCGAGCTGCATGAAGAGGTCTGCCGTTTCGCCAATGTGATGAAGGCTCAGGGCGTTACCAAGGGTGACCGCGTCACGATCTACATGCCGATGATCCCCGAGGCAGCTGTGGCCATGCTGGCCTGTACCCGCATCGGCGCAGTGCATTCGGTAGTATTCGGCGGCTTCTCCCCCGATAGCCTCGCGGGCCGGATCCTCGATTGCGAAAGTACTGTGCTGATCACTGCGGATGGCGGCCGACGCGGGGGCAAGCCGGTTCCGCTAAAGGCCAATGCCGACAAGGCGCTGGAAAGTTGCCCCGATGTCAAAACCGTGATCCTTGTGCGCCGGACAGGCGATGATGTTCCGGTGGTGGAAGGCCGCGATCTGTGGTGGCACGAAGCGCGCGAAAGCGTCTCCGCCGAGTGCGCGCCTCAAATCATGAATGCGGAAGATCCGTTGTTCATTCTTTATACCAGCGGGTCGACCGGCAAGCCCAAAGGCGTGCTGCACACGACCGGTGGCTACCTGCTCTGGTGCACGCTGACCTTCGACCTGCTGTTCGGCGCGAAGGTGGATGATCTGTTCTGGTGCACCGCCGATGTCGGCTGGGTCACCGGGCACAGTTATGTTGTCTATGGTCCGCTTGCCAACGGGGCGAAGACCGTGATGTTTGACGGGGTGCCAAACTATCCGGACCCAGGCCGTTTTTGGGAAACCAGCACGCGGTTGGGCGTGACCATTTTCTATACCGCGCCAACCGCCATCCGCGCCTTGATGCGCGAGGGGGAGGAATGGGTCAGTAAGCACGACCGTTCCCAGTTCCGGTTGCTGGGCACCGTGGGTGAGCCGATCAATCCTGAAGCATGGAACTGGTATCACCGCGTGGTCGGCGATGGCCGCTGCGAGATTGTCGATACATGGTGGCAGACCGAGACAGGCGCGGCGCTGATTGCCCCGGTCCCGGGCGTGGTCGAAACCAAGCCGGGCAGCGCGACCAAGCCGCTGCCGGGCGTTTACCCGCAACTGGTCGATGCCGAGGGCGCGGTTTTGGACGGCGCGACCGAGGGCAATTTGTGCCTCACGCAAAGCTGGCCCGGCCAGATGCGCACGGTGTATGGTGACCACGACCGTTTCTTCCAGACCTATTTCACGACCTATCCGGGCAAATATTTCACCGGCGATGGCTGCCGACGGGATGAAGATGGCTATTACTGGATCACCGGCCGGGTCGACGATGTGATCAATGTCTCTGGCCACCGGATGGGCACCGCCGAAGTCGAAAGCGCGCTCGTTTCCCATCCCAAGGTCGCGGAAGCCGCGGTCGTCGGCATGCCGCATGATATCAAGGGGCAGGGCATCTATGCCTTCGTCACGCTCAATGCAGGCGAGCCAGATAGCGAGGAACTGCGCCAGGAATTGCGCCTGCATTTGCGCAAGGAAATCGGCCCGATTGCCTCGCCCGATGCATTGCAGTTTGCCCCGGCTTTGCCCAAGACCCGGAGCGGCAAGATCATGCGACGGATCCTGCGCAAGATTGCCGAAGGCACGCCCGAGCAAGTCGGCGACACGTCCACCCTTGCTGATCCAGCGGTGGTAGATGATCTGGTCGCCAATAGACTGTCCTGATGGCGCAGGTTTCGGTCGATCCGTGGGCCACGACGCATGAAGTCTTACCGGACGGTACGGTGGCCTTCAGCTGCTCGCAGGATGTCGCGCTATGGCCGTGGCTGGAACTTGATCCTCATGATCCGATTGTGATCCAGACGATCAATTTCTGGGCCTCATACCAGTCCGGCCAGGCGCGCGGCGGCTGGGAACCGGGGCAATGGACCGCGCTGACCTGGATGGAGTGGGAATGCGGAGATCGTGGCTGCGGCCATGCCACCCACGGGATAGAGGACACATTCGAGATAGACGGAGAAATGCGATTCCGCCTGACCTTCTTCGATGTCGCCGGACGTCTTGTGGCGCGCATGAGCGGGACCGGAGTCGTCTTCCGCAACCGCGATTTCGAGGGCTGGCGAGCGAAGTCCAAACAACAGGCTGCTATCGAAACCGCGCCCGAGAATTTCGAATTCGCTTCGTCAGCAGAGGTGGGCGCCTCGGTGCCATGCGGCAGTGTGCTCGCGCCGTTGGAGCAGTCAGGCATCCAATCGACGCGTGGTCTCATTACGCCAGAGAACGGGCTCGCTCCCGCCAATCCGCATCTCAGCGGGTCGGGCGATCATGTCAACGCCACGCATCTCGCCGAGGCAGTGCGGCAGTTCGATACTTTGCTGCAAGCCGGTGATCGGCGCATTCCGACTGGCGGAGAGATGCGCTTTTCCCGCTATGTCGAATTGGGCGTGCCGTTCGACATCAGCCTGTCTGCTACCGGCGCGGAACAGCAAGTCACGCATGCTGAAGTCCATCAGGGCGGAAGGCTGTGCACCACGGCCAGTTTCCGCTTCGCCTGACACCCGGCGAGAGTGCGTGTTACTTGCTTGGCGGCAGAAGGATCAGCTTCGGTGTGTTCGCGCGATAGCGGCGGAAATCTTCCCGTTCTCCCCATCGTTTTTCCGCCTTTTCGTCGAGCATCGGGATGCCGCTGATCGCCGTGAGGAGGATGTAGACGAAAACCGGTGAGATCAGCACCAGCCATGACCATCCTGACAGCAAGGGCAGGGCCATGATCGTGATGCCTGTCCAAAGAAGAATCTCGCCGAAATAGTTCGGATGTTGTGACCATGCCCACAGACCGGTCCTGATAAACTCACCGTCGTTCTTCGAATCCTGCTTGAAGACCGATTTTTGATGGTCAGCAACGATCTCGATCGCGAAACCGAATGACCATAGAACGGCGCCGATCCAGAAAAACGCACCAATCGGTTCGGGGTCGCGGGTGGTGATAATCGCTATGGCGGCTGCAGCAGTGAAGATGCCCCACAGCGCTTGCATCGTCCAAGCGACGAGGAAGCGTGCCGGATATATCTTGATCTTGTCGAAACGTGAATCGTGCCCGTCTCGGTTGATCCGCTTGAAGAGGAAGTAGCCCAGGCGGCTGGTCCAGATCAGCACCATGGCGGCCACCACGATGGCGCGCAAATCGAGCGCGCCCGCCATGTAGAGCGCGGCTGCAATCATGGAGACGTAGGTGATTGATCCGGTCAGATCGTAATATTTCTCGGTTTTCGCAATTGCGGCAGGGATGAAAGCGACCCAGTTCACGGCGAAGGCGACCAGCGTACAAATGAAAAATGCAGTCACTGTGCCGACTGTGACGCTATCTGCACCGGCGAACCAGCCGAAGGCCAGACCGGCGGCAGCGGAAACCGCCACAACTCCGAGGCTCTTGATCGATTTGGCAGCCATCGCGGCGCTCTCCCCTGTTATCATCTATGCCGGGACAAGCCTCGCACGCGGATTTTGTTCCGCATGGGCCTGGCCCTGATGATCCCGAGACCAGTGATTTGGGGGGGATTGGTGCGGTCGAGAAGACTCGAACTTCCACGGCCTTTCGGCCACAACGACCTCAACGTTGCGCGTCTACCAGTTCCGCCACGACCGCACACAGTCAGCTGGGAAGGATGCACCTGCCCGCTTGGTAGGAGCGCGCCACTAGCAGCGTGTTTGCAAGGCCGCAAGCGGCTTTGCGCAATCGGCGCCAGGCCTTCGCAAGGCTCGCCAGATTCACACCATGCCGGTACGGCGTCCCGGATCGGGACCGGCCTAACGGATCGTTTGCGAGAATGGTGAACGCGGCGGAAAGGTTTGGGCATGAGCATGGCCCTGACTCTTCTGCTTCTTGTGGCACCCGCAGCGAACGAGCCAGTCGAGCGTGCCGCTGCACGCAGCAGCTGGCCAGCGCCGGTGGCCATCGGTCAGGCGCGGGTCGAAATCGTCAAGGGTGAAGCGGTGGTCTTCGAACGGATCGAAGAGAAACGGTCATTGCGCACCACTATCCGCAAAGATGCGCGCGGCACAACTTGGGTCGAATTCAGCTAGGGCTCCAGCCGATATCCGCGAATTTTGCGCGCTTGGGCACATCCGTGATCGCTTCGTTGATAGTGACATTCTCGCCCGGTGCGAGCGATGTAACCGGTGGTACCACTTCCCAACTGAAGACCTTGTTGTCGCGATCATCATACAACACGATCAAGACATTGGGGACGGTGCGGCTTTCGCGGCCGACATTGGTGATCGATCCGCTGACGGCGAACAACACGCTGTCATTGGGCAGTGTGCGCCGGTCCTGCTGGTCGGGCGGGAACTCCAGCACCAGGTCGGGTTGCTCCAGCGCGAAGGTCGGCTGGCTGACCGGCACCCATGAAGGCAGGCCGAAATAGGAGACAGCCGCGATCGTTGCGACAGCAACAAGTGCGAAGACGGCGGCTGCTGCAGTCCAGATCTTCAGCGGGTTGCGGCGCGACTTGAACGGCGGCTGGTAATCAAATTGCGAAACATCGGGGTCCGGTTCGGGCAATGGCGGCGGTGGGGGGACCACATCCGGCACAGGCGGGGGGCCATCCAGTGCCGTGTCGGCGTAGGGATCGGCCTGCGCAAATTGCGTGTCGTCTTCCACTTCCCGGTCGGGTTCAGGAGTCGGGGCCGGCTCCGCTGCAGGTGCCGCGCTGACTTTTTCCGCAGAATCGGGAGTTGGTGCGGGCACCGTCTCTTCGACCGGGTGGTGATCGGGCGCGGGGGTCGGTGCCGCTTCGGCCTGTTGTTCCTCGGTCAGTTCCAGTTCGGGCCCGTCCTGGAACCAGCTGTTTTTGCACTTCGCGCACCGGACGGTGCGACCCTCTATGCCGATGGCACTATCAGGCACCGCGTAGCGGGTGGAACAGGCAGGGCAGGAAATGATCATTATCTTCCGCCTTACGCTGCACTGCGAATCGCTGGCAAGGTCGCTTGCGGTGGATGCAATTGTGAAAGCGGCTTTTTTCCACATGGAAGGGCGGCTATGGGGGCGCAGACATGCCCCGTGTGATCCAGCCCAGCAGCGAAAGGCAGCCCCATGGCCGAAGGTGACGAAGAAGTCGTGACCTTCGACAATGTCGGCTTGCGCTATGGCCAGGGCAAAGAGGTGTTGAGCGATGTGTCGTTCACGCTGTGGCCGGGCAGCTTCTATTTCCTCACCGGGGCGAGCGGGGCGGGCAAGACGTCGCTGCTCAAACTGCTCTATCTGGCGCAGCGCCCGTCGCGTGGCGCAATCCGCATGTTCGGCACCGATGTGATTACTTTGCCGCGTCCTCGCCTGCCGGGTTTCCGGCGCAGGCTGGGGGTCGTGTTCCAGGACTTCCGATTGGTCCAGCATTTGTCTGCATACGACAATATCGCATTGCCCCTGCGGGTGTCGGGCGTGACCGAGGCAGAGCTGGCAAAGCCGGTCACCGACATGCTGGAATGGGTCGGGCTGGCCCATCGGGCAGAGGCGCGCCCTGCGACCCTGTCGGGTGGGGAGCAACAACGCGTTGCTATCGCGCGGGCCGTGATCGGTCGCCCGGATCTATTGGTGGCGGATGAGCCGACCGGCAATGTCGATCCTGAAATGGCGGTCAAACTGTTGCGCCTGTTCGAGGCTTTGAACCGGCTCGGGACCACGGTCGTGGTTGCGACCCACGATCTGCATTTGCTGCAGAAAGTACCGCAATCGATGATCATGCGGCTCGACAAGGGGCGCTTGTCCGATCCAACCGGCGCCTTGCGCTATCCGCCGCGGGCCCAAACCCAGTCGGAACCCCGGGAATGAGCCGCCCTCCCGTCATCAAGAATGCGGTCAAGCGCGGACTGGCGCCTTTTCGCGGCGACCAGGCCGCGCAGTTGGTCCCGCAAGGCAGCCTGGCTGGTCCGATGCCGTGGGTGATCGCGATCATGGTCGCCTTGACGGTGATTGCCACGGCGGCAGGGCTGGCGCTGAGCAATCTTGCTGAGGGGGCACGGGCAGAATTATCGGGTGGTGCCACCGTGCAGGTGGTCGAAGCCGATCCCGTCGAGCGGGCACGACAAGCAGCTGCGGTGGAAGAGGTGCTGGCGAATTTCCCCGAAGTCGCATCGATCCGCCTAATCCCGGAAGACGAGCTGTCGCAGTTGCTGGAGCCGTGGTTGGGCACTGGCATGGACAGCGAGGCCGTGCCGGTTCCGGCCCTGATCGATGTCCGCCTGCGCGAAGGTGTGAATCCGGACAAATTGCGACGGATGCGTGCGGCCTTGATCGAGGCCGCCCCGGATGCCCGGATCGATGCGCAATCGACCTGGTTGCAGCCCGTATTCTCGGCGATTGCATCGCTCCAGTATCTCTCGATGGCGTTAGTGGTCCTTCTGGCCGTGACCAGCGCAGCGGCCGTTTTCCTGGCAGCGCGTAGCGCTTTGGGCGTGAGCAGGGAAACGATCGAAATTGTACACCTCCTGGGCGGGACAGACACACAGATTGCGCGGGTATTCCAGCGCTCTGTCGGTTTCGATGCCACCATGGGTGGTGCCGTAGGCTTGGCCTTGGGTCTGGGTGCTGTCCTTTTCCTCGGGCAACGCTTTGCTGCGCTCGATAGCGGTATGGTCACCGGCGGGGGTTTGGGTTGGCTGGACTGGCTGGCGGTGGCAGCGGTGCCCTTGATCACCGTCGCGCTCGCCATGGTTACGGCCCGCGTCACAGTGGTTGCTGCGCTGAGGAAAATGCTGTGATCCGCAGGTCGCTTGCGTTGTTGTTGGTGGTGTGGGCTTTCGGGTTCGCATGGTTCGCCGTGGCCTTGCCGCAACCGATGACAGAGGCCCGGCAAACAGATGCCGTGATCGTGCCAACCGGTGGAGCCGGGCGTATCCCGCATGGCTTGGAGATTGTCCGATCCGATGAGGCGCAGCTGATGCTTGTAACCGGGGTGGATCGCGAAGTCAGACCCGCCGAATTCGCAGCCGAGTTCGAAGCGTCGATGGAACTGATGGAATGCTGCGTCACGCTGGGGTTTGAGGCTGTAGATACGCGCGGCAATGCGACCGAAGCGGCACAGTGGGTGAAAGACAAGCAGGTTCGCTCACTAAGGCTGGTGACCAGCGACTGGCATATGCGGCGGGCTGCCGGAGAATTACGGGATGTGTTGCCAACCAATATTCGCGTGATCGAGGATGCTGTCCATACCGAGCCGAGCCTGTTCACCCTGTTTCTGGAATTCAACAAGTTCCTCGCAAGCTGGATCTCACGGGCCTGGCCGGGCTGATCCTTGATGTTTGTCCTGCGTACTCTCCTGTTTTGTCTTATCTTCTATCCGGGCAGCACGCTCCTGGTGGTCTGGGCTGTCCTGGCATTCCCGCTCGGGATTGAAGTGCAGCGCGCAGCAGCGAACCGCTGGAGCCATTTCCACCGCTGGTGCGTCGAGAATCTGCTTGGAATCGAGGTCGTCTTGGAGGGAGCACCCAGTACAGAGCCGACCCTCTATGCGATCAAGCACGAGAGCTATTTCGAAGCGATCGACATGCCGACCTTGTTCGAGATGCCGGTCGTCTTCGCCAAGGAAGAGCTGTTTCGCATCCCCGGTTGGGGCCGCATCGCGCGTGTCTATGGCCTGGTGTCGGTGGCCCGCAAAGACGGGGCCAAGGCGCTTCTCAAGCTCATCCGCGAGGCGCGCAAGAGCGCTGCGGAAGGCAGGCCTTTGATCATTTTTCCCGAGGGCACACGCGTGCTGCACGGGCAGATTGGCAAGCTCCAGTCAGGGTTTGCCGGCATCTACAAGATGGTGGGCCTGCAAGTTGTTCCGGTGGCAGTGGATAGTGGACCGCTATATCGCAAATTCTGGAAGCGCCCGGGCCGGATTACTTACCGGTTCGGGGATCCGATCCCGCCCGGTCTGGAGCGTGAAGAGCTGGAACGGCAGGTCGCTGCCGCGATAAACGCACTCAATCCCGACTGATCAGTGATCGCGCCCGAAATCGGGCTTGGCATCATCCTGTCCGGAATCGATGATTGACCGTCGAATGTCGCGAGTCCGGCTGAACAGATCATGCAATGTGTCGCCATCGCCGGATCGGATCGCGCGCTGAAGGGCGGTGAGATCCTCGGTAAAGCGACCCAGCATTTCCAGAACCGCCTCCCGATTGTTCAGGAAAACGTCGCGCCACATAACGGGATCGGAGGCGGCGATGCGGGTGAAATCGCGAAAACCGCCTGCGGAGTATTTGATCACCTCGCTCCGCGTGACCTCTTCCATATCGGAAGCAGTGCCGACGATTGTGTAAGCGATCAAATGCGGAATATGGCTGGTCACTGCCAGCACCAGATCGTGATGCTGGGCATCCATGATTTCAACCTTGGCACCAAGCGCTTCCCAAAATTCGGTGAGATCGGTCACGGCTTGGGCGGGGGCGTTCACGGGGGGTGTCAGGATCGACCAGCGACCATCGAACAGAGTCGCAAATCCCGCATCCGGTCCGCTTTGTTCGGTGCCCGCAACCGGATGGGCAGGGATAATGGGATTGTCGGGCAAAGCCATTGCCAGCGCATCCTGCACCGATTGCTTGGAGGAACCGACATCGCTGACTACAGCGTGCGGCGGCAAGGCGCTGGCGAATTCGGCTGCGGCGCTGGCCATGGCTCCCACCGGCACGCACAGGATGACCAGGTCACAGGCGGCAACGGCCTCGGCTGCAGTGTCGCATACAGTGTCGACCAGTCCGCGCTCCCGTGCGCGGTGCCGTGTCGCCGTGTCGCTGTCATATCCGGTCGTAGTTATGTCAGGCAGCTTCTCCCTGATCGCCAGGCCAACCGATCCGCCCAACAATCCAAGGCCTATGATGGCGACGCGCCCGAAGCTCACGCGCCGGCTGCCTTGGCAATGATCTGGGCAATGTCGTCCATCTGTTCGGCTGTTCCGATTGTTATCCGCAAAGCATGGGGTAGGCCCTGGCCGGGAAGGTGGCGCACAGCATATCCGCCCGCAGCGATGGCGGCCAGCGCTTCTGCGGCGTCCAGCTCTCCTTCAAACAGAACGAGCGCAAAATTTGCCTTGCTGGGCACGGGACGAATGCCCCGGTTGCCCAGAGCCGCCATGGCATCACTGAAGCGCGCCAGCTGCGTTGTATTATGCTCGCGTGTGGCGCTGATAAAGGCTTGGTCGGACAGCGCAGCCAAACCAGCAGCTTGCCCGGAATTGGTCACATTGAAGGGGCCGCGGATGCGGTTGAGCGCATCAATCAAATGCGGCGCGCCGGTGGCCCAGCCGATCCGCTCGCCTGCCAGACCGTAGGCTTTTGAAAAGGTCCGCGTGACAAGAACATTGCTGTGCGCGGCGGCCAGGAGGAACCCGCCATCATCCTCTTCAGGAGTGAGATATTCCGCATAGGCCTGGTCGATCACCAGCAGCACGTCAGCCGGCAAACCGGCATGGAGACGTTCGACCTCCGTACGCGGAAGATACGTGCCGGTCGGGTTGTTCGGATTGGCGAGGAAGACAACCCGTGTTGTCTCGTTGACCGCATCCAGCAGCGCATCGACATCGGCAGTATATTGGTCGTCAGCCGCCTCCACCGGTCTTGCTCCGCAGCGCCGGGCAGCAATATCGTAGACCGAGAAACTGTATTTGCTGAACAGGACTTCGTCACCTGGCCCGGCAAAGGCTTGTGCTGCCAGATTCAGCAGTTCGTCCGAGCCGGTGCCGCACACGATCCGTTTGGCGTTCAGCCCATGGACCTCGGCCAGCTTGGCACGCAGGGCCGTAGCATCGGGATCGGGATAGGTGGCCGGATTGGCTGGCGCGTTCAGTGCGTCCAATGCTTGGGGCGAGCACCCGAGCGGGTTCTCGTTGGCCGACAATTTGACCAGCTGGCGGCCGTCAGCGCCGGTCGCCTTGCCGGGCACATAGGCATGAATTCCCTCGATCCAGGGCTTGATGGTGGGGCGGGTGTTCATTGCACAGGGCCGATAGCCGCGAATGCGGGTGATTGACAGTGGGTAAGCTGTCCCCCAATCCGCCGGCCCATGTCACCAGCATATGTCCATCAGGCGCTGACGCTTCCCGGACCCCTGCCGCTCGATAACGGTCAGGCGCTCGAAGACGTACAAATTGCCTATGAGACGTATGGAAACCTGGCCGCCGACAAAGGCAATGCAATCCTGATCTGCCATGCGCTGACGGGGGACCAATATGTCGCTAGCACGCACCCAGTAACGGCCAAACCTGGCTGGTGGGAACGCATGGTCGGCCCCGGCAAGCCGATCGATACCGACCGTTATCATGTCATTTGCGCCAATGTGATTGGCAGCTGCATCGGCTCCACCGGGCCGTCGAGCAATCATGCTGATGGTACACCCTATGGTATGCGCTTTCCCGTGATCACCATTCGCGACATGGTTCGGGCACAGGTTGCGCTGCTCGATGCGATGGGCATTGCCCGGTTGCATAGCGTGGTGGGCGGATCGATGGGCGGGATGCAGGCACTGAGCCTGGCTGCAAACTTCCCTGACCGGGTTGAACGTGTTCTGGCGATTGCAACAACCAGTCGTCACTCGGCCCAGAATATCGCCTTCCATGAATTGGGTCGGCAAGCGATTATGGCCGATCCGCATTGGCGTGGCGGTGACTATTACGGCGAACAGAACGCGCCCGATTCCGGCCTCGCAGTCGCGCGGATGGCGGCGCATATCACCTATCTTTCCGAAGAAGGGCTGACCGAGAAATTCGGTCGCCGCCTGCAGGATCGCCCGGACGGTCAGGTGGGGGAAAGGGCGTTCGGGTTCGATGCCGAATTCCAGGTCGAAAGCTATCTGCGCTATCAGGGCAGCGGGTTTACCCGCCGGTTCGATGCCAATTCCTATCTCTATATCACCCGGGCGATGGACTATTTCGACCTTGCCGAAGAGCATGGCGGCATGCTTGCTGACGCATTCGCCGGCCATGCCAGGGGAAAGGGCGCGCGCTTCTGCCTGGTCAGTTTCGATACCGATTGGCTCTATCCTACGGCGGACAGCCGGCATGTGGTGCATGCATTGAATGCGGTGGGCGCCCCGGTCAGCTTCGTCGAGCTGTCTGCGCCATACGGCCATGACAGTTTTCTGCTCGATGTTCCCGCGCTCGACCGGGTGGTGAAGGGTTTTCTCGATGGCTGATCTGCGGCCTGATCTGCGGCCTGATCTTCTGGCCATTCTGGACCGGATCGAACCGGGCACCCGCGCGCTGGACGTTGGCTGCGGTGACGGGGTGCTGATGGCTGCCTTGCGCGACGCGAAGCAGGTCGATGCACGCGGGATCGAGATTGACGGAGCTTGCGTCGAACGCTGTGTTGCCCAAGGCCTTAGCGTTGTTCAGGGCGATGCCGATCACGATCTGACATTTTATCCAGACGGCGCGTTTGATTATGCGATCCTGAGCCAGACATTGCAGACGGCGGCGCGGCCCGACCATATGCTGGCCGAATTGCTGCGGGTCGGCCGCCGGGCATTCGTCAGTTTTCCGAACTTTGCTTATTGGCGGATGCGGTGGGCGCTGGCGAGCAGAGGTCGCATGCCGGTCACCCGCCATTTGCCGGTCACCTGGTTCGAAACGCAAAACATCCACCATGTGACGGTGAAGGATTTCGAAGAGCTGGCGGGCAGCCTTGGCATCACAATCGAAAACCGCTGGTTCTTCACGCGGGAGCGGGAGATTGCAGGCGGTGGCGCCAATTGGCGTGCCGAATATGCCCTGTTCGAAGTGAGCGGCACCACCGGCTGAGCGCGTTTGCGGCGATTTCGGAATACCGGTTTAAACGGTTCATCGCACGTTCCGCTCCGATGGCCACTACATCCCATAGCCGCCCGAGAATTGTTCATGTGCCAGCAAGGTCGGGCCGAACAATCGGGCATCACGAGGCGCCTTAGGACTGCAACCAGACGTGCCTCGTGTCGCAGGAATGTGGGGATTCTGGCGACTGGATTTGCCATCATTCTGGGGGCGGCCTGGCACGGGCCGATGATCTGGCTAGTCTAGCTGGTGAAATTTGAAGGAGTCGCCAAATGACGATGAACTATAGCAAGCCGACCGCGTTTGCCGCCCTGGCCGCCCTGGCAATGGCAGCGCCGACAGGCCTTTCCGCACAGCAACAGCTGCCCCCGTCAGAGCCGATGCTGACCGTAACCGGCGCAGTACCCGCAGACCTGACCGGCCTGCCAGAAGGCCCCGAGATCGAAGGTTTCATCTCTGCCCGCAAGGACGAGAAAATGCAGGTCACCGGTGCTGACGGCACCGGCACGACTGTCATGATCAGCGATGCCACGGAGATCCGCGGTCGAGGCGGTTTTCTCGGCATTAGCCGCACGGCTCTCGCGCAGGATTCCCTGCTTAACGGGCTGCCCGTGACTGTGCAGACCGTGCAATGGGGCGACGGATTGGTCGCGAGCCGTATCAAGTTCCGCAAGAATGACCTCAAAACCGCGTCGATGATCCGGACCGGGACCGCTCAGGGCTTTGCCGAGCAGACGGCAGCGACCGAGGCCCTGCGCGGCCGGGTTGGTGACATCGACAAGTACAATATAAAGGGCACCACCAACGTCTATTTCGATACCGGCAAGTGGAACCTGTCGGGCCGCGACGAGAGCGAGTTGTGCCTTGCGGCGAGCCAGGCGGACGCGATGGAGAACGCCCTGCTGCTGGTCGTGGGATATACCGATTCCGTGGGCAGCCAGGATTACAACCAGGTGCTCAGCGAGCGCCGCGCTGGTCGCGTGGTCAACTACCTTCAGCAGGCCTGTGGCTGGAAGCCCTGGCGCATGCTGACGCCCACCGGCATGGCCGAGGCTGATCCGCTGGCGGATAATGCCACCGAAGAAGGCAAGGCGCAGAACCGCCGCGTCGCAGTGAATATCCTCGTCAGCAAGAGCGTTGACGGGCTGTAGGTTGCGCGGGGTGGGCAGTGCTCACCCCGTCTCCTCGGTGGCATACTAGGCCGCGTTGATCCTGCTGGCGTGCCACGCCACATGTTCGGCCATGAATGTGGATATGAAGTAGTAGGAGTGGTCATACCCCTCCTGCATCCGGATGGCAGGCTCCATGCCAGCCTTCGCACAAGCTATAGAGAGCTGGCTGGTCTGCAATTGCTCTGCCAGGAAATTGTCGGCCGTGCCCTGGTCGACCAGCATGTGCGGATGGCGTGCGCCGTCCTCGATCAGCGCCACGGCATCATATTCGCGCCAGGCGGACCGATCGTCACCCAGATAGCGACCCAGCGCCTTTTCGCCCCAGGGCACCTGCGAAGGTGCCACGATCGGACTAAACGCGCTCACCGAACGGAAGCGGTCCGGATTGCGCAACGCGATCGTCAGGGCGCCATGGCCCCCCATCGAATGGCCGCAGATGGACTGGCGCGCCATATCGAGGGGAAAATGCTCTGCCACCAACGACGGCAGCTCATCCTCGATATAGCTGCGCATGCGGTAGTGCTTGGCCCAGGGCTGGCAGGTAGCATCGACGTAGAAGCCGGCGCCCTTGCCGAAATCATATTCATCCGCAGCATCGGGCACGTCATCGCCGCGCGGTGATGTGTCGGGCGCGATGAAGGCGATGCCGTGCTGCGCACATGCGGCCCGGAATTCGCCCTTCTCGGTCACATTGGCATGGGTGCAGGTAAGGCCGGACAGGAACCACAGGACGGGCAGGCGGGCGCCGTCATGGTGCGGCGGGAGATAGACCGAAAAGGTCATGTCCGTACCGGTTGCGGCGGAGGCATGGGAGTAAACCCCCTGCACTCCGCCGAACGCTTTGGTTTCGCTGAGTGTATCGAGCGCCATCAGGCGCCTTGTTTGATACCGCAGATCTTGTGCCCATCGAGATCACGGAAATAGCTCAGATGCATCGGACCCATGCTTCCTTCGCGGATGCCGGGAGCGTCTTCGATGCTGGTGCCACCATTGGCGATGGCCACATCGTGGAGTTCCTTGACCTGTTCGCCGCTGGCACAGCGGAAACCGATCGTCGAGCCATTGGCACTGGTTGCAGCGGAACCGTCGATCGGCTGGGTCAGCGCGAAGACGCTGCCATCATGAATGAAGAAATAGCGGACATTGCCGCTGGCATCTTCATTGCGCATGGGCTCCGGGCAGCCAAGGACGCCGAGGACGGCTGCATAGAAATCCTTCGACTTTTCGATATCGTTGCAACCGATCATTACGTGATTGAGCATGGTATTCTCTCCTTGTGAGCTCTGGAAATTATCGGACGCGGCTCAGCCCATTTGCTTGAGCGCACAAATCTTGTTGCCGGCAGGATCGCGTAGGTAGGCGAGATAGATGCTGCCCATCGGATTGGTGCGGATGCCCGGTGGGTCCTCGATGGCGGTGCCGCCATTGGCAACGCCCGCAGCGTGCCAGGCGTCGCCCTGCTCCGGGCTGTCGACAGCAAAGCCGATGGTGCCGCCATTGGCGCCGCACGCGTCGTCGCCATCGATTGGCTTGCTGAGCATCAGCACATTACCATTATGGACGTACATCGCCCGGCCCTTGGGATCGATCGAACCTTCGCGGCCGCCCAGGGCAACGAACAGGGCATCGTAAAACTTCTTGGAGGCTTCGATATCGTTCGCCCCCAGCATTACATGGCTGAACATCAGGTAGTCTCTCCTATAGGTCGACGGCCTTGGTGGCGGTCGCGTGGTCGCCGGTATTGGCAGTATCTTTCGGGTCGATAATTACCATCTGGACTTCGCCATGCAGCGCGCGTGGACGGTGCTCGGTGCCGCGCGGGACGACGATCATCTGGCCCTGTTCCAGCACTTCGGTGTGGCTGCGAAACTCCATGGTCAGGGTGCCGGAGACGATCAGGAACAGCTCGTCGCTGTCCTGATGACTGTGCCACTGGAAATCACCCTCGGCCTTGGCCAGACGGATTTCGTTGTCGTTATATCGGGCGACGATGCGGGGCGCCCAGTGATCCGAGAACTGGCCAAACTTGGCGTCCAGATCGACTTTCCGCGGGTATGTGTCCGCCGCTGCCATCAATAGACCACCACGGCGCGGATGCTTTCGCCAGCATGCATCAGATCAAACCCTTGGTTGATCTCCTCAAGGCTAAGCCGATGCGTAATCATCGGGTCGATTGCGATCTTGCCGTTCATATACCAGTCGACGATCTTGGGCACATCGGTGCGCCCCTTGGCCCCGCCAAACGCGGTGCCGCGCCAGTTGCGGCCAGTGACCAATTGGAATGGGCGCGTAGCGATTTCCTTGCCCGCTTCGGCGACGCCGATGATGATGGATGTGCCCCATCCCTTGTGGCAGCATTCCAGTGCGTCGCGCATCACATCGGTGTTGCCTGTGCAATCGAAACTGTAATCCGCGCCGCCATCGAGCAGCTCGACGATATGCTCGACGACATTGGTGGTTTCCTTGGGATTGACGAAATCGGTCATCCCGAATTTCTCGCCCCATTCCTTTTTGGAATTGTTGATGTCGACCCCGACAATCCGGTCTGCGCCAGCCATTTTGGCACCCTGCAACACGTTGAGGCCAATCCCGCCGAGGCCGAACACCACGACATTGTCGCCCGGCTGGACTTTGGCCGTATTGGTCACTGCACCCACACCGGTGGTCACGCCGCAACCTACATAACAAGTGGTGTCGAAAGGAGCATCGTCACGGATTTTGGCGACCGCGATTTCGGGCAGCACGGTGAAGTTCGAAAAGGTCGAGCAGCCCATATAGTGGTAGATCGTCTCGCCTTTGTAAGAGAAGCGCGAAGTACCATCGGGCATCACACCCTGGCCCTGCGTGGCGCGGATCGCGCTGCACAGATTGGTCTTTCCACTGAGGCACATTTTGCATTGGCGACATTCGGGTGTGTAGAGAGGGATCACGTGATCGCCAGGCACTACACTGGTGACGCCCGCACCTACTTCGCGCACCACGCCGCAGCCTTCATGGCCCAAGACGCTGGGGAAAATGCCCTCGCTATCGAGACCGTCAAGCGTATAGGCGTCGGTGTGGCAGATGCCTGTCGCCATGATTTCGACCAGCACTTCGCCGGCTTGCGGGCCTTCCAAGTCGAGTTCGACAATTTCGAGCGGTTTCTTGGCCTCAAAGGCAACTGCAGCCCTAGTTTTCATGATGGCTCGTTCTCATGGTCGGGCTATTCCTTATGCATTCTCGTGGATGGTCTTGGTCACCGTGCAGGCGGTGACGCCTTCGGCCCCGTCTTCGGAGCCATAGCCGGACCATTTGACCCCGCCAAATGGTGCATCGGCTGCACTGACACTACCGGCATTGATCCCGACCATTCCAGCCTCGATTTCACTGCTCAACTTTGCGCGACGCTTGGTGTCTTGGGTCCAGGCATAGGCGGCCAGGCCGTAGGGCAGGCGGTTGGCCTCCTCCAGCATCGCGTCATAGCCTGACATTGGATTGATGATCGCGACCGGGCCGAAGGGCTCCTCGTTCATGATTTCGGCATCGGTGGGCACTTCGCTCAGTACAGTTGGCTGGTGGAAGAAGCCCTGGTTGCCGATCCGCTCGCCGCCGGTCAGTAGTTTGGCACCCTTATCCTTCGCATCGGCAATCTTGGACTGGATGCCGTCTGGCCCTCGTTCGCTCGCCATCGGGCCCATATCAACACCATCGTCCATCCCGTTGCCGACTTTCACAGCTTCGGCCCGCTCCACAAAGCCATCACGGAACCGCTCGAACACGTCCTCTTCTACGAGGAACCGCGTTGGGCTGACACAGACCTGACCGGCATTGCGGAACTTGTTGCTGGCCATGGTGTCGAGAGCTTTTTCGACATCCGCATCATTGAACACCAGCACCGGCCCGTGGCCACCAAGCTCCATCGTGGCGACTTTCATGTCCTCTGCCGCCAGCTTGGCAAGGTGCTTGCCCACTGCGGTCGATCCGGTGAAAGTGACCTTGCGGATAACCGGGCTACCCAGCAGGTGGCGGCTGATATCGTCTGGCACGCCGAACACAGCCTGACATACATCGCCGGGCACGCCCGCATCCAGCATTGCCTGCACAATGCCGAGGCCACCGGCTGGGGTCTCCTCGCTCGGCTTGACGATGACCGAACAGCCCGCCGCCAAGGGCCCGCCGATCTTGCGCATCACGTTGAGGGCAGGGAAATTCCAGGCCGAGAAACCTGCGACCGGACCAACCGGCTCGTGCCGGACTTCGACCCGTTGGCCATCAGGGCGCACCAGCGTGCGACCATAAAGGCGTTTGCATTCACCGGCATAGAATTCGAGCAGCATGGCGCAGTAGATCACTTCGCCGGTTGCTTCCTTGACCGGCTTGCCCTGTTCACGGGTGATGGCGGCCCCGATATCTTTGGCCCGTTCGCGGATCAGGCCTGCGGCCTTTCGCAGGATCGCCTCGCGCTTGTCGGCATTGGTGGCGCGCCAAGTGGCAAATCCCGTCTTCGCATTTTCGAGCGCGGCGTCCAGATCGGCAGAAGAGGCTTTGGGCAATCCGGCAATCGCTTCGCCCGTCGCCGGATCCAAGACATCAATCGTCTCACGACCGCTTGTGCCAATGGTTTCGCCGCCAATCAGCAGGTTTAGATCGGGATAGGTGCTCATCGGGGGTTTTCCTGTGCTGTATGAATCGCTTGCGCCTCACTTGGGCTTCGCAATGCGTCAGGTAAAGGGGGCGAATGCGATAGGGGCAGCATTCGTTCAGCTTTGCCCCTATAGGATTTGACCATGTTCACTGCTTTGATGTCGATGGCTCTGCTGTTGCAGGCTTCACCACTTGCGCCTGTAACGGCCCCAGCTCCGACCCCGGCGTCCGCGCTTTCGCTGGAACAGCAAACGGCCTTGCGCTGTTCGGCTGCCTTTTCAATTGTCGCAGCCCGGCAGCGGGCGGGTGATGCCAAGGCCGGCGCTTATCCTCCCTTGGCAACCCGTGGGCGGGAATTCTTTGTGCGCAGTTCGGCGCAACTGATCGACCAGACAGGGCTTTCGCGTGAAGCAATTGCGCAAAAGCTCCGGGCGGAAGCTATCCTGCTCAACCAAGCGGACCGGCTGGATAGTGCGATGCCGGGATGCCTCCTTCTGTTGGAAACTTCCGGACTCTAGACTCGTTCAGCTTCAGGTCACTGGAGATGAACTAAACAGCGAATATTCGGAATTTTGACGAGAGGAGTCGCCAATGCGTTTCCCGATATTTCTGGGCGCATGCGTCCTTATTGCTGCGCCCGTTCCCGCTTTTGCCCAGGATGGCGGGTCTGCGCCTGATGAAGGCGACCTGTCCGTTTTGACCGAGCGGCTTGCCGATCCTGCAACCCAGTCGCAGATGACCAACCTGCTGACGGCTGTGACACAAGTCTTGCTGGACGTGAAAGTCGCACCGCTGGCGCAGGCTGTGGCCGAAGCCAGTGGCGATGACAGCATCGTCATCGACCCTGACCAGACCCTGCGTGACCTGGCGCCCGAAGCGGACCAATTGCCCGACACGCTTGAACGCGAGATTCCCCGTGCGATGGACCAGATGGCGGGCATGGCCGGTGCGATGGAAGCCATGCTGCCCGCGCTGCGCGAAATGGCCCTGAAATTCGAACGCGCTATCGAAGATAGTGCACTTTCCCGCCGCTAGACGCATTCGCCATATAGACGCTGCGCGCCGCTTGCGGCATGAGCGTTGGCCATGTGGCGCATCTATCAATTTCCGCTTTGCCCGTTCAGCCGCAAGGTCCGCTTGCTGCTGAGCGAGAAGGGTGTCGGCTATGAATTGTGGCGCGCCGATCCGTGGAACGCGGATGACGAATTCTGGGCCATGAACCCCGCCGGCCGCACGCCGGTGCTGCATGATCCGGACAAGAAGGTCAGCCTGTCTGACAGTCGCGCGATCTGCGAGTATTTCGAAGAAACCGTCGACAAGGCACCGATGATCAATGGCACCGCTGCCAATCGTGCGGAAATCCGCCGGCTGGTGGCGCTGTTTGACGAGAATTTCTTCGGTGATGTGACCATGCCGCTGCTGCATGAACGGATGAAGAAGCGGCTCATTTTGCGCCAGCCTCCCGATTCCCGGGTTCTGCGTGAAGCCATGAAGCTGGCCCATGGCCATCTCGATTATATTGACTGGCTGGTGGACACGCGGCCCTGGCTGGCCGGCCCGCAAATGAGCCTGGCCGATCTTGCCCTGGCGGCGCAAATCTCCGTCGCCGACTATCTGGGTGGGATCGATTGGGACGGCCATGAACAGGCGCGCAGCTGGTATGCGGTGTTCAAGAGCAGGCCCAGTTTCGGACCGCTATTGTCGGAACGGATGGAAGTGATTCAGCCGCCCAGCCACTATGCCCTGCTCGACGACTAGGGTTGGCGAAGCCCCGTCGCATCACCATATTTGCCGGGAAGGAGATTTGCGATGACCGACCCCAAGGCAAAGACACAAAGCGAATGGCGCGAGCAGCTCTCGCCTGAACAATTCCATGTCTTGCGCGAAGCCGGGACGGAGCGCCCTTTCACTGGCAAATACGACAAGTTCTACGAAGACGGAGAGTACTTCTGTGCCGGCTGCGGCCAGAAGCTGTTTGAAAGCGATGCCAAATATAACAGCGGGTGTGGCTGGCCGGCTTTCACAAAGCCCAGTGATGGCGAGTCCGTGGCCGAGCATCGCGATACCACGCATGGCATGATCCGCACCGAGGTGACCTGCTCCAACTGCGATGGCCATTTGGGCCATGTCTTCCCCGATGGTCCGCAGGATCAGGGCGGCTTGCGCTATTGCATCAACAGCACGGCGCTCGATTTCGATGGTGGCGGGAAGGACTCGTAATTTCCCGTTCACGGCGGGTTACGCTTCGCCTATGCATGCATGTGATGGGTGGGTGCGCCGGTTCCGCGCACGGCGTCACAGGGTAGTGCAAGACTAATGGCCAAAAGGGGCAGCCGTCGCAAAGCGGCAAAGAAAGCCAGGAAAGCAGCGTCGGGCAAGCAACCCGGCAAGTTCGCGCGCTGGGCCAAGCGGATTGTGATCTGGGGCGGAGCGCTGGCGCTGCTTGGCGCCCTGTTCCTGGGCCTCGCCGTGATGTTTGCAGCGCGCTCGCTGCCCAGTTACAGCCAGCTCAAGGCAACCCAAAACGCCCAGACCATTGTTGTGCGCGCACGCGACGGCTCGGTCATTGTCGAGCTGGGGCCGAGTTTTGGTCAATGGCTGAACAGCGACGAGATCCCCGGCATCATGAAAGAGGCGATGATCTCGGTCGAGGATCGTCGCTATTACTCGCATTTTGGTGTCGACCCGATCCGGCTGACCGGCGCGATCCTGGAGGGGATGACGGGAGAAAAGCGGATCGGCGGGACATCCACGATTACGCAGCAATTGGCGCGCAACGTCTTTCTCAATTCCAACCGCACGCTCGACCGCAAGCTGCGCGAAGCCGTGCTGGCACTGGCCTTGGAATCAAAATTCTCGAAAGAGCAGATCCTCGAACTCTACCTCAACAAGGTCTATTTCGGCGGCGGGGCCTACGGTATCGATAGCGCGAGCCGGAAATTCTTCAGCCACCCGGCGACTGAACTGAACACTGCAGAAGCGGCGATTATCGCGGGGCTGGTCAAGGCACCCAGCCGCTATGCCCCGACGGCCGATGTCGATGCCGCAGTCAACCGGGCCAAAGTCGTGCTGCGCCTGATGCGCGAGCAAGGCAGGATTACGGCCGAGCAGGCTTCGGTCAATGTCGATACAGTCGACCTGCGGCAGGAAAGCGGACAGAATTCGGTTCGCTATTTCACCGACTGGGCATTGCCCCAGCTCGACATTTTGTTGCCCGAGACGTTTGAACCGATCGAGGTTTGGACCACCCTCGATGTCGGGATGCAGCGCGCTGCCACCGCGGCCATCACGTCCAACGCACCATCGGGCGCGCAGGGAGCTTTGGTGAGCCTGGACCGCGACGGGGCGATCCTCGCGCTGGTCGGCGGCAACGACTATGTCGAGACCAACTTCAATCGCGCGACAACTGCACTGCGGCAGCCTGGATCAAGCTGGAAACTGTTCGTCTATCTCGCTGCGCTAGAGGCCGGCTACACGCCCGAAGACCGTGTCGTGGATACGCCGGTCACCATTGATGGATGGAGCCCGCGCAATTCGGGAGGGAATTACGCTGGCGAAATGAGCCTGCGCAGCGCCTTCGCCTATTCCAAGAACACGGTCGCGGCCCAATTGGGCAACGAAGTCGGCTTCGGCACGGTCGCCTCGATGGCGCGGCGCTTTGGCATCACGACCGAAATTTCGACCTTCCCGGCCATGGTCCTGGGCAGTTCCGAGGTGCGCCTGCTTGATATGACACGCGCTTTCGCCTCGGTCTCTGCAATGGGCGCATCGGTGGAGCCTTATGGTATTGTCAAAGTAACGACCGCAGAAGGCGAGACGATTTACGAGCGCGATAAGCCTCGCGATGTGAAACTGGTGCCCGACTATGTGGCCGCCGGGATGACCGATTTGCTGCAATCGGCGGTCCAGACCGGAACCGGGCGCGCCGCACAGATCGGGCGGCCCGTGGCAGGCAAGACCGGGACGACCAGTTCGAACAAGGATGGCTATTTCGTCGGGTTCTCCAGCGGGATCACCACTGGCGTGTGGATGGGTCGTGACGACAATAAAGCCGTCAGCGGCCTGCAAGGCGGGCGCGCACCGGCTCAGGCATTTTCCGCTTTCATGCGCTTTGCCGTCAAAGACCGCCCGGTCGAGAAATTCGATACCGATTTGAAACTGCCAGAATGGCAGCTGGAGCCGGACGACGAATTCTATTTCGGCGATCCGGACGATTACTACTATATCGACGAGCAAGGGAACCTGATCGAGCCGGGCCGTGTCGAGGGACCGCGGGGCGATGGCTTCCCGATCGAAGGCGAGACCGGGCCCGGTGAAGCCGAACGCCCGCGTCGACCTCCAGAGCCTGCTCCTGATGGCGCAGCGCCTCAGGCAGCAAGTGACGATTTCCTCGATCAGGCCACAGGTGGCAGCGAACCTCCGGAAAGTCCGCCACCTGCGCCACCTCCGGGCCAATAACGCGAAGACATACAAAAGCCCCCGCCAGATCGCTCTGACGGGGGCTATTTCGTGCTCAGGTTTGAGCAGTTCGGTCCGTCGCGATTACTGGATGCGAACGGCAACGTACGAGGCCGGGCGACCTCTGCGCTGGACCCGCAGCAGCACCGCTTCGCGGTCGGCAGCTTCGGCCTCGCGCACAATCGCTTCCAGATCGGCAACAGTGGAAACCGGCTTGTAGTTCGCAGTCAGGATGATGTCGCGCCGTTGCAGACCCTTGCGGCCCGCATCCGAATTCGGATTGACGACCGCAATGGCGAGGCCTTCCATATCCGCTTCTACGCCTAACTGGCGGGCAATTTGCGGTGTCACAGGCACCACGCCCAAGCCAAGCTTCTCGGCAATCATCTCGCTATCATTGGCGTCGGGCGCCATTTCCTGCGGATCCTCGTCATTGCCGCTGAACATCTGCGACTGGCGCAATTCATCTTCGCTCGGACGGCGACCGACCGTGACATTGACATTGCGGCGTTGCCCGTCGCGGAACAGCTGCACCGGCACAGTTGTGCCCGGTGAAATGTTGGCGATCAGGAAGGACAGGGTCTGGTCCGGCTTCACGTCCTTGCCATCAATTGTCAGGACGATGTCACCCGGCTCGATACCCGCATTCGAAGCGGCTTCGCCATCGACGACCGATTGCACAAATTCGCCGCGATTCTGCGGCAGGCCGAGCGAATCGGCGACGTCATCAGTCACCGGCTGGATTTGCACACCGAGATATCCGCGCTCGATCGAATTGCCATCGCGCAGCTGATCGACGATCGGCTGGGCAATTTCTGCAGGGATGGCAAAGCCGATGCCCACGCTGCCGCCTGATGGTGAGAAGATCGCATTGTTAATGCCGATCACATTGCCTTCCATATCGAACAGTGGCCCGCCCGAGTTACCCCGGTTGATGGAGGCATCGGTCTGGATATAGCGGTCATACGCACCGCCACCTGTATTGCGCAGCACCGCCGAAACGATCCCGCTGGTCACAGTTCCACCCAGGCCGAAGGGGTTGCCGATGGCAATCACCCAGTCGCCGGCGCGTGCTTCGCTCGAATCGCCGAACTTGACGAAGGGAAACGCCTCGCTGCGATTGACCTTCAATACGGCCAGGTCCGATTGGGCATCGGCCCCGACCAGTTCGGCCTCGTATTCTGTGCCATCAGGCAGGGTCACGGTGATTTCTTCCACCGTACCGCGCCCGTTCGGACTGACAACGTGGTTGTTGGTGACGACGTAGCCGTCGGCAGAAATGAAGAATCCAGAACCCAGCGATTGCGCTTCGCGCGTTTGTGGCTGGTTCTGCTGCTGGCCGCGGCGGCCGAACAGGTCTGCAAACGGCGTGCCCGCAAACGGATTACGATTGCTGACTTCGATCCGCTGCCGGGTCGAGATGTTGACGACAGCAGGCTGCAGCTGGGCCGTTAGCTCGGCGAAGCTCTCTGGCGCGCCGGCACGCGGCACGGCGCGCGACATGGCACGATCATCGTTCTGGGCGACCTGCGCTCCGGCAGGGTGGCCGGTCAGCAGGGATGCGGTCGCGCCGCCGACCAGCAGCGCGGAGGTAAGGCCATAAGCATAGCGCACGGGTTTCACGTCCTCTCGTTCCTTTTCATCTCGTCCGGTGCATGAATATACGCACCGAAAGGCCATCCGGTTTCACGCCGGCCCTTTTTCATTTTGACACGCCGCTATTTCAACGCAACGCGCGCTGAACGGCGGTTTAACGACATTTGTAGTCGTCGACCGACCGCCAACCAAGCCCGATCAGCGCCGACCGCGGAATTGCCGCAGATATTCATTATCCGGCGACAGGATGACAGAACTTTCGGCTTGTCCGCTTTCAAACGTGGTCCGATAACTCTGCATGGCGCGGTAGAAGTCGTAGAAATCCGGGTCCTTGCCATAAGCTTCGGCATAGGTTCGTGCAGCGGTTGCCTCTGCTTCTGCGCGGATGATCTGAGCATTCTTGCGGCCCTGCGCGCGGATAGTCTCGGCTTCTTCCTGACGGTCTGCTTCCATTCGCTGGAACGCTGAGTCGAGCGGTGTGCCTTCGGGCAGGTCGGCACGTTTGATCCGAACGTCGATAACCTGTGCGCCATATTGTCGGGCCTGGGTGTCCAGCGCCTCACGAATATTGCGCATCGCATCGCCACGTTCCGCCGTCAGCAACGAGGAGAAGGGCCGACGGCCGAGTTCCTGGCGCAGAACCGAGGTCAGGATCGGCTGCAACTGCAGCATCACGTTCTCTTCGGTACCGGCCGTTTCCACCATAAGATCGGGATCGATAATGCGGAACCGGGCAAAGGCGTCGACTTGCAGGCGCTGCTGGTCATTCGACAAGACCTGCTGGCGCTCCATATCGAGATCCAGCACCCGCTTGTCGATCATCTGGACGGTTTCGATCAGCGGGATGCGCAACACCATGCCCGCACCGGTCTGGCCATAGGGCACATCCGGTTTGAACGTGTTCACATTGCGCACCGGTTCACCCGTGCGAATGATCACCGCCTGCTTGGTCTCGGGCACGATCACGATGCTGGAGGCGAGGAGCCCCAGCAATACGAACACCGCGAGGATCGAGAATTTGTGGTTATTCCAGAGCGTTTCCATCACTGGCCTCCTTCAGCGGCCTGGGCATTGGCCTGGCTGCGGCGGCGCACCTCCGGCAAAGGCAGGTATGGCGTTACGCCTTCGGCTTCGATCACTGTCTTGTCCGTCTTGCTCAACACGCTTTCCATGGTCTCGTAATAGAGCCGGCGCCGCGTCACTTCGGGGGCGAGGCGGTATTCCTCGTAGATCTTGTCGAACGAGGCGGCATCACCTTGCGCACGGGCCAGGACCTGCTGGGCAAAGGCGCGGGCGCGGTTGATGTCGGTTTCCGCATTCTGCTGCGCGGCCGACACGTCCTTGAACGCTTCGATCACCCTTTCGGGCGGATCGGTTTTCTCGATTTCGATACCCTGTACGGCGATGCCGGAGCGATAGGCATCGAGCGTGGCTTGCATCCGGCTGCGCACGCGCTGTTCGATATCCGCACGGCCAGAGCCTGACAGCACATCATCGAGCTCTTTCTCGGCAACCGAGGCCCGCATGGCGAATTCGGCAACTTCCTCAACCGTCTCGACAGGCTCTGCGAGCTGATACTTGTATTGCTTCAGGTCCTTGATGTTCCAGCGAATAAGATAAGACAGGTCGACCAGGTTCTGGTCTCCGGTCAGAATCAGTTTTTCGCCGCTGGAGCCAACCCGCTCCGACCGGAACGTACTGACATCCATAATATCGACATTCTGGAACGGCCAAGGCGCGGTGAAATTCAGACCCGGCTGCAATGTGCGCGAGTATTGGCCAAAAGTGCTGACCACGCCCTGTTCCTTGGGGCCGACCTGGTGGACACTGCTGAAGAACAGCCACGCACCGGCAACGCCGGCGATGATCAGCGGCAGCCAGCTTTTCCCACCGGGGCGCTGGGGCAGGCGGAAATTGGGGCCACCGCCACCACCGCCGCCGGAACGACGCGGACCTTCGGGGCCGCGGTTCTTGAAAATATCTTCGATGCTGGCGCTGCGGCGCGGCTCTTCGCCTTTGCCGGGTGGCAACCAGGGATTGCGTGGGCCCTTGGAATCGCCGGAAGAAGGTGTGTCGCCTCCTCCGCCTTCTCCTCCGCTCTCTCCATTGCCACTACCATTGGAGCCGCCCCACGGGCTCTTGCCCGCCATGGCCAAACCGAAACGTCTTCGGAAACTGTCAAATCTTTCCATGTCTTTCGTTATAGGGAGCCGGTGCGGGAAAAACAGGGGTGGCGGCAGCAAAATTGCTGCTAGGGAGCCGCGCATGTTGAACGAGACGATTTTAAAGAGCGCTTTGCCCGAGGCAATTGCTGCCCGCGTTAGTTCGTTGTTGGTCAAGCCAGACGCCGTAACAGCAGTGCTCGATGGCACCGGGTTGGATGGCAAGGGCCGGGCGGATTTGGAGGCTGGTGCGAAGCAGGCTCTCGAAGCTGTCGAGGGGGTGAGCGAGGCCCGCATTGCCGTTATGGCTGAGCGCGTCGACCGGCGGTTCATTGCGATTGGTTCGGGCAAAGGCGGTGTCGGCAAGTCGACTTTGACCGCCAATCTTGCAGTCGCGCTCAAGCGGATGGGCCATAATGTCGGCGTCGTCGATGCCGATATTTACGGGCCGTCGCAGCCTACTTTGTTGGCGAGCGAGAAAGAAAAGCCCGAAGCGGTTGAGCAGACGTTGCAGCCGGTACGCGGCGTGATGGGTATCCCGATGCTGTCGATGGGCCACCTGATTGCGCCGGGCAAGGCAATCGCATGGCGCGGGCCGATGGCAGCCGGAGCGTTGACCCAGCTGGTTGAGGCGGATTGGGGTGATGCCGACATCATCCTGATGGATCTTCCGCCGGGGACAGGCGATGTGCAGCTGACCATGGTGCAAAAGCACAAGCCGCAAGGGGCGATCATCGTCTCCACCCCGCAGGACCTGGCCCTGATCGATGCTGCCCGGGCCGGGCAATTGTTCGAAACCGCAGGTGTTCCAGTGATTGGCTTGGTCGAGAATATGGCCGGCTATGCCTGCCCCCATTGCGGCGAAGTGAGTGATCCCTTCGGTCAGGGCGGTGTGGAGAAGATCGCAGAGCGGTTGGAACTGCCTTTCCTAGGCCGTATCCCCCTGACCATGGCCATTCGCGAAGCCAGTGATAAAGGAACACCGCCTGCCGCCGATGATGGCGACGCCGGGGCCGCGTTCACCGCAATTGCCGCCCAGCTGTCGGACTGGCTGCGCCAGGGGCAGGCCGCCTGATGCCGGTCAGCCGACGCGGAGTGCTTGCGGGCGCCGCAGTCGGCGGAGGGTTGCTGGTCGCGTGGGCATTGATGCCACGCACATTTAGTACACCGCTGGAGCCTGCCGAGGGCGAAACAGCTTTCGGGGCCTGGCTCAAGATCGGAATAGATGGTGTGGTCACCGTGGCCGTGCCCCAGCTCGAAATGGGGCAAGGGGTAACGACAATCCTGCCCCAACTGGTCGCGGTCGAACTCGGCGCGGATTGGCGCCAGATCGCCGTCGAGCCGGCTCCGGTCAGCGGCGCCTATGCCAATGTACCATTGGCCGCGAAGTGGGCCCCGCTATGGATGCCCGACGCCACGCCGGGCTTTGTCGAGACTGGGCCGGAGGATCTCGTCGCCAGGCGGTTTGCCGAACATACCCGCTTCACCGCGACTGCCGATGGCATGTCGCTCGATGCCTATGAGCAATCAAGCCGGGAAGCTGCGGCTGCGGCGCGCACTATGCTGGCTCAGGCCGCGGCCGAACGCTGGGATGTATCTTGGGAAGAATGCGAAGCCCAGGCCGGCTTTATCACCCACGGCGACAAACGGCTGCGCTTTGCCGAACTGGCGCAAGAAGCAGCAGAGCTCGACCCGCCTGATCCCGCACCTCTGCGTACCAAAGGTGCTTTCGAAACACCGGTGAGCGGGGAGAACGATGCATCCACCTCGTTCCCAAGGCTGGATCTGCCGTCGAAAGTGGACGGGACCCATATTTTCGCCGGCGATATCCGCCTGCCCGGAATGGTCTTTGCCGGTATTCGCCATGGCCCGTTCGGCAAGTCGGAATTGGCCAAGTTTGAAGCATCGAAAGTGCAGGCCATTCCCGGTTTTGTGGGGCTGGTCGAGGGTAAACGCTGGATCGCCGCACTGGCAGAGACATGGTGGGCAGCAGAGCGCGCGCTCGACACGGTGGGTGCACGTTTCCGCACTGTCGATCCAGTCGACAGCACCGCGATAGAGCAGCGCCTTGACGAGGCGATCCGCGAGGAGCCCGGCACGCGTATTGCAGAACGCGGAGCAGGCACGACAGGCTTGGGTGAACCCGACATTGCCCTGCGCTATGACATCGCGCCCGCGATCCACGCGCCGCTCGAGACAGCAACCGCAACCGCGTGGTTGCGGGACGGGACGCTGGAGCTGTGGATGGCGAGCCAGGCGCCGGAGCGGGCACGCGAGGCAGCGGCAAGAGCGATCGACCTTCCAGTCGAGAAGGTCGTGCTGTATCCGATGCCGGCGGGCGGCAGTTTTGATCGCCGGCTGGAGCATGATCACGCCATCGAAGTGGCGCTGATTGCGCGCGAGGCGGAACGCCCTGTCCAGCTGGTGTGGTCGCGCTGGCAAGAGGCGCTGCTGGCCCCGCCGCGCGCACCCGCCGCAGCGATCGTGACGGCCAAGCTGGGGCCGACGGGGGCGGTCGATATCCTGCGCACGCGCATTGCAAGTGCTCCGGCTGGGCTGGAATTCGGCGAACGCTTGTTCGAGAACACAACCAGCTGGGGAGCCATCGCGGCCAGCAGTGGCACGCCTGATCCCCTTATGGGTGAAGGCGCGATGCCGCCCTATGGTGTCCCCAATGTCGGTATCGACCATGTCCCGGTGAAAACCGGGCTGCCGGCGGGCCGAATGCGCGGGAATGCACACGGCTACACCGCGTTCGTGACCGAGAGCTTCATCGATGAAGTGGCCAAGCGCGCGAATCGCGAGCCGCTGTCTTACCGGATCGAGATGCTGGGCCAGGATATCCGGCTGGTCGAATGTCTCCAACGCGCCGCCCGCCTGGCGGAATGGGGCGGTGGGGGCGACGGCAGCGGACAAGGGCTCGCCTGCCACCGCATGGGTACAGCAGATACAGGTGGACGGATTGCCTGCATTGCGACCGCCCGCCGCGATGAGGGCGGTGTGCGCGTCGGCAAGCTGAGTGCGGCGGTTGATATCGGGCGTATCGTCAATCTCGATATCGCCCGACAGCAAATCGAGGGTGGGCTCATTTTCGGCCTTTCGCTCGCGCTTGGCGCCAGCACAACATATGACCGGGGCATTCCGGCGCGCGGCAGGCTGGGGGCACTTAACCTGCCGGTCCTCGCCGATTGTCCGGATATCGAGATCGAATTTGTCGCCAGCGACAAGGCGGCATTCGACCCAGGCGAACTGGGTGTTGCGGTGGTGGCGCCTGCCATTGCCAACGCACTTTTCTCCGCCACTGGCCTGCGTCTGCGCCGCTTGCCACTGCTTTCGGGCGGGCTTTAGGGCACCTTGACGCGCCTCGTGCATTGGGGTTGGCGAAGACTATGACCTGGCAACCTCAATCTCTCCCGGCAGACCATCCTCCCGCCAACAGCGGGAAGGTAGGCGTGCTGCTCGTCAATCTGGGCACCCCCGATGCCCCAGACACCAAATCGGTGAAGCGCTATCTGGCGGAATTCCTGTCAGACAAGCGCGTGGTCGAGATTCCGCAAATCGCGTGGCAGCCGATCCTGCGTGGCATCATCCTGAACACACGTCCGAAGAAAAGTGCGCATGCCTATCAACAGGTGTGGAGCGAGGATGGATCGCCGCTGGCCGCCATCACCAGGCGACAGGCAGAAGCGTTGCAAGTGCGTCTGGGCGAGCAGGTGCTGGTTGATTGGGCGATGCGATATGGCAATCCATCGATCGACAACCGGCTGCGCGCGCTGAAAGATGCCGGTTGCGAGCGGATCTTGCTCGCGCCACTCTATCCGCAATATTCCGGCGCTACCACGGCGACGGTCGCAGACAAGGCCGCCGATACGTTGCGTGATTTGCGCTGGCAGATGACCTTGCGCACCTTGCCGCCCTATCACGATCACCCTGCCTATCTGGACGCATTGGAGGCGGACCTCACCCACCAGCTCGATGCCCTGCCGTTTGCGCCGGAAGTGCTGATGCTGAGCTTCCACGGCATGCCCCAGCGCACGCTGGAACTGGGCGATCCGTATCATTGCCATTGTCATAAAACCGCGCGCCTGCTGGGCGAACGGATTGGCAGGGACGGCATGCGGATTGTTACCACGTTCCAAAGCCGTTTCGGCCCGGCCAAATGGCTTGAGCCAGCAACCGATACGACGATTGACGAACTTGCGGCCCAAGGCACCAAGCGCTTGGCCGTCGCCATGCCGGGGTTCTCTGCCGATTGCCTGGAAACGCTCGAGGAGATTGCGATCCAGGGCAAGGAGCAGTTTCTGGACGCCGGCGGCAGTGATTTTGCTGCTCTAACCTGTCTCAACGACAGTGCGCCGGGTATGGATATGGTCGAAGCTTTGGCGCGACAGGAATTGTCAGGCTGGATTTGACTTCACCCTTTACTGACATTGGTGTAAGCAGGGTATATTATGGCAACCGCAGCACAGACCCCCATCGCCTCGCCGGAACTTCGCGCGACCCCTCCAACCCACTGGACGCAGGGCGTTCCCGATGTCTCGGAAATCGCCCACATCCCTGGCGAAAAGGGCTGGCCCATGGTCGGGCACACCTTCACCCAGTTGCGCGATCCGCACGCCTTCACGCGGCGCATGGTGGAAACCTATGGCAAGGTTTACCGTGTCCATAGCTTCGGTGGCTGGAATGTTGCGATGATCGGTGCCGAAGCCAACGAAATGGTGCTGTTCGACCGTGAAAAGCGCTTTTCCAGCGAGCAGGGCTGGGGGCCGATTCTGGACCAGTTATTCCCGCGCGGATTGATGCTGATGGATTTCGATCATCACCGCGCCGATCGTCGCGCGCTGTCGATTGCATTCAAACCCGGCCCGATGCGCCATTATGCCGATGCGCTCAATCGCGGGATCGGCAAACGGATGGGCGAATGGGGCGAGGGACCTCTCCAATTTTACCCCGCGATCAAGCAGCTTACGCTCGATCTGGCCGCCGACAGTTTTCTCGGCCTGCCGTTTGGGCCGGAAGCGGATGCGATCAATACCGCCTTTGTCGATATGGTCCAGGCGTCGGTTGCTCCGGTGCGCAAGCCACTGCCCTTTACCAAAATGAAGAAGGGCGTCGATGGGCGCGCGTTCCTGGTCGATTACTTTACCAAGGAAACCCATCGCATCCGCGCCGAGGGCGGCGGGCAAGACATGTTCAGCCAGTTCGCGACCGCTGAATACGAGGACGGCAGCCAGATGCCGGTCGACGAAGTGGTCGACCACATGAATTTCCTGATGATGGCCGCGCATGACACGATCACTTCCAGCGCAACTTCGCTGGTTTTCTATCTCGCGCAGAATCCGGAGTGGCAGGAGAAAGTCCGGCAGGAACTGACCGCGATCACCGGTGGCGAGGGCAAGGATCTGGCCTATGACCAGCTGGGCGAGCCGGATCTGACCGAGATGGCGTTCAAGGAATCATTGCGGATGACCCCGCCCGTGCCATCCATGCCGCGCCGGGGGCTCAAGGCATTTGAATTCGGCGGCTACCACATTCCTGCAGGGCAGCATGTCGGGATCAACATTCACTACACCCATCATTCGGAGGAATATTGGGACAGTCCTTTCACCTTCGATCCAATGCGGTTCACGCCGGAACTGGTGAAGGCGCGCCACAAATACGCCTGGGTTCCGTTTGGTGGGGGCGCCCATATGTGCCTGGGCCTGCATTTCGCGTATATGCAGATCAAGATCCTGATGGCGCACATGCTGACGCGTTACCGGATCGAAGTCGCCGAAGGCTACAATCCCGCATGGCAGGCATGGCCCATCCCGCAACCCAAGGATGGGCTGCGGATTGAGCTCAAGAAACTCTAGAAATCAATCGCGACACCGTCTTTCACCCAGTCTCCATAGCGCGTCGGGCTAAGACCGTCGGGATCTTCCTCGCTCGCATCGATCGGTCGCGGCTTGGGTGCAGGATCGGTGTGCCAATGCTCCGGCTTCTTGAAGCCCTCGGGCCGTTTGGTTGCGCGTTTCATATGTCTTCAAATGCGCGCACTGGCGCTTGGTTTCAAGGTAGCCTAACGGCTGCCCATGGCTGAACCTTCCGGAATCCATGCCCGCCGTGCGGCGCTGCAAATGCTTGATGCCGTGTTGCGGCGTGGCGACACGCTGGAGCAGGCGATCGGCCCGGCGACCTCGCGCATCCGGCAGGCACCGGACAAGGCACTGGCACGGGCGATCGCCAACGAGACCTTGCGCTGGCTGACCGATCTCGATGCCATGATTGATAGCGCAACGCGGAAAAAACTGGCCGATGATGCGAGGCCACGCATGGTGCTACGCATGATGCTGGCGCAATGGTTGCGGCTGGAAACGCCGCCCCACGCCGTCATCGCGACCGGCCTTCCCTTGCTCATCGGCGGCGCACGCAAATTGGCGCACGGGGTTTTTTCGACCCTTGCAAAGCAAGAGGTCGAACTCCCCGCTGCGCCTACTCTGCCCGACGCGGTGATCCTGCGCTGGGGCGCGGGCAAATCGGCAGCGATTGCGCCCGGCCTGGCCGAACCGCCTCCGCTCGATCTCACACTCCGTAATTCGGCAGAAACCGCGCAATGGGCCAACACCTTGTCAGCAGACAGTTTCGCGCCGGGGCACCTGCGCCTTTCGCGCGGGGAGGCTGTCGAAAACCTGCCCGGCTTCAAGGACGGGGCCTGGTGGGTACAGGATATCGCTGCGTCGCTTCCCGCCCGTTTGTTGGGGCAGGGGGAAGGGCGTCACGTGCTCGATCTGTGTGCTGCTCCGGGCGGGAAAAGCCTGCAACTGGCGGCGGCGGGCTGGAATGTGACCGCGCTGGACCTGAGCAAGCGCAGGCTCGATTTGCTCAAAGACAATCTCAAACGCACCGGCCTCAAAGCTGCGCCCGTGCGCGCCGACGCCCTGACATGGGAACCCAAGCATCAGTTTGATGCCATCTTGCTTGATGCTCCATGCACGGCCACTGGCACCTGTCGCCGGCATCCCGATGTGCTCCATCGCATCAGCGGACGGCAGATCGAGGAAATGACGAGCTTGCAGATGGCCTTGCTGGAGCGCGCGCAGGGTTGGCTCAAACCGGGCGGCACCCTGGTCTACGCGGTTTGCTCGCTGGAAAGCGAGGAAGGCGAAGAGCAAGCGGCGCATGTCGCGTTAACACCCACACCGATCACCGGAGATGAGCTTCCGGCAGGGCTGAAGCCGACCGCAGAGGGCTGGCTGCGTTGCGATCCCGGGATGCTGGCGGAACAGGGTGGCCTCGATGGATTTTTCATTGCACGCTGGCGGCGATAAGCTGACGGGTCAGCCTGCTTCGTAACTTTTCGCGCTCGGCGTGCGGACGATAGGGCAACAACCAAACGCTTGCTTTACCAGGGAGGCTCAAATGAAGCGCATCATCCTACTCGTTTTCTCGCATGCGGCGGCACTCGCCATCGGTTTCGGCCTCGGCATCTACTTGCTGCCGATCCTGACCGCGCCACCTTCGCCCGAGGCAGCAGTGCTGCAAGAACAAGCCGCCAAGGCACAATACAGTGCTGACCTGACCCGCGACCTGCGCGGCAGCGATGCGCTCCACTGGGGCGAAGGCACGATCAGCGTCTCGGCCGAGCGCATTGTCCACCAGGGCGAGCTGGCCCCCGGTCCGGACTACATGGTTTACCTGACCCAGGAATTTGTCGAGCACGAAGACGAATTCGGGCCTGTGAAGGCCGATTCCGTGCGGATCGGAGCCGTCAAAACCTTCGACGGATTCCTGCTCGACATCCCCGAAGGCGTGAATATCGAAGACTACACCACTGTCGTCGTCTGGTGCGAGAGTTTCGGCGAATTCATCACCGCAGCGCGCTACCGTTAATCCTTCACATATTGGGCGAAGCTTTTGCGCAGTTTCATCAGCTTGGGCGGGATCACGGCCTGGCAATAGGGATTGCGTTGGCCGTCGCCGTCCCAATAGGCCTGATGGTAGTCCTCGGCGGGGTACCATTCGCCCGTCTCGACGGTGGTCACGGCCGTGCCGCTATTGCTATCGTTCCAGCGCGCGATCGCGGCTTCGGCTTCGCTGCGCTGGGCATCGTCGAGCGGAAAGATCGCGCTGCGATATTGCGTGCCCACATCGCCGCCCTGACGGTTAAGCTGGGTCGGGTCATGCGTGCCAAGGAACATGTCGTAGATTTCCGGCAAGGTAACAACATCGGTATCGAAGGTGACGCGGATGCCCTCGGCATGGCCGGTGGTACCGGTGCACACCGCCTTGTAGGTGGGATTGGGTACATCGCCGCCGATATAACCGCTCTCGACTTCTGTCACACCGATCACATCCTTGAACACCGCTTCGGTGCACCAGAAGCATCCGCCTGCAATGATGGCCTGCTGCATGTTGCTCATAGAAATCTCCGTTCGTTTCACCGAAGATAGGAGGTGAAACCAAATATGCTATTCCAGCGTTAAGCCATTATCGTGTTTTCGAAGAGGGACTGTCCAATGAAGAACATCATGCTTGCCGCCGCTGCGGCCCTGCCGCTGGCAATTGCCGCTCCGGCTGTTGCCCAGGACGCCATGCCTGCGGGCCTGGCCGAAGTGCTGGCCGCCGAGCTGCGCGCGAACGACACTGCGCGCGACCAGTATCGCAATCCGGCCGAAACGCTTGCTTTCTTCCGGGTTGAACCGACCATGACGGTCGCCGAATATGGCCCCGGCGGTGCGTGGTACACTCGCGTGCTCGCTCCTTGGCTGATGCCGAATGGCAAATACATCGCCTTCAACGGCGATAGCGATGCGCGCAGCTACAACACGCGCGCCCAGGAAGCCCGCGCCAAGGCGTGGACAGAAACCTTCAAGAATGCGCTCGCCGAAGGTATGGGTGTGGAACCGGACAGCGTGACGGCGTTCGAGACCGACGAAATGCCGGATGATGTCGCCGGCACTGTCGACCGCGTGCTTATCTTCCGTTCGATGCACGGGCTCAATATCGGCAATACGGCCGACGATGTGCTCAAGGCAGCGCGCAAGATGCTCAAGGATGATGGCATGGTTGGCGTCGTCCAGCACCGCGCACCTGACGGGGCGAGCTACGATGATTACGGAGCGCGCCAGCGTGGCTACATGCGCCAGAAAGATGTCGTCGCCATTTTCGAGGCGAACGGCTTCGAACTGGTCGATAGCAGCGAGGTGAATGCAAACCCGAAGGATCCCGCGAACTGGGAAGGGGGCGTGTGGACGCTGCCGCCAGTGCTGCGTTACGGTGACGAAGATCGCGCCAAATACGAAGCGATTGGCGAAAGCGACCGGATGACGCTGCTGTTCAAGAAAGCAGACTGACGCTAGAGGGCGGCGCGTGAGAGACTATCATGCGTGAAATCACTGTCGCCGCCCTCCAGCTGCCGCTCGCCCGGCCAGGCGAGCAGGACAATATCGAGGCGGTAGCCGAGCTGGTCGAGCAGGCCGCTGCGCGAGGCGCCGAGATCGTGTTGCCACCCGAACTGTTTTCGGGCGCCTATTTCTGCCAGCAGGAAGACGAGGCGCTGTTCGCACTCGCCCGCCCGACGCTGGAACATCCTTCCGTCGTCGCCATGCGCAAGCTGGCGGCCAAGCTGCGCGTTGCCATACCAACCAGCTTTTTCGAGCGTGACGGGCATCACTATTACAACACGCTCGCGATGATCGGCCCTGACGGCGAAGTGCAGGGGACCTATCGCAAGAGCCACATTCCCGACGGACCTGGCTACGAAGAAAAATTCTATTTTCGCCCGGGCAATGGCGGGTTCAAAGTGTGGGATTTTGCCGGCACCCGGATCGGCGTCGGCATTTGCTGGGACCAATGGTATCCTGAATGCGCGCGCGTCATGGCCTTAATGGGCGCCGAATTGCTGTTCTACCCCACGGCCATCGGCTCCGAACCTTACGATAGCGATCTCGACACGAGCGCGATGTGGCAACGCGCGATGCAGGGGCACAGCGTTTCCAATTGCATGCCGGTAATCGCGGCCAACCGGATCGGTACCGAGGGTGAGCAAACTTTCTACGGCCACAGCTTCGTGACCAATGAGTGGGGCGAGAAGGTGGTCGAATTTGGTGCCGATGACGAGGGCATCCTGGTGGCGACACTGGACCTCGATCAGGCTGCCACCCACCGGGCGGGCATGGGTTTCTTCCGTGATCGCCGTCCGCAGCTCTATGGCCGTCTCTGCGAGGATATCTGAGCAGCACCTATCTTGTCGCGCTCGGCTCCAACCGGCGTCATCATCGCTACGGCCCGCCTGCCAATGTGGTGCGCGCGGCGATGGAGGAATTGGCCGTGCTCGGTACCGTCACCGCAAGATCCGCGATCAGGGCAACACCGCCGATGGGGCCTTCGCGCCGTTGGTTCGCCAACGCGGCCGTAGTCATCGAAAGCCAGCTCGATCCCGAAGCGATGTTGGCAGGGCTCCAGCATGTCGAACACGAGTTTGGTCGGCGGAAATGGCGGCGCTGGGGAGACCGGGTGCTGGATCTCGATCTTATCCTTTGGAGCGGGGGTAGCTTCGCCTCGAAGGCCCTCATTATCCCCCACGCAGGACTGCCGGGCCGGGATTTTGTACTGCGTCCAGCGCGTGAGATCGCTGGTGGGTGGAAAGATCCGGCTTCCGGCCTGTCGCTCGCCCATCTTGCCGCACGCCTGACAAAGAAAAAGGGCCAGCCTCGTTAGAAGCCGGCCCGATAGTTTTCCGTGTCTGGCTGTCGCGATCAGGCGGCAGCAAGCTTTGCAGTAGCCATGCGGCTGCGACGACGGCGGAAGCCGAGCGCCGCCAAGGCAAGCCCGAACAGTCCCAGCATGCCCGGAGCGGGTACTTCGGTCGCAGTATAGCCGCCGATATGCTTGATATAATCGCCGCCCTTGATCGGGTCGCCCCACCATGCCCAGAGATTGAACCGCGAACCCTGGCCGATCAGTTTTTGCGGGTGCGTCGTGTTAATGTTCTTGGGATTGTCGGTGTAGGTCTTGCCGCGAATGGTGCGGGTGCCGTCGAGCGAAGTCAGTACAGCTGTGAAACGCGGATTGGCGCCGCCAGTAAATTTGGCAAAGTCGGGGCTGGTCATCACCGTATCGATGTTCTTGCCCTTCCACGTGGCAGTCGACTTGTCGGTGTCGATCGTCAGCAGATCGCCATTGGTCATGTCATATTCGAAAATCGTCGCATTTGCTGGTGCGGCCATAGCCAGCGTACCCAGTGCAACTGCTGTGGCAGCTTTGGTTTTCAGATTTTTGATCATCATTGTCCCCATCACAATTCGGTTTCGACCCCGGTTCAACCCAGTAACGGCCCGCAAGCCGCGAATAGTTAAGCAAGGGAAGCATGGAGCGTGCCAGCAAGGGGCAAGGTGAGGATCTGCGGGCCCTTCACTGGTTAACGGCTTTGTGAGAGCGCGCGCATTTGTAAGAATTTCCGACGGTTTTCTGGCCAACCGCTTGTTAAACATCCCGCGCTAGGATCGCTGCATGTCCGAGCCTTCCGCACATCGTTCTTTCCGCCTGCCATTAACCCTCGCGCTGGGATTGGCGCTGGTGGCCTGTGACAATGGCCCCGCCGATCCGATGGCAGCGGCGCAGCAGGCGCTCGCTGCAAGCGAGCCTCGCGCTGCGCTGCTCCATCTGGCGCAAATGAGCGAGAAAGATGCCGCCTATGTGCCTTCGCGCCTGCTGGCCGGAGAAGTGGCGCTGATGCTGGGCAATCCGGACCGCGCAATAACCGAGCTCAAGAAAATTCCCCCGGCCGCCCCGGAATTTGTAGTGGCGCGATCCTGGCTGGCAGAAGCCTACTTGGCGGGCGGCAACACAAACATGGCCCGCAAAACCCTGGCCGACATTCCGCTGGAGGCGGAACGCGCTTTCGCAGTTTCTGCCGGGGTGGCGCTGGCAACCGGAGATTTCGAAGCGGGCTTTGCTTTGCTCGATCAGGGGCTGACCGCTCATCCCGATGCACCACGCCTGATTGCCATGGATGCCGAACGCATCTGGACCAACGGCAAGCCGGAGGCCGCGCTTGCCCGCCTTGCCCCGGTCCTGTTGCAAAGCCCGGCTGTGCCGGAAGCACATATGCTGGCCGGCCAGATCAAACTCGCCGACAGGCAACCGGCCGAAGCTGCAATCCATTTCAACACCGTGCTGGACGTTCGCCCCGCGCAGCAAACCGCGATGCTGGCGCTTTCCGCGATTGCCCGCGATCGGGGTGATACGAAAGGCTCTGCGGCGTGGGTGGAGAAGGCAAATTCTGCCGGTCCGGCCCATCCGGTGGCGCTCTATTTCACCGCGCAAATGGCTTACGATGCCGGCGATATCGATCGCGCCAACAGCCTGATCGAAATGATGCCGGACGGGCTTTCGGGTATGCCCGAATTCCAGCGCTTGCAGGGCTTCGTGGCGTCTGCACGCGGGCAGCGCCAGTCGGCGATTACAGCCCTACAACGCTATTTCGCCCGCAGTGAGGGTGACCCTCTGGCGCGCCGGGTGCTGGCAGAAAACCTCGCTGCGAATGGCGAGCTCGCCAATGCGTGGGAGGTGATCGAACCCGTTATCGAACATCCGCAGGCCGACGGCGCCAGCCTCCTCCTCGCGCTTGATCTTGCGCAGGAAACCGGGCGCGGCGATCCTGCTGCGATCCGAGAGGTTATCGCCCGCCGCGACGGGTCGCAGAAGCTGGCCGCGCCTCTACGCAAGGCTGGCCTCGCCATTCGCGCCGGAGACTGGGGCAAAGCGGATGCCATCCTCGATCCGTTGAGCCGCGATGAAGCCATGACCGATCCGGTGCTCCTGAACAATTCGGCCGCGGTCAAAGCCAGGCTGGGCGGGTATGATGCGGCCGTGGCCCTGGCCCGGCGGGCGCTGGCACAGTCGCCCGAAAGCCCGGAGATTCTCGACACATTAGGGTGGGCATTGTGGCAATCGGGCGAGGATCCGGACGCAGCGCGCACGTTCCTCGACCGGGCGCGTCAGCTCGCCCCGCGCAATCGTGAAATTGCCGAACACTGGCAAATGGCCCACGCCGAACAATAGGCGGCGGCAGCGGCAAGCAGGATCTTCGCGCCGAATTGCCAAACTCCGCTTGACCCGCCTGCGCCCCCTGCCTAGGGGAGCCGTCCGTGCCACCAAGCACACAGGTGGGCCCTTAGCTCAGTTGGTAGAGCAACTGACTTTTAATCAGTAGGTCGCTGGTTCGAACCCAGCAGGGCTCACCACCTTTTTCTCCTTGATGCCGTCTTGCGCAGGTCTTCCCCCGCTGTTGTCGGGAACGGCTTGCCATTCGCCCCGTATATTGTTTTCAGGATACGGTGAGCGGTGAATTCCGGTGCCGGTGTGAAGAGGCAATGCCAAGTTATGATTACCTTGCTGTCGCCAGCCAAGAAGCTGAATTTCGATCCGGCTGAAACTGGGCTGGACCTCACCCGCCCCCGGCTTGACGTGCATACGCGAGAGCTTGCCGGTGTTGCGAAGAAACAATCGGCGGCAGACCTCAAACGGCTGATGGGCATTTCGGACAAGCTGGCAGAACTGAACGCAGACCGCTTCAAGAGCTTCGATCTCGACGGGCGCAGCAATTCGGCCAAGCCTGCCGGGCTGACTTTCGATGGCGATGTCTATTGGGGGCTCGAGGCCAAGAGCATGGACGAGGCTGCGCTCAGCTATGCCCAGGACCATTTGCGGATCCTGTCCGGCCTGTATGGGTTGCTGCGTCCGATGGACGTTATCCAGCCCTACCGGCTGGAGATGGGCACCAAGATGAAGAATGCCCGCGGCGGGTCACTGTATGATTTCTGGGGCAGTCATATTGGCGAGACCCTCGCCAGTGATATTTCGGAACATGCCGACCAAACCATCGTCAATCTTGCGTCCAACGAGTATTTCAAGGCGGTGGATACGCAGGTTTTGCCGGGCAAGGCCGTCACTGCCTCGTTTCTCAATGTGAAGGACGGAGAAGCGCGGCGACTGATGTATCACGTGAAGTTCGCCCGCGGCCTGATGGCGCGCTGGATCATGGACAACCAGGTCGACCGTGCCGACGGGCTGAAAGACTTCAATGCGGAAGCCTATGCATATGATGCCAAGGCGTCTTCCGACAGTGAGCTGGTGTTCACCCGCAAGCAACCGCCGTTGAAGAAGTAGCGCCCGGCGGCGGCGCAGCGGCTAAGCTTAGAACGAGTATTTGGTCGAGACCTGCACTTTTTGCAGATTGCCAGACCGTCCGTCTTCCAAAGAACGTTCGGCATACATGTATTCGAGGCCAATGCTGAGCGGCGTGACCGGCGTCCAGATGATGTTGGCGAGGGCATTCCAGCTTTCATCGGTCACAAGGTTGCCGGTCAACAATACCGGGTTGTCGGCCTTAAAATAGGATGCGCCGATGGTGGAGCGTAGATCGTCGCTCCAGAAGTGGCGATATGCGGCGAATCCGGAATAGGTGAAGATGGGGTCCAGCTTGCCGGTCGCATCAATCGCCGCATCGTTGACGATATTGAGACCGATATACCGGCCTAGCCCGTCACCTGCCGTGGCCATGAAACGCAAATCGTCGCGCGGCCCGACTTTGACCTTGCCGGAGAGGCTGAGTCCGTAGGCCAGTGCGCTGTCGCTGCCGGTACCGAAATCATCATCGGTGATCTTCAGGTTGCGCAGGATGCCGGCCGCACTGAGCGAGCCCCAATCGCCGGAGAAGTTGTAGCGTGCAACAAAGTCGGGAAGCGTATCATCACCTGCAAGGACCCGCGCGCCAGTGGGCGAGGTCACAGTGGTTTCCGGCTGTTCAACCGCCAGCTGCAACCCGCCTTTGGTATAACGGATCATGGGCTGGCGATCGAAGACCGTGCCGGGCGTGGTGCCGATGAAATCAAGGCTGTCGGGCAGGGCGCCAACATTCTGGAACGTTGACCAGGCCTGGCCGAACAGCCAGTTATCATAGGTAATGAAGGCCTGCCGCAAGCGCGGAGTATAACTGTTGGAAATCCGCTCGTCACCGCCAGGCGTGACCATGAAATCGAGCTCGATTTGCGAGTTGAGCTGGTGATCCGCCCCGACATCGGTCGACGTCTTGAGGATGAAACGGGATTGGCGCGCACTGAAATCCGTGTCCCAGCCTGACCCGTTGCCGCCGACCGGGATAGCACCGGGGATCAGGAAGTCGCGCACGATACTGCCACCGCCAATCTGGCCGCCACTGGTGCGCTGGGTTATCGCATCCAATTTGACATAACCGGCATAGGCAATGGTCGTGTTGCCGACGCGGAAGCCCTTGTCTTCCTGCTTCTTGGGTTCCGCAACTTGTGCGGCAAGCTCTGTCTGGCGTTCCTGCATGGCCCGCGTTTCGGCTAACGCCCGTTGGGTCTCGGCCAGTACGGCAGCCTGCTGGGTGGTTACGTCGCCCTGTCGTGCATCCATGCGTTCGACCAGCCCTTCTACCAAGGCCTCCAGCCGCGAGAGCCGGTCTTCCACGGTTGTTTCCTGGGCCAGAGCAGGTGAAGTCGCGAGACAAGTTGCAGCCAGCATGGTGGCCCGCAATGCTTGGCGTGTGATGCCGTGTGTCATGATAATCCCTCCCACAAGATATTCAGGGAAGAATGCCTGCGGATCGGGTCCGGACACAGCTAGCGAATGGTCTTACGACCTTTGTCTGAGAGCGCATCGCACAGCATTGCCGTTACGATGACCGGCAAAAGGGAGGACTCACATATGAGCGATTTCGTTGGCCGTCCGGCGCCGCAGACCGGCACCCATTGCAAGCCGAAGCAGTATGACGCGCTCTATCGCCAATCGGTTGAGGATCCTGATGGGTTCTGGCTCGAACAGGCCAGGCGGCTCGACTGGTACAAACAGCCCACCGTGGGTGGCTCATGGTCGTTCGATCCTGTCGATATCAAATGGTACACCGACGGTTCGCTAAACCTGTGCCACAACGCCGTGGACCGGCATCTGGCCGACCGCGCCGATCAGGTCGCGCTGATATTCGAACCTGATGATCCCGCATCTGCTGGCCGCAGTCTGACCTATAGCGAGCTGCATGGCGAAGTTATCGGGATGGCCAATGCCCTGAAGGCGATGGGTGTGGGTAAGGGCGATCGGGTTACGATCTATATGCCGATGGTCATCGAAGGTGTGTTGTCCATGCTGGCCTGCGCCAGGATCGGCGCGATCCATTCGGTTGTCTTTGGCGGCTTCTCCCCCGAAGCGCTGGCTGGCCGGATTACCGACTGCCAGAGCCGGTATGTCATCACTGCTGACACCGGATTGCGAGGTAGCAAGGTGGTGCCGTTGAAAGCCAATGTGGACGCTGCGCTCGCTCTCGATGGCGTGGACGTCGACGGTGTGTTGGTGGTGCGCCACACTGGCGCGGCGATCAATATGCTCGAAGGCCGCGATCACTGGTTCGATGACTTGAAATCGGATGTCGACTGTCCGTGCGAACCGATGGCGGCAGAGGATCCGTTGTTTATCCTGTACACATCGGGGTCTACCGGCCAGCCCAAGGGGGTGCTGCATACGACCGGCGGCTACGGGGTGTGGACGGCGACAACTTTCAATTATGTGTTCGATTATCAGCCGGGGGAAGTGTTCTGGTGCACGGCTGATATCGGCTGGGTCACCGGACATAGCTACATCGTCTACGGCCCGCTGATCAATGGCGCGACCGGAGTGGTATTCGAAGGCGTACCCAATTACCCCGATCACGGGCGGTTTTGGGATATCGTCGACAAGCACCAGGTCAACATTCTCTACACCGCACCAACCGCAATCAGGGCGTTGATGCGCGAAGGTGATGATTTTGTGACCAGCCGAGACCGTTCGAGCCTGCGGCTGCTGGGGTCGGTCGGTGAACCCATAAATCCGGAGGCCTGGCGTTGGTATTTTGAAGTCGTGGGCGACAAGCGTTGCCCGATTGTTGATACCTGGTGGCAGACCGAAACTGGCGGGGTGATGATCACAACTTTACCCTCGGCCCACGACATGAAGCCGGGCAGCGCGGGCAAACCCTTTTTCGGGATCCAGCCGCAGTTGGTCGACAATGAAGGTGCGGTTCTTGACGGGGCCATCGAAGGCAATTTGTGCATCACGCATAGCTGGCCGGGCCAGGCGCGGAGCGTCTATGGCGATCACGACCGGTTCGACCAGACCTATTTCAGCACCTATCGCGGCAAGTACTTTACCGGGGACGGATGTCGCCGTGATGGGGATCAGTATTACTGGATCACGGGCCGGGTCGATGATGTGATCAACGTGTCCGGCCACCGGATGGGTACGGCAGAAGTCGAAAGCGCGCTGGTCTTGCATGACAAGGTCGCCGAATCTGCGGTTGTCGGCTACCCGCACGATATCAAGGGGCAAGGCATCTATTGCTATGTCACTCTCAATGCGGGGGAGGAGCACTCGGAACAGCTTTTCGCCGAATTGCGGGCCCATGTGCGCAAGGAGATCGGACCGATTGCCTCGCCCGATCATATCCAGTTCACCGATGGTCTACCCAAGACGCGTTCCGGCAAAATCATGCGGCGCATCCTGAGGAAGATTGCGGAGAATGATTATGGTGCGCTGGGAGATACCTCGACCCTTGCCGATCCATCCCTGGTTGATCGGTTGATCGAAGGAAGGCAGAACCGCTGACATCATGACACAGCGCATCATCATCGCCGACGATCATCCGCTGTTCCGCACGGCGCTCAGCCATGCGGTGGGCAAGGTCTGGCCTGATGCAACTGTGATCGAGGCAAGCTCTGCCGCCGCGGCGCGGACCGAGGTCGAAATGGGCGCCGAGGCGCTGTTGCTCGATTTGCATATGGACGATTCGCAGGGTCTCTCGGCGCTGATGGATTTCCGACAAGATTTCCCGGCGCTGCCGGTGGTGATCGTGTCTGCAAGCGAGGAACAGCGGATTTACACCGCCGCGCAGCAGCTAGGGGCGGCAGCGTTCATTCCGAAATCTGCCAGCCTCGATGCCATGCGCGATGCGCTGGCCGCAGTGCGTGCAGGCGATAGCTGGTTTCCCGAACCCCTTGCCGAGGTTGATGACGACCTGGCCCGGATCGCCAGCCTTACGCCTGCGCAAAGACGGATATTGGGTCAACTCCAGTCCGGCCTGCTGAACAAACAGATCGCCTATGAACTGGATATCAGCGAGGCGACCGTAAAGGCACATATTACGGCCATTTTCCGCAAACTAGGCGTAGTCAGCCGCACTCAGGCGGTGTTGCTCGCGACCAAGCTGGATGCCGATCAACCGGCTGCCGACGCTGGTGCGTCCGGATCGCCAGCGCCCGCCTGATCGATACAATTGGCAATCAAGGCGCGCAGGGCTGCGGGCGAGGGCGGTTTGAGCAGACGGTTGGCGCCCATCCGCCTGGCTGCCTGCTCGGTTTCTTCCCCGGCTTCGGCCGTGAGCAGGATGGCGGGCGGACGAGCGCCCCAGCGTTGGCACAGGTCGAGGAAAACTCCGTCGCCGCGTTCCTCGTCATTCAGGCGGAAATCCATGATCGCCACATCGGGCACGTCCGGGCACACCGCGAAGGCTTCGGTTCCGGAATGGGCACAACTGACCGCGAGACCCCATTTCTCCAGCAGGGCCGTGGTCGCACTCAGCACTGCCGGGTCGTTGTCGACCACCAGAACACGGGCGCCGGCTAGCGTGGAATTGTTCGCTATCGTCTTGCGGACGATACGCCCGCCCCGGTGCAATACAGGCAGATAGACCGCAAATCCGGTGCCGCTGCCCTCAATGCTCGAAGTCTCGACGTGGATGTCGAGTAACCCGGTGACCCGGCGGACAATCGCCAGGCCCAGCCCCAAACCTTCACGATCGGTGGCTTGCCCGCGCTGGAATTCTTCAAACATGCGCTCGACATCGTCTTGCGGGATGCCGCGACCGGTATCGACTACGCACAGCCTGATATCCGCGCCGTGCCGCCGCACTCCCACCAGCACTCCGCCCTCATCGGTGTATCGGATCGCATTGCTGACGAGGTTGCGCAGTACACTGGCAAGCAGGGCGCGATCGGTCTTGATCCAGGCACTGGTATGTACGCGCCTGAGACGTAGACCCTTGGCTTCGGCCTGTACGGCGAATTCGCGCACCACCTCATCGAAGATTGCATCAAGGGCGACAGGCTCCAGCTTCGGCTTGATTCCGCCGCCATCCAGTTTGGATATATCGAGCAGGGCCCGGATAAGCCGGTCGGCTGAGGCGATCGACCCGTCGAGATCCTTGACCAGCCGCAAGAGCTGCTCGTGGTCACGGACTTCCTCGCCCAATGCCGATGCGAACAAACGTGCGGCGTTGAGCGGCTGGATCAAATCGTGACTGGCCGCAGCCAGGAAATGGGTCTTGGACCGGGTGGCTTTTTCCAGTGCCTGATTGGCCTCGCTCAGTTGGGTCGTCCGCTCGGCAACTTTCTCCTCCAGCGCCTGTTCTGCACGGCGGTCGGCCGTCACATCGGTGTAGGAGGTGACATAGCCTCCCCCGGGCGCCGGGTTGCCAATGATCCGCATGATCCGCCCGTCATGCTGCTCACGCTCCATCTTGTGCTCGCGCCCGGCCCGCATATGCTCCAGCCTACGCTCAACATGGGCATTGATCTCCGCGTCCTGCAGCCCGCCCTGGCGCAGATTGTGACAGATCAGGTCCGCTATGGGTGTACCCACGGCGACCAGTGCTTCGGGCAGGTCAAACAGTTCCTGATAGCGCGTATTCCACGCCACCAGGTTCATATCGGCATCGACCAATGCGACCCCCTGGTCGATATTCTCGATCGCGATCTGCAACAGCTCTCCGCTGAAGGTCAGGCGGCGATTGGTCTCGCCGAACATTGCCATTACCTCGGGCAAGGGCACCGGTTCGCCATCGGCCCAGGATGATACGATCATCCGCGATGAGGATGCCCCGACTACGCCGGAGATTGTCCGTTCGGCCATGGCGACCATCGCCTCATCGGCGGTATCGCTATCGCGATAGGGGCCGGGCATCGCGGCAAGGGCAGCATCCGCCCGGGATTTGCCTATGAACTGGCGCAGCAAAAGCCGGATGTCGGCCACCCGCTTGCGGGTGACAACCGCGGAAGGATCGCCGGGAACCGGGGCGCCGACAAAGCTCGCCGCCTGCGCGGCATCGACGATGTTGGGCCGGGCCAGCGAAGAACCGATCCAATAGGCGGCAATATTTGCCATCAGGCTGAGCAGCACTCCCGAAACCAGTGGATCAGGATGTATGGAAACAAGAGGCTCAGTATCGAGCGCGGCCGGCAGGATCAGCAGGGTAAGCCACAGGATGAAGCCTACCGAAAGCCCGGCGATCATGCCGATGCGGTTGCCCGCCCGGCTGAGCATGCCCAGCGCCAGCCCTGGTGCGAACTGGGCAGCTGCCGCAAAAGCGAGCGTGCCCAAGCCGGCCAGATTGCCGATTGCGCCGAAGCCGAGATAGAACACGTAGGCAGAGAACAGCAGGGCCCCGATCACCAGCCGGCGGATCGTCAGCAGGCTTTGTGCCAACTGTCCGCGCTCGCCGTGCCCGCTCAAGGCTTGGCGCAACAGCAGCGGAGCAATCAGGTCATTAGTGATCATGGTCGACAAGGCGACACTGGCGACCACGATCATCCCGGCCGCAGCTGAAAAGCCGCCGATAAAGACCAGCAGTGTCAGGGCATCTTGCCCTGCTGCAAGGGGCAGGGCGAGCACGATCGTGTCCGGATCCGTACCGGTGGGCAGGAAAGTCAGGCCCGCGAGCACAATCGGCACGATAATGATCGATGTCAGCAGCAAATATGCCGGAAAGACCCAGCGCATCGCCGCATCAGGCCGGTCGGTCTGGGCCTCGACAAAGCTCATATGAAACTGGCGCGGGAGACACAGTGCGGCACAGCCGGCAATCAGGGTCAGGACCGCAAACCGGGCATCGAATTGCGTCGGCGAAAACACGGCCGGAATTGCTGGCGACCCTTCGAAAAGCAGCAAACTGATTGCCAATGCGGCTACTGCAATCAGTGCAACCAGCTTGACCACGGCTTCGACCGCTATTGTAAGGACCAGGCCAGCATTGTCGCCGGCTTGATCGGCCCGGCGTGAGCCAAACAGGATGGCGAATAGCGCCATCAAACCAGCCGTCAGGAGGACAATTTCGTCCAGCGCAACGGTGGCCGCAAGTTCAGGGTTCAGGGTCAACAATGCGTTGCCGACCGACTGCAATTGCAGTGCCATGTAAGGCAGCGAACCTACCGTCGCGATAATCGTGACGAGCGCAGCGACCGTCGCACTCTTGCCGTAACGCGCCGACAGGAAATCGGCGATTGAGGTGGAATGCTGGCTCTTGGCCTGAGCCAGGATTCTCCGGACCAAGCCGTAACCCAGAGTGAAGACCAGAATGGGGCCAAGATAGATCGGCAGGAAATCGAGGCCAGCCGTCGCCGCGGTGCCGACCCCGCCAAAGAAAGTCCAACTGGTGCAATAGACTGCCAGCGAGAGGCCATAAATCCAACTGGCATGACGCTGCAGTTTCTTGCCGCCTTTGCGGTCGCGCCAGGCGGCGAGCCAGAACAGACCCGCAAGATAGAGGGTGGCGGCTGCGATGGCGGCCCCGAATATCATCTGTTCCTCCCTCTGCCGGTCAAAAAGCTAACCGATCCGGCCCAACTTGCAAGCCAAAGGGGCGGCACCTTGCGGCACCGCCCCTCCTTGGTCCGGGGAGGTCCCCCTGGATGGGCCCGCTTAGTGCGCGTGGGCATCCCCGGCACCGCGCGGGACCCGGATCGAGTCCACCAGTTTGCGGATTTCCAGCGGGGTCTTCGCGGTCACACTCGCGACTGCGATAGCGATGCCGAAGTTGATCAGCATGCCGATCACTCCGATGCCTTCCGGCGAGATGCCAAACAGCCAGTTCTCCGCCACGTTCAGATCCGGCGCCATCAACTTGAAGTAGACAATGTAGCTGAATGTGAACACCAGCCCGCTGATCATGCCGGCTATGGCGCCTTCCTTGTTCATCGATTTGAAGAAGATGCCCATGAAGATCGCCGGGAACAGGCTGGATGCTGCCAGACCAAAAGCAAAGGCCACCACCTGCGCCACCCATCCGGGAGGATAGATGCCGAGATAGCCTGCCACCACAATGGCCGCTGTCGCCGCCGCCCGCGCCGCGAGCAATTCGCTCTTGGCCGAAATGTTGGGGGCGAAAGTGCTTTTGAGCAGATCGTGGCTGACCGAGCTGGAGATCACCAGCAATAGCCCCGCCGCCGTTGAGAGCGCCGCGGCCAGGCCACCTGCTGCCATGAGAGCAACGACCCAGCCCGGAAGATTGGCAATCTCGGGATTGGCCAGAACCATGATGTCACGGTCGACATAGACTTCGTTTGCAGTATCGGGGTTCGGCGCATTGGCGACGATCCGTTCACCCGAAGGGCCTGTCTCACCGGTAAACTCCGGCTTGCCTTCGAACGCATTGCCAGCGCGATATTGCATCACACCGTCTTCGTTCTTGTCCTGCCAGGCGATCAGATCGGCACCTTCCCAGTTCTTGAACCAGCTGTCTGCCTCGGCATACTCGGTTTCGTTGGTCTGGTTGATGAAGTTGTACATGCCGAATGCACCGATTGCCGGAGCAGTCGTGTACAGCAGGGCAATGAACACCAGAGCCCAGCCAGCCGATTTGCGCGCATCCGATGCCTTGGGCACCGTGAAGAAGCGCACAATCACGTGCGGCAGTCCGGCCGTACCGACCATCAGCGCCATGGTGATGCAGAACATGTCGATCGTACTTTTGGTGCCAGCGGTATACTGGTTGAAGCCAAGTTCGACGAGCAGATTGTCCAGCTTTTGCAAGACGTAAGTGCCCGATCCATCATTGAGCTGCGACCCCAAGCCCAGTTGCGGCAAAGGATTGTCGGTGAGCATGAAACTGATGAAGAATGCCGGCACCATATAGGCTGTGATCAGCACGCAATACTGCGCGACCTGGGTGTAGGTGATGCCCTTCATCCCGCCGAGTACGGCATAGATGAAGACGATACCCATACCGATAATCACACCCATCGTGATATCGACCTGCAGGAACTGCGAGAACACAATGCCCACGCCCCGCATCTGGCCGGCGATATAGGTGAAGCTGATGAAGATCAGGCAGATCACCGCAACCACCCGCGCGGTCTTGGAATAGTATCTTGTGCCGATGAAATCGGGCACAGTGAACTGGCCAAATTTGCGCAAATAGGGCGCAAGAAGCAGTGCCAGCATCACGAAGCCGCCGGTCCAACCCATCAGATAGACCGACGCATCATAGCCCATGAAGGCGATAAGGCCGGCCATGGATAAGAAGCTTGCAGCGCTCATCCAGTCGGCTGCGGTTGCCATGCCATTGACGACCGGGTTGACCCCGCCGCCAGCTACATAAAACTCTTTGGTCGAACCGGCCCGGCTCCAGATGGCAATGCCGATATAAAGCGCGAAGCTGGCCCCGACGAAGAGATAGATCAGTGTTTGCGTTTCCATGATCGCCCCCTCAATCGTCGAGATCGAATTTGCGTTCGATCTTCTTCATCCTGATTACGTAAACGAAGATCAGCGCGATAAAGATGTAGATCGAACCCTGCTGGGCGAACCAGAAGCCGAGCGGGTATCCGCCGATACTGAATTGGTCCAGCCAGTCGCGGAACAGGATCCCTGCGCCGAACGAGCAAATGAACCAAATGCTCATCAGCGTTACGAGAAGACGGATGTTTTCCCGCCAATACGCGCCTTCAGCGGCGTTGGTCTCCGTTTCCGGGACTTCGTCATTTGAATTGTCGGCCATGAGCCTCCCCTCCGTGTCTGTGGCCGCATTTCGGGGCCATCATGCAAAGGCTAGGGAACGCGCTGTCGGCTGTAGAGCGCGACATTAGTCTAATGGTGGATCGCAAGGTCTTCCAGCTCGCCGGTGGACGTATCCGCCGGCATGCAGCTGAGCTGGGCCAGAAACAGCTCGGCAGCCGCGAGGGCGTCCTCCAGTGCGTCGTGCATCGCATAAGGGGGCAAATTGTAGCGCGCGCGGCATCGATGGAGGCGATACGGTTCGGCGCCGGGCAATTGGGGGCGGAGCTTGCGCTCGAGCGCGAGTGTGCAGATGGTGCGGACGGGCACGGCTTGGCCAAGAACAGCGCGTGTGGCGCGCTTTATCACCCCAGCCTCGATAGAAGCCCCATGAGCGACAATAACGCGTCCGGCAATGGTCGGCAGCAGCTCTTCCAAGACTGCCTCGAGTGGCGCTCCCTCGCGGGCGCGCTGTTCTCCGATTCCGTGAATCGTCACCGCGACATCGTCCCGTATCTGGGTGCTGCGGATGTCGCGCGATTGCGCGTCCGCCAGCGGGATCGCCGCCGCGGTGAAATGCACCCAGCCAGCCTGGAGAATGTGGGCGCTGGCACCCAATCCGTCGAGCTCGAAGTCAAGGGCGAGGAAATCAACCTGTGAGACGGGATCTTTCCGGTCTGGCCAGGTCGATCCGGCATAGCGTTGCAGGATTGGTAATCCGGCCTGTTCCAGGTTGGCGACCGCACGCCGGAAGCGCCAGCCGGCAAACATCTCAGGCGATGCCCCCGGCAAAATTCCTGCGCAGCGAATCGAGGGCGCGGCGGATCACGGCAAAGGCATCCTTCAGATATTCGCGCTCCAGCGGCGAGAGTTTCTCGGGCTCGATCGCATTATCCGGCTCGCTGCCCGCCCGGATCTGGTCAGACTGGTGGGCGATCCGCAGATCATTGGCGAACAGGAATGCATCCTCCAGGCTTTGGGCATCCTCGGACGCCATCTTGCCTGCCTTGGCCAGCGAAGCGAGTCGTTCCAGTGTGCCAACCGCTTCGATTCCGTGGGCCAGCGCCTGGGTCCGCGCGATGTCGATGATCGGCATGATGGCCTGGGCCTTGGCGTTAAACACCCTGTGCCCATCGGCAGATTTTTCGAGCACCAGATTGCGAAAAATACCAAGTGGAATCTTGCTGCGCAGCGCATCGCGGGCAAGGAAGCTGACAAAGATAGGATTTTCCGCGGCCCGAGCGACGACATCACGATGCAGGTCCCGAACCAGGCTATCGGGCCCGTGGACGCAGCGCATGTCAAAAAAGATCGTAGCGCGCAGGATTCCGTCTTCGCTTGGATTGGTGATCCAATGTTCGTAGCGGGCCCGCCATTCGCTAAGCGATAGTCGCTGTTCGGCGTTCTTGGCCATGATCCCGCCCTTGCAATAGACGAAGCCGGCAGCATCGAGCAGGTCGGAAATACGGCCGCCGAGCGTTTCGAAATAGGCCCGACCAGCAGCGTCCACACTGTCATGGATTACCAAGCCATTGTCCTGATCCGAACCGACCAGCTGTTCTTCGCGCGCGAGCGAGCCGAACACCACTAGCGCATAGGGAACTGGGGGCGGGCCGAGCTCCTTCTCGGCCAGTTCGGCAGCACGCCGATGCGCGGCTTCGCCAAGCGCTGATGTAAATCGCATGGCGTGCCTGGCATCGAAGCCGTTGGCGACCATCTTGGCGAAGGCATCCGGAATCTGGCTTGTCGCGGCGACCAGAGCAGCAGGATCCTGGGCCTTGCCAATAGCGAGGCCGATATCGATCGCATTGCTACCGAGAAAGGCGAGGATATCGCTGGCGCTCAAGATGGCGACCAATTCCCCGGCCTGGCCGGTCAGGGGGATATGACGAAATGCGCCGGACGCCATCATGGCCATGGCCTGCGCAATGCTGGCATGGCTGGGCAGGGTGCGTGGATGGTCTGTCATCACTTCGGATACGGGCCGGTCCAACGCGAATTCCGCAGCCACCACCCTGTTGCGCAGGTCCTTGTCGGTAAAGATACCGACAAGGTCACCTCCGTTGCAGATGGCCAAGGTGCTGACATTGCGATCGTGCATCAGGCGCACCGCATCGCGGATCGAAGAATCCGGTCGGCACGCAACAGGTTCGCCGCGCCGCACCAACTGGTCGAGAGCCGTGACGTCCAACTCACGTGCTCGTTCGCTGCGGTTTTGCTCCAGCGCGTGGCGGATCCGGCTGGTCTCGTCATCATCAAAGAACGCGCGGAATGTCTCGTCTGCCGTCCGCAGCCGGTGAAAATCATCCGCCGGAATAGCATAGAGCAGTGTGTCTTCGATCGCGACTGTCGTATTGCGAACCTCGCCGCCGCGCAGGAGGGAGGGATAGGCGAAGCATGATCCTGCACCCAAGCGTGCGGTCAGGTCATCACCGGCCAGACGCAGCTCGACCGAACCGGATCGGACAATGAAAAGTTTTTCATTGTGCTCTCCGGCCGTGGTCACCGCATCCTGCGCACGGGCATAGCTGACCTCGATGCGGCGCGAGAGCATTGCAACCTGGTCGTCAGGCAATGTGTGGAAAGGCGGCGTAAGCCGCAGGAACTGGACAATTTCGCCGATCTCGCTGGCCATTGTCCCAATGTACACGGCGCAGTCGCGAGGGGAAGTACGACCTTGGTTTGGTGTATCCGAGCCCCTGCCCGTCCACAGATTTGCAATGTTGCGCCGCCTGCCTAGAACGCGTGGCATAGATATTTGAAGAGAGGACCTCCCCAGATGAAATCCCTGCGCGCCCTGCTGCTGTCCAGCGCCCTTGTTCTGACCCCTGCTGCTGCGCTTGCGCAAGATGGTGATGATGGCGGGAAAGATGAAAAGTGGGATGTGAACGCGCCCAAGGGGGCCACCATCAAGCAGGTTCCGATCCAGACCGACGAAGGAACCTGGATGGATGTCGACGTATCGCCGGATGGCCGCCGCGTGGCGTTCTCGATGCTGGGCGATATTTACACCATGCCGATCAGCGGCGGCACGCCGACACGGATCGCCGAGGGGCTGGCATGGGAAGTGCAGCCGCGCTTCTCCCCCGATGGCAGCCGCATTGCCTTCACTTCGGATCGGGCCGGGGGCGACAATATCTGGCTGATGGATGCGGACGGGTCGGACAAGACGCAGCTGACCAAGGAAAGCTTCCGCCTGCTTAACCAGCCGACCTGGTCGCCCGACGGCGAATTCATTGCGGCCAAGAAGCATTTCACCACTGGCCGTTCGCTCGGCACGGGCGAGGTCTGGCTCTATCACGTGACCGGTGGCAGCGGGGTCAAGCTGGTCAAACGCCCCAACGAAACCCATCAGAAGGAACTGGGTGAGCCGATCTACGCGCCCGATGGAGAGGCGATCTATTTCACCCGCAACGACACGTCCGGCCCGATCTTCGAATACGCCCAAGATTCCAATGCCGGGATCTTCCGGATCGAGAAATATGACCTGACCACGGGCGAGCGCACTACGGCGGTAGATGGCTTTGGCGGGGCAGTGCGCCCAACCCCTTCGCCAGACGGCAGCGCGCTGGCTTTCGTCCGCCGCGACAAGGCTGATTCCCAGCTGTGGGTGAAGGATCTCGCCAGCGGATCGGAGAGCATGCTCTATGGTGATCTTGATCTCGATGTGCAGGAGACCTGGGCGGTTACCGGGGTCTATCCGAATATGGACTGGACGCCTGACAGCCGCTCGATTGTGTTCTGGGCGGGCGGGAAGCTGCGCCGGATCAACAAGGATGGCTCGGGTTCGGCGGTCATTCCGTTCACCATCGATGATACACGCGGCGTCGCCGACGCGCCGCATCCGGTGATCGATGTCGCCCCGGCTTCCTTCACCACCAGCATTCCGAAATTCGCCACGCTTTCGCCTGATGGTCGCCGCGTCGTGTTCGAAACGCTGGGCAAGCTCTATGTCAAAGGAACCGGTGGCGGGTCCGCACGGAGGCTGACATCCAGCCCCGGCACCACGCAGGAGCTCTGGCCGGCATTCAGCCGCGATGGGCGCAGCATGGCTTTTGTCCGATGGACCGATGATGACCTTGGCGAGATCGTGGTGGGCGATGCCAATGGCGGCAACCTGCGCACGATCACTAGCCAGCCAGGCCACTATGCCGTGCCGCAATTCTCTCCCGACGGCCGCACCATCGTGTTCGAGAAACGCAGTGGCGGTTTTCTGACCGCGCCGGAATATTCCGACAATGCCGGTGTATACAGTATCCCGGCCAGCGGGGGCACGCCGACCATGATTGCACGTGGCATGGCATCGCCGCAGTTTGGCGCTGATGGTGACCGGCTGTTCATGAGCGATTTCGCAGGCGGCAAGTTGCAGCTGGTTTCAACCGATCTGAATGGCGAGGCCAAGCGGGTTCATGCCCAAGGTGACCTGGCCAACGAATTCAGCGTCTCGCCCAATGGCAAGCTGATTGCCTTCCGCCAGAATTACGAAGTGTTTGCGATGCCGCTGATGCCGGGCGGGCAGGCCGTCAATGTCAGCGAGAAGGGCGGACCTCTGCCCGTGACCAAGGTTAGCACCGGGGGGGCTGATTATATCGGCTGGTCGGGCAATGGCGGCACCCTGGCATGGTCGATGGGGCCGGAAATGTTTCGCGTCTCGACCGCCGACCTGTTTGGCAATGCGCCCGGATCGGACACGTCGTTCTCTTCGCCGGAAAGCGGTATCTCGCTGGCCATGACCCAGCGTGCTGCCAAGCCAAGCGGGACAGTTGCGATAACCGGCGCGCGTATCCTGACCATGACTGGCGAGGGCGCGGGCGCGATCGACAATGGTACGATCGTGATCGAGGGCGACCGGATTGTTGCCGTTGGCGCTGATGTGGCTGTTCCGGCCGGGGCGACCATGATTGATGCATCGGGCAAGACGATCATGCCGGGCCTGGTGGATGCCCATGCCCACGGGCCGCAAGGTGTTGGTGACTTGATCCCGGAACAGAACTGGGTCCTGGTCCAGCAGCTCGCCATGGGCACAACGACCATGCATGATCCCTCGTCGCGTGCGAGCATGATTTTCGCCGCATCGGAACGCCAGCGTGCCGGGATGCTGCTGGCACCGCGGATATTCTCGACAGGAGAGATCATTTACGGGGCCAAGGCACCCAGCGTCTATGCCCGGATCGACAGCTATGACGATGCGCTGGCGCATGTCCGCCGGATCAAGAAACAAGGCGGCATTTCGGTCAAGAATTACAACCAGCCCCGGCGTGAGCAGCGCCAGATGGTGGCGCGGGCGGCTGCGGCTGAAGACATGCTGGTTGTCGCCGAAGGCGGGTCGCTGTTCGGGATGGACATGAACCTGGTCGCAGATGGCAACTCTACCGTGGAGCACAACGTCCCGGGCGAGGTCTTCTACGAAGACGTGCTGCAATTCTTCAGCCAGTCGGGCAGCAATTATACGCCGACGCTAACGGTGACGTATGGCGGGCTTGCCGGTGATCCGTATTGGCGCCAGGCCACTGACGTGTTTGACAATCCGCTGCTCGTCCACACGCCGCCCAAACGGCTGCTGGCGGCCACGGCACGGCGGACCAAGGCACCCGATTGGGCGTTTGTGGATGACGATGCTTCGCGCGAAGCCAAGAAGTTGGCCGATCGCGGGGTCAAAGTCAGTATCGGGGCGCATGGTCAGCAGGCGGGCATTGCCGCCCATTGGGAGCTGTGGAGCTTCGTCCGTGGCGGGATGAGCGCGGTGGAGGCACTGCGCGCAGGCACCATCGCTCCGGCACAGTCGCTTGGCATGGACAAGGATATCGGCAGCCTTGAAGTCGGCAAGCTGGCCGACTTGATCGTGCTCGATGCCGACCCTAGCGTGGACATTCGCAATTCCGACAAGATCGACAGCGTCATGCTGGGGGGCCGGATGTACGATGCAACCACGATGAACGAAGTTGCCACCGGCACATCCAAGCGGAAAGCCTATTTCTGGGAGAATTAGTCCCGGGTCGGTTTGCCCAGCAGCGTGTCAGCAATGATACGCTGCTGGATTTCGCTGCTACCTTCGAAAATCTTGGTCAGTCGCGCATCGCGCCAATGGCGTTCGACCGCGTGCAGGGTAGTGTAGCCCGCTCCGCCAAGAATCTGCAGCGCTTCGCTGGTGACCCGCTCGGCCATTTCGGCGGCATAAAACTTCACCATCGCGGCTTCCTTGGCGCAATTGTGGCCATTGTCGATCTGGTGGCAGACGAAATACATCAGCTGGCGGGCCGCTTCCACTTCGGTCGCCATGCTGGCGATCTTGAAACGAATGGCCTGGAAGTCGGAAATCGGACGGTCAAACTGCTCGCGTTGCTTGGCGTGCGCAATCGCGTCCTCCAACGCGCCGCGAGCGAGCCCGATCGAGCGGGCAGCGGTGTGGGCACGGGCACCCTCCAGGCCAGAGACCACCGCTTTGAAAGCACCGCCAGTGGTGCCGTAATCATAAGCGGGCGTGCGCGCCTCATCGAAGGCCAGCTCATAGGTCTTCCAGCCATGATAACCGATTTTGGGGATTGAATGGCCGGACACACCTTGTGGAAACTCGCCGCGCGGCTTTTCGAACAGGATAGCGGTCAGCCCCGCCCATCGTGGCGCATCCGGATCAGCCGAAGTGCGGCAGATGACCTGCATGAAATCGGCCCGGTCGGCGAAAGTGCACCAGTATTTGCTGCCGGTGACGACCCATTCATCCTCGTCCCGCACAGCGCGGCAGCCGATGCTAGCCATGTCCGATCCGGCATTGGGTTCCGACATCGAGAAAGCACCGAGATATTTGCCCTGCGCCATCAATTTGATCTTCTCGAGCTTCTCCTCGTCGGTTCGGGCCGGGATCGACTTGTAGAACATGTTGCCCCGCGCGATGATGCTGCCCACGCTCATCCAGGCCCGGCTCAGCTCTTCGGCCACCAGGCAATATTCGAACATGCCAAGGCCCAGCCCGCCGAACCTTTCGGGGATGAGGATACCGAAGAAACCGAGCTCGCCCATCCGGTCGATCAGGTCTTGGGGGATGTCGCCCTTCTCCGGGTCGAGCCGGTTCGCTGCGGGCAGCACTTCTTTCATCGCGAAGTCGCGCGCCATCTCCTGCATCATCAGGCGCTCTTCGGTCATGTAGCCTTCGCTCGGGCGAATTTCGGGTTTGTCCATCATAGTGGCGCGCACCATGCCGATGCAGCGCGCGATGTCGACTGCAAAATTGGCAAGGGTTCAGCCAGCCAAGCGGTGCGGGCGCGATGGCATGGGTGCAGCAAACGGGCGCAGGGGCGGGCGCGGGCGAACCTGCGCGTTACTCTGGCGGGTCGAACCGTTGGTCCGATCGAGGAAGGCCGCCATCTCCGCGCGGCGAAGCGTCTCGTCCGCACAGACACCGATTTCTGCCACTCCGGCAGCGGCGGAGAGCGGCAGTGCCGCCTTGCCAGCGCGGATCTCGTCGGCGAACACATCCTGCACCTGTGTGCAAAGATCGGCAGTGATCGTCTCTCCGCTGTCGGGCAGGAGTACCGCGAAGCTGGCATCGCCAATGCGCGAGAGGATGTCTCGCTGCCGCAGGACGGTACGCAGAACCTGGCCAAACGCGGCCAGCACGTCGTCACCGAAGTCCTGCCCCAGCCGGTGATTGATGGCGCGGAAATGCTCTATCCGGAACAGGGCGAGACAACCGGCCCTCCTGTGTTCTGCCATGTGGCGCAACATCGAAAGGAACGCGATGCGATTGGTCAGGCCTGTCAGCGGGTCGGTCATCCGCGCCGCAAACAACTTGTCTTCCAGCCGCCGGCGTTCTTCGACATTGCGCAAGACCCCGATAGTGCCGTTCGGTCCGCCGGCGCGGCGCGAGCAGGGCTGTAGTTTCAGCGCGAACCAATGGCCGGCTTCCGGCCCATGCGCACATTCGAACTCCACCCAATTGCGGTCGCCATTGCCTGCCGCGACTAACGCCAATTCCGCCTGCACTCGATGGACGTGGTGCGGCGCGACCAGATCCAGCAAGTTGGGAGGCACCAACAGGTCCGGCATTGGAGCACCGAGGAACGCGATGTTCTGTGATGCGCAGACGATGAAGCCATCATTGTCGGTTTTCAGAAGTATATCGGTCGATCCGCCCGCCACCATTTCACATAGCGCAGCCAATTCGCCGATCGCAAAGTCGAGCCCCATTTCTGTCGTTCCCCAGCAACATCTCTTGACCCGCCACGAGATCCCTATTCTCGAGGCGGACAATATAGAGTCAGTCAATATTAGTAAGCCGTATTATTTAACTTGACTAAATAAAGAATCGACTTGACGAGCATTAACCAAGTTTGGGAGATTTGTGAAGTTAGTGCTTACAAATCGATCATGACGCGGACTTGATCGGGGGAGCAGCCATAGGCTTCCGCAATCACCTCGCGCGCTTCGTCGATCACATGATCGGCCTGGCTGATATCACGGCCCGTCAAAAGCTCGGCCTCAGCCACGCCCAGCACCTCCGCCAGCGCGCCAATCCGTTTGGAGACGGGCTGCGAGCGATCATGCTCCCATGCCCAGACGGTCGGCTTGCTGACGCCGAGTGCCTCCGCAACCTGCGCCAGCGTCAGGTCTTTTTCCTGCCGCAGCTTGGCAAGGCGCTTGCCCAGTGTGGCACGGTTCTGGGGATGCATCGCCGGGACCGGCATATCCTCGATCGGCGCTATCGCGCTCCGCAACTGGGCCGCGCTGAGGACGGAGGACGGCAGCGGGTCGGGAAAGCGGCATCCATGCAGCGTGGCGCTGCGCCAGACCACTTCGGCTACCACCGGGCCGGCTTCAGGCAGATCGATCGTTAGCTTGGCGCCTTGCTCCAGTTCCATCCGGCAATCCAGCAGCAGGCCTCCGGCCGAAATATTGTGCAGCAAGACCTGGGCATCACTGCCGCCTGCCAGCTTCCCCTCGGCAACCAGCCTGACACTCCAGCGCCGTGCATCGCGCCCGCTACCATCATCGGCCTGGGTCTCGATAACACCGGAAATTGCCACGACTCATTCTCCTTTATGGGTGGGGAGGATGTCGGGCTGAGGAGGTTAAATTTGGGTTAGCATCCGAAGGTAACGCGCTCAGTTGCCCTTGGCATCGAGCCAGCGGGCAAGCGCCACACCGCCCGTGATCAGGAACGGCACCAGCACGATGGATAGCACCACCTTGGCGATCACCTGGCCGATCATCAGGTTGGTGATGTCGAATTCGCCATAGAACGCCAACGTGATGAAGATCACCGAGTCGACTGCCTGACTCAGCGCCGAAGCAATTGCGCCGCGCACCATGATGCCGACGGTTCCGCCTTCGCCACTGCCCGCCAGCTTGGCAAAGATCCAGATATTGAGCAGCAACGAGGTGATGTAGGCGGCGGGACCGGCCAACCATACGCGCCAGGTGGTCCGGTGGACTTGCTCGAATGCGGCCAGATCGTCGGGCCGGAATTCGATCATTTCGGTCGATGCGGGCAGCGCGAGGACCAGCTGCATCAATACCGCCGAGAGCCCGAGCGGCACAAAGCCCCACCACACAATGCTGGTGGCGACTTTCTGGCCGTAGAGCTGTGAAACCGTGCTGCTGATCACGACGAGGATCAGGAAGGCGAAGATACCGGCCTCGACGGCGAGATCGGTCGGCGGCAATTGCACCTGCTTGAAGGCCAGGACCCCGGCCAGGACCGTCATCCCGCCATAAAGCAACATGAAGACGAACAAGCCGCGCGGCATGGCCTTTGCAGCCTCTGAAACGGTGGTTGTGCGGGTTTCGGTCGATGTGTCGGTCATCACGGCGGCATAGGCGAAGGAGCCGCCGCTTGGAAAGCGTATGCGGATCACTTCCCCCAGAGGCGTTACCCGAGTCATTTGACTGCGCAGGCCCGAGCGGCAAAGGGAGTATCAACTGACCGCCACGAAAGACCCTGCATGCCGCCCTTCGTCATGAGCCTTATCGGCATCCTTGCTATTCTGGGAATCGCTTTCCTGTTTTCGACCGGGAAGAAGCGGATCAAACTGCGCGTTGTCGGGGCGGCCTTTGCCTTGCAAGCGTTGATGGCTCTGCTGGTTCTGCGCACGCCATGGGGTGTGCAAGCGATCGAGTTCCTCTCCAACGGGGTGATCGCGCTGCTCGATTATTCCAAGGTTGGCATCACTAGCGTGTTCGGACCGATGGAGAGCAATCCTTTCGCAAACACTTTCGTGATTGCAGCCCTCCCCGTCATCGTGTTCTTTGCCGCAATCGTCTCAATACTTTACCATTGGGGCATCATGCAGCGGCTGGTGCGCTGGGTTGGCGGTGCTATCGGCTGGATCACCGGCATCAGCAAGGTCGAGGCGCTGGGCAGCGCAGCCAACATTTTCGTCGGTCAATCGGAAAGCCCGCTGGTGGTGCGCCCCTATCTCGCCGCGCTGACGCCTAGCCGCCTTTTCACCCTGATGAGCGTGGGCATGGCCGGTGTCGCGGGTACGATCCTCGCGGCCTATGCCAGCTTCATCGGCTCCGAGGCCGTGCCGTTTCTGCTGGCGGCAGCCTTCATGTCCGCCCCGGGCGGTATCCTGATGGCGAAGATCATCATGCCGGATGACGATAGCGAGCTTGCCCGCGATGCGGCGTTACTGGCCGGTGTCGATCCTGATCCCGACGTGAAACTGCCCGATGCGCGGATCAGCGCCGAGGGCCCGGCCGCGTTGACTGAAAGCGGTAAGCCGCATGAAGTCGAAGTCGCCGAGACCTTCGAGGAAGGGCATCGCCCTGCCAATGTGATCGAAGCGGCTGCCCAAGGCACCCAGACCGGCGTCAAACTGGCAGTAGCTGTGGGTGCCATGGTGATGGTGTTTGTGGCGCTGGTCGCGCTTGCCAACGGTATCCTGGGCGGGATTGGCGGCTGGGTCGGTTATCCCGATATCAGTTTCCAGCAATTGCTTGGCTTTGTGTTCGCGCCGGTCATGTTCCTGATCGGCATTCCCGACTGGAATCAGGCGCAAGTCGCCGGCGGCTTGTTCGGGACCAAGATCGTGCTCAACGAATTTGTCGCCTTCATCGATCTCGGCGCCATGCAGGCGGGCGAACTAACCGAGCGGAGTCGCGCGATCGTGACCTTTGCCCTGTGCGGCTTTGCCAATTTCAGTTCGATCGCGATCCAGATGGCGGTGACTGGCGGCCTTGCGCCCAACCAGCGCCCGGTTATCGCAAAACTGGGTCTGCGTGCTCTCGTTGCTGGCTCTTTGGCCAATTTGATGAGCGCAGCCCTAGCGGGACTGTTCCTGCCATACTAATATAGGCTCATGTCTGATATTGCATCCGTATCGCTCGAGCGTCCGCTCGCGGAGATTGCCGACGAGCTCGGCCACAGCTTTTCCGAATTCGGCTTTGGCGTCATCCGCGACCACGGCATTCCGCAGGATCTGATTGATCGTGCCGATGCCCTGTCAAAGGCCTTCTTCGCGCTGCCCGAGGCGGCCAAGCTTGCCTACAAGCTGGAAGGCAGCGGCGGTGCGCGCGGGTATACATCGTTCGGGACGGAGAAAGCCAAGGACGCCGAGGTCCATGACCTGAAGGAGTTCTGGCATGTCGGGCGTGACTTGCCCGAGGGGCACGCATTGGCCGAATTCATGGCGCCCAATATCTGGCCCGGCGAAGTCGCAGGTTTCGAAGAGACTTTCGAAGATTTGTATGCCGCGTTCGAGAATGCCGGCCGGCGCGTATTGCGCGCGATTGCCCTGCATCTGGGTCTCGAAGAAGACTATTTCGACGCAACCATCGAAGATGGTAATTCGGTGATGCGCCTGCTGCATTATCCGCCTTTGGGCGATGACGCCCCCGAAGGCGCGATCCGCGCTGCAGCGCATGGCGATATCAACACGATTACATTGCTGCTGGGCGCCGAGGAAGCCGGGCTCGAGCTGCTCACCAAACAGGGTGACTGGTTGCCGATTGACGCAACGCCCGGCGCCCTGGTGGTCAATATCGGTGACATGCTGGAACGTTTGACCAACGGGAAGCTGCGCTCGACCACCCACCGCGTCGTCAATCCGCGCGGGGATGCGGCCAAACGCTCGCGCTATTCGATGCCGTTCTTCCTGCACTTCCGGCCCGATTTCATCATCGATCCGCTGCCGTCCTGTGCCGAGTCCGAGACAGGCAATGTGCCGGAACCGGCGATCTCCTCGCACGACTTCCTGTTGCAGCGCCTGCGCGAGATAAATCTGGCCTGATCGGCGCCGATTCTCGTGACCCGATTCCTGCGCCCGAAGGCAGTTCGGCAAAAATTGAATCTGTGTTGCGTTGCAGCAACACACTTACATTGTTGTAAGTAAAAGATTTTTCCCTGAATCGGTGCGCTCCTGCAACCTTTCCACACGGCTGCCATCGCCCTGTAACAAAACGCCTCTTTGGGCCATAGCGACCGGGCCGGGTGGGTTCCGGCCTTTGAATAGATTCGTCCGTCTCCAGAGCTCTCCAAAAGGGGTTGTCCATGAAGCTCAAATATCTCCTCGCCGCGAGTGTTGCCGGCCTGACCACTGCTGTGGTCCTGCCTGCTCCGGTCGCTGCACAGTCCATCACTTCGGGTGTCGAAGGCACCGTTACCGACGACAGCGGCACACCGCTCGCTGGCGCAACCGTGGTCGTCACCGACACGCGTACCGGCCAGTCGCGCACGCTGACGACCGGCGCCGACGGCGCTTTCCGCGCCGACTCGCTCGTCCCGGGTGGCCCCTACACTGTCACGGCCACTGCCGGCGGTTACGAAGGCCAATCGGTTGAAGACCAGTTCATCAACATTTCGGGCAACACCTCTTACGAATTCCAGCTGACTTCGGGTGCCGCATCGGGCGACAACCTGATCGTTGTGACCGCAGAGCGTGTCAGCGCGACGCAGCTCGCCGTTGGTCCGGGTGCAGCATTCGGCGTTGAAACGCTGGAAAGCTTCCCGTCGATCACGCGTGACGTTCGCGATATCATCCGTCTCGATCCGCGTGTCAGCCTCGAGCGTTCGAACGAAGTCGATCGTATCTCGTGCCTTGGCGGTAACGACCGTTCGAACACCTTCACGGTTGACGGTATCGTCCAGGCCGACGTGTTCGGCCTCAACGGCACGCCGTTTGCAGCGCGTAACTCGCTGCCGCTTCCGTTCGACGTGATCCGCGAAACCTCGGTTGAATTCGCACCATTCGATGTCGAATATTCCGACTTCACCGGCTGTCTCGTCAACGTCGTGACCAAGTCGGGTACGAACAAGTTCAGCGGTTCTGCCTTCATCACCTATTTCGACGAAGGCCTTTACGCCAACAGCATTGACGGTCGTCCGCTCAATGCCGGCAGCGAAAAGCGCTGGGGCGCGACCCTTGGTGGCCCGATCGTTCCTGATCGCCTGTTCTTCTACCTCGGCTACGAAGAGACCGATCTCGGCGACGGCAACAATTTCGGCCCGGCCGGCGGCGGCTTCACCAACGAAGCCGACTTTGTCACCCAGGCCCAGTTCGACCAGTTCGCGAATATCGCCAGCACGGTCTACGGCCAGGACATTGGCGGCTACCCGACCAGCCTTGCTGAATCGGCAGTCCGCTATTTCGGCCGGATCGATGCCTACATCACAGATGGCCAGCGTCTTGAGGCTACCTATCAGCGTCTGGAAGAAACCAACATCGAAGCTGACACGGGTGGCCAGAACCTGACCGGTTTCAACTCGTTCGAAGATGAAGGCACCGTGTCTGACATCTACTCGCTGCGTCTGTATTCGGACTGGAACGATTCGATCAGCACCGAAATCCGCCTCAGCCGTGCTGAAGTGGCTGACGTGCAGGGCCCTGTCGGCTTTGGCGAAGCGCAGTCGGACAATCCGACTATCCGTCTCGCCGTGCTGACCCCGCCGGTTCCGGGCCAGACGACCCAGAACGGCATCCTCAGCACGGGCCCGGGCATCTTCCGCTCGGCCAACGCGCTGAACACGACGACCGACCAGGCCCGGTTCCAGATGAACATTGATGCCGGCTCCGGCCACTTCATCAAGATCGGTGCGGAAGTGAATCGTGCTGACGTGTTCAACCTGTTCGCGATCAACGCAACCGGTACGATCTTCTTCAACAGCCTTGCTGATTTCGCCGAGGGCCTTGTTGCTCCTGGCTTCTTCTCGAGCGTGTTCGCGGGCGCGGATGATCTTGCAGGCGGTGCCCTTGGTGGTGCGACCATCAACGTCACTCCTACCGGTGACATCAACGAAGCATCGGCTACGTTCCGCCGCACGATCTACTCGGTCTATGCGCAGGACGAATGGCAAGCCACGCCGCAGCTGAACGTTTCGGCTGGTCTCCGTGTCCAGTGGTATGATGGCTCGGCTCCGCGTCACAACCCGCAGTTCGAAAGCCGTTATGGCTTCACCAACGCCAACCCGTTCAGCCGTATCGATCCGGTCATCCTGCCGCGTCTTTCGGCTACGTATGATTTCGACAATGAAGGCTTCTTCCGCAACTCGCGTGTTTCGGGCGGCCTGGGCGTGTTCAGTGGTGGCGACCCGATCGTCTACTTCTCGAACGCGTTCTCGAACAACGGTTTCTCGACCGGTGGGGGCGACACTTTCGATTGTGCCGCAGCCCAACTGCCGATCGATCCGGTTACCGGCCAGATCGATGTCGTAACCGGCGGTACCTTCACCGGTATCCCGGCCTGCGCGATCGCTGCCGGTTCGGCTTCGGCTGCTGCGGGTCTTTCCGACACGCAGTCGACCGATCCGAATTTCAAGAACCCGACCGTGATGCGTGCCAACATCAGCTTCAGCACCGAATTCGGCGCTGAAACCGGCTTCTTCAGCAACTGGCGCCTGAACCTCGATTACATCTACTCGCGGTTCAACAACACGATCAACTTCGTCGATCTGTCGCAGATCCCTGACCCAAGCCGTGGCCTCAACGGCTTCACGGTCGACGGTCGTCCGATCTATCGTCCGATCGATCCGAACAATGCCGGTTGTAATGCAACCTTGCAGGGTACGGGTGGTACGCCGCCGACATTCACCAATGTCACACCGGCTTGCTTCGGTACGCGTCGTGATGACGAGATCCAGCTGACCAATGGCCCGGATACGGAAAGCCACATCGCTTCGATCTTGCTCGCCAAGAACTTCAGCAGTGGCCTGATCACCGATGGCGGCAGCGTGAACCTGCGCTTCGGCTATGCCTACACCGATTCGAACGATGCCCGTAACAACGGTTCTTCGACTGCAACCTCGTCGTTCGACGTGACCGCAGCCTTTGACCGTCAGGCACCGGCCGTTTCGACTTCGGGCTTCCAGACGAAGCACAACTTCACTGCAGCTGTGAATTTCCGCGAGGAATTCTTCGGTGACTACGGCACCCAGTTGGGCGTGTTCTTCCGTGCACGTTCGGGCCGTCCGTACAGCCTGACCTTCGACGGCGGCGGCGTGTTCAACGACAGTTCGTCGGGTAATGACAACGCATTGCTGTATGTCCCGACCGGCATTGGGGACGCGAATGTCTCGCCATTGTCCGATCCGGCTGCGGTTCAGGCCGTTGTCGACTATGTCAACGCGTCGGGTTGCTCATTCACTGCTGGCCAGACGATCCGTCGCAACACCTGCGAGAACGACTGGCACTATGATCTCGACCTGCGCATCAGCCAGGAACTGCCGTTCCTCGGTAGCCTGACTGGTCTGGTCAACGATCGTGTCGAGCTGTTCGCGGACTTCGACAACTTCCTGAACTTCGTCGACAGCGGCGCCAACATCCTGCGTTCGCGCGGCGGCTTTGCCGGCCTCGTCGATGTGGCTGACGGCGGTGTCGATGCCCAGGGTCGTTACATCATCTCGGGCTTCAACCCGGATGACCAGAACAACATCAGCATCTCCAGCTCGGCGTGGCGGATCCAGATCGGCGCTCGTTACGAGTTCTGATCCCGCCCGGTTCCGACCGGAGACGAAAAGGCGGCGGCTTCCCATAGCGGGAGGCCGCCGCTTTTCTTTTGGCGCCGCGCGGGACTATGGTGCGAGTCTGGAGATCCGGCACGGGAAGGGCAGGCATGGCCAAGGGACAAAATTTCTCGTCAACGCGGCGCCGCCCGAGCGTGCCCGTAATCGTCCTGATCGCGCTGCTGCATGTGGCCTTGTTCTATGGGCTGATGCGGGCACTGGCGCCGGATATCACGGCGCAGGTGCAAGACAGTGTCGTGTCTGCCTTCACGGTCACCGTCACAACGCCCGAAGAAGATCTGCCCGAAGCGCCGCCCGAACCGGACGAAGGGGCACAGGGTGACCCGGGGCGCGATGCCGTACCCCAGCCGACCACTGCGCCGGTACCTCCCGTGCCCGTCAGGCAGGATCGCCCGATGCCGCGCGCAAGTTCGACCGGCACCGAGACGCAGTCAGGTGCGACCGAAAGCGGTGATGGCACCGGCGCGGCCGGATCCGGTCTGGGAACGGGGGCGGGGCGCGGCGGCGGCGGACAAGGCGGCATTGCCGCGACCAAGCCGGTATTGATCCGTTCCATAACCGATGCCAGCGCGTTTCCGATTCCGCCCGGCGGGCGCGAGGCCCGGATCGGCAAGTCGGTAATTGTGCGGCTGATGGTCTCGGCCCAGGGGCGGGTCAGTGCGTGCAGTATCCACCAGCCCAGCCCGTTTCCGGCTACCGATGCGAAGGTGTGCGAACTGGCGCTGGATCAGGTCCGGTTCGAACCGGCGCGCGATCGCGATGGCAATCCCGTTGCCGCTCCGTTCTATTATCGGCAACGTTTCTTCAATTGACGAGGTGCGAGCGCGCTAGTCTTTCGCCAGCAGTTTCTGGCCCTGTTCCTTCATCGCGCCCGAAATTGTCCCTTCCATAAAGGACAGCATCGGGGGCAGGGTCACTTCGACCAGTAACCGGCTGTCTTCGATATCGACGGTGCCGACCAGATCCTGTCCCATCGCCCGGATGGTCATGTGCATCTGGTCATCACTCGGCCAATCCGTGATGACTTCGGCCATCGGGCCGGGAATATGATCCGCCATTTCATGCGCGCGCTCACGCAGGCGCCGGCGTACTTCTTCCTTGGGCAGCTCGTGCGGAATGGGGACCCGCATCAGCCGGGGGCCTTGGACTTGTCGAGATCGAAATCGGGGAGCGGGACACCGCTGTCCTGGTCGCCGTCAATCGCTTCCCCGTATTTGTAATCGAGGTAACGGTGCGTGATGGCCAGATCGTCAATCGACCCCTGCGCCAATTGGCGAGTGATCGAATCGATCTCGTTGCTGATCTTCTGCAGGCCCTGGGTGATTTGCTCGGCAGGTGATGAATTGCCCCGTTTCTCTGTCCGAATGTGGTCGGGGATTTTCTTGTAGGAATCGACCATTTCCGGGAGCGTTTCGCCAACAAGCTTGCGAATGTCGCGTGCGGTCTCGTGCTCGGCGGGGACTTTGGCGAGTTGCTGGCCGAGTGCGTCGAGGCGCCCGCCCAATTCCTGCAGGATCGGTTGTGCAGCACGTGGCAAAGAGTCGCGCTGATGCTCCAGCCACAATTCGGTACGGGCGACCATCTGCCGCTCGTCGCCCTTCAATAGGTCGGGTCGCTGGGGCACTTTCATCTTCGGATATTTGCCGAAGACATAAACGCCCAATGCCGTTGCCAGCCCGGCTGCCATTACGCCCTCAAATCCAATTCCGTCGAGGATCACGCCCAGCACCGAGGCCGCGAGCCAGATAGCTCCGACAGCCATCGCCATGCGGATGCCTTTCTTTTTCAAATGCTTCCACTTGAGCTTTTTGGAGCCTTTGCCGATCGAGCCCTCGCGGCGATGACGGCCGCCGCCCCGGTTGTCGTCGCGCACGCGCCGCGCGTCTTCCATGATACGGTCGCTATGGCGCGAATAGGATTTGTACTCGTCGCTCATCAGCCTTCCAGCTCAAGCAGCGACGGTTCTGACGAAGCCAGTTTCGACTGCGCCTGGGCCTGACCCTCGGCGCGTGCGATGTAGCCTTTCGACTTCTCGACCTCGTCGGTCAGCACGGTGACGGTTTCCTTCATGCTGGACAGCGCCCGCACTTTGAATTCGTCCACTTCATCCATCGTATCGTAGATATTCTGGAACGCACGTTGCAGCGTTTCGAGCGGGATCGTGCTGCTGGCGGCTTGCTCGTGGATCTTGCCGGTCTGCTCGCGCAACATGGTGCTGGTGCCGTCGATAATACCGGCAGTCGTCTCGTTCAGCGCAGTGATCTGTTGCAGCACCAAGCGCTGGTTGGTCATCGCTTCGCTGACGGTCACCGCCGTCCGCAAAGCGCCGACCGTAGTCGTGCTGGCGCGGTCGACACCTTTTACCAGTTCGACATTGTTCTTTTTGACCAGATCGAGCGCGAGATAGCCCTGAACGCTGACCGCCATCTGTGTCAGCAGGTCTTGTGTGCGCTGGCGGACATAGAACAGTGCTGTTTCGCGCACCGCCTTGGCCTTGGCCGGATCGGTCGCATCGAGCTCGTTGGCTTTCTCTTCCAGCCGCTCGTCCAGCGTCTGCGAGATATGGATCATCTGCTCCAGATTGCCCATCGCTTCCCACAGCTTGGTCCGCTCCACATCGATCGCGGCGTTGTCCATCAACAGCTCGTCCTTGCCGTTGGAGAGCTTGCCAAGGATCTGCTGAATGTGGGTTTGCGCGCTCTGATAGCTGCGGAAATAGCTTTTGATCTTGCTTCCGAAGGGGATGATTCCCAGCAGCTTGCGCGGGCCGGTCAGATTACCGCGCCGGGACGGGTCGAGCTCTTCCACCACGGTGCGCAGTTCCGCCAGGTTCGCGCCCACGCCCTCGTCCTGGTCCATTGCGCGGACCGGTCGATCGAGGAAGCGGTTGGAATGCGACGCCGCAGCCATGATTTCCTTGCGGCCCATATTGGTGATCTGGTCGACCTTCTGGCCGAATTCGGGCGAATTGGCATCGATCGCAATCAGGTCGGTTACAAACCCGTCGACTTTGGTGGCCAGTTTCGACTTCTGCTCGTCGGTGACAGGGACCAAGCCTGCAGCCTTTTCGGGCGCGACCTGCGGCACCGGATCGGGCGGGGTCAGATCGAAATCTGTGGCTGTGGCGGTTTGTGTTTCGTTGCTGGCCATATCGGACCCTGAACTCCCTCGTGAAACGCCCCTATGGCGCATACAACTGTATTAAGGGCCTAAAACACGCTTTTCAAGGATTCCCCGTGTGCGTTGGTCGAAGCATATCGGCCGCTGCCAGATGGCGCGGGACGCAAACCATTGTCTGCAAACGGTCTTGGGCAGTGTCAGGCCGTCAGGCTGCCAGATCGAGCGGCTGGATTTCACCCGCCAGATAGAGCTTTTTCGCCTTCGCGCGGCTCAATTTGCCCGAGCTGGTGCGTGGCAAACTACGCGGGGGAACCAGTTCGACCACGCAGCTCATGCCGGTCACAGCCTGGACTTTTTCCTTGATTGTGCTGTGCAGCTTGGCGCGTTCTTCCGGGTCGGAAACCCGGCAATGGACCAACACCGCCGGTGCCTCCTCGCCGTGATCGTCTTCCAGCGCGAAGGCTGCGATATCGCCATGATTGAATCCGGGAAGCTGTTCCACCGCCCATTCGATATCTTGTGGCCAATGGTTCTTGCCATTGATGATGATCATGTCCTTGGCGCGGCCGACAATGAACAGATATCCGTCGGCCATATAGCCCATATCGCCGGTATCGAGCCAGCCATCGACGAGGCATTCTTCGGTCGCTTCCTGGTTGCGGAAATAGGAATGCATCACGCTGGGGCCGCGGCACCAGACCTTGCCGATCTGGTGGTCGCCCCGGATATCGTCGTTCTCGCCCCGGATTTCGACATCCATATCCGGCAGCGGCTTGCCGCAATTGACGATGGCGCGATAGCGGGCCGGGCGCGACAGGTCGCGGCGGGTGCCGGACAGGCGCTCTTCCTCGACCAGCTCGACCTTGATCCCTTCGCCAGGGGGCATCACCGTGACAGCCAGTGTCGCCTCGGCCAGGCCATAGCTTGGGGTAAAGGCACTGGCCTTGAACCCGGCATCAGCAAAGGCATTGACGAAGTTCTGCATGACATCGGGGCGGATCATATCGGCCCCGTTGCCCGCCAGACGCCAGCGCGACAGGTCGAAACGGTCGGCAACATGGCTCTGGCTGGAAATACGGCGCGCGCAAATGTCGTAACCGAAAGTGGGCGAATAGCTCATCGAATTGCCGTCATTGCGGCTGATCAGATCGAGCCATGCCAGCGGACGACGGGCAAAATGTTCGGTCTTGAGGTAGTCCGCGCTGACCTGGTTGCCGACCATCGACAGGAAGCAGCCGACCAGACCCATATCGTGATAGAAGGGCAGCCAGCTAACCCCGCGGTCACCTTCGCCAATGTTCATGGTCGTGGCATGGCCGTAAAGATTGTGCAGCAGCGCCCTGTGAGTCACCGCGACGCCGGTCGGGAAACGGGTCGATCCGCTCGAATATTGCAAATAGCAAATATCGTCGGGCCCGATTTCAGGCAGCACGCAATCGGGTGCCTCACGCTCGGCAAAACTGGCCCAGTCGCTCCCTTCGCACCCTTGCTTGGCAACGGCGACTTCGGCCATTTCGGCGATCTCGGGCGGATAGAGCAGCATCTTGGGGTCGCTGCTTGAAAGCTGAATTCCCAACTGGTCGATATAGCTGTCCTTACCGCCGAAAGTCGTCGGCAGGGGCAGCGGCACAGGCCACGCGCCAACATAAGTGCAGGCGCAGAACAAGGCGGTGAATTCCGGAACGGTTTCGGCGATCAGGGCAATCCGATCACCTTTCCCGATGCCGGAGGCGACCATCCGGCGTGCCATGGCCAGCGCATCGTCGCGCATCTCGGCATACGTATACGCCCGCTCCAGCGTGCCACGCATATCATGAAAATTCATGCCCTTGGCGCTGCGCGCGGCGTAGTCGATCGCCTCGTTAAAAGTCGAAAAATCCGATCTACGACGCGGCAAGGGGCAATCGTTCGGCGTTGGTGTCAGCGATTGATCTGTCATATTATGCGGCGAAACCCGTTTTATTACGCGCAGTTAGGCGCATCCCGTCCCTGAAAGCAGTGCAATTAACCGTCCCTGCACCGTCACAAATTGCTATTTGGCTTTTCCCATTTGAAAAGGAGTGTGGCACGAATATGGCCGATGCACGAGACTTCCCCATCCAATCGTCGCAGGAAAAGACCGCCTAAGCCGTTAGACGAGACGCGGATGAAGGATCTCGCGCTGTCTTACGTGGCCCGCTTTGCGACCAGTTCTGGCAAGCTCGAAACCTATCTCAAGCGCAAGCTGCGCGAGCGTGGATGGGAAGGAGAAGGGGAACCGGATATCCGCACTCTGGTGAGCCGCTATGTCGAGCTCGGCTATGTCGATGACGAAGCCTATGCCCGGGCCCGGTCGGGGGATTTGATGCGGCGCGGCTATGGCCCGAGGCGGGTTAATCAGGCTTTGACACAGGCCGGTATCGACGAAGCTGTGCGCACGGATGTCGAGGCCGGCGAGGGCGCCGCCCGCGAAGCGGCCCTGCAAATGGCACGCAAACGGCGCTTTGGCCCCTATGCGCCCAATCGCGCGACCGGTCCGGTAGATCGGGCTGTCCGTGAAAAGCAGCTTGCAGCGATGATTCGCGCAGGCCATGGTTTTGGCCACGCGCGTGCCGTGCTGGACGCGCAAAACGAAGAAGAGGCCGAAGAATGGGTACGCGAAGCCTTCGATTGAGACATTGCGCCGCGTTGCTTGGTGCGGGGTTACTGCTGGCCTGTTCGCCGCAGGCCGGTGCAGAAGCAGCAGCACAGGCCGAAAGAGAGACCACGGCGGAACGCCACCCTGTCTCGGGCTTGCGCATTGTGCCGCTGACGGTCGAGAGCGGGGATACAGTGCACCGCTTCAAGGCCGAAGTGGCCAATACGCCAGAAGCCCAGGCGCGCGGCCTGATGTTCCGCACCGAACTGGGGCCGGACGAGGCGATGATCTTTCCGCGCGATGGCACCGAGAGCGCCCGGTTCTGGATGAAGAACACCCCGTTGCCGCTAGATATCATCTTCATCGGCCCGAATGGCCGGATCTCCAACATCGCCGCGATGACGACGCCCTATTCGCTCGACGGGGTGGAATCCGAAGGTGTCGTGACAGGCGTGTTGGAGCTGGTTGGTGGCCGTGCTGCGGAGCTGGGAATTAGCCCCGGTGACAAGGTGGAATGGTAATGAATCAGGCTTGGTTATGGCTGCGCAATCGGCTAACCGGCGCAGCACGATGAGTATTCTCGGAAAGATTTTCACCTGGTGGGACGGCGCGACCATCACCACACACTTGTTCACCGCGCGCAATGGTGAGCATGTCGGCACCGATGTGCAGGGCAACAAGTATTATCGCTCCAAGCCCAAGGAAGGCCAGCGAGAGCGGCGCTGGGTGATCTATGACGGCGCCAATGACTCGAGCCGGGTCCCGGCTGAATGGCATGGCTGGCTGCACGGCTCGTTCGAGGATGTTCCAGAGAGCTTCTTGCCGCCCCCCAGGATCTGGGAAGTCGATTACACTCCCAATGCTACCGGCACCGCACAGGCCTATCGTCCCCAAGGTGCGCTGGAACGCGGCGGCAAACGGGCCGCAGCTCTCGGGGATTACGAGGCGTGGAGCCCGGGCGACTGACGATGCGCAAGGCGCCTTTGTCTTTGCCGGTCGCTGGACTGGCGCTTGCCCTGGCCGCCTGCGGCGCGGAGGCGCCTGCGCCGGAAGCTGTCGAGACCGAAGTCCCTGAAGAATTGCAGAGCGCGCCTGCGGAACCGGCCGAGCCGGTGGAAGCCGGAGAGGGCACGCCGATGGAAGACCGGGTCGCGACGATCGGCCTGCTCAACAAGCGCAACAATATCTCGCAAGACCTCGACATGAAGCCGGGCGAATCGCGGCGCATCGGTGATGTCATAGTGCGGATGTCGGCTTGCGAGCGCACTGCGCCATGGGAAATGCCACAGGAGACCGGTGCCTTTGTCCAAGTGCTGGTGGAAGGCAAAGGCGACAGCGAGGGCGAGTGGGAGAAGGTCTTTTCCGGCTGGCTGTTCAAGCGCGCGCCGAGCCTGAATGTGGTCGAACACCCGGTCTATGATGTCTGGGTCAAGGAATGCGCAATGCGCTTTCCCGGCGAACCGTCCGCGCCCGCCAGTGAAACCTCCTCCGACAGCGAGGCATAGGCTTCCGGCAGGCTGAGCGGTTGCGGTCCCGATGCGGCGGCAACCCTGGCAAGATAATCGGATTGGCTCATGGCGACCGCCCCCAGCGAGGCAAGATGGTCAGTCATGAACTGGCAATCGAACAGCTCGCATCCCGCCCGTTCCAGCAGGGCCAGGAGCCAGGCAAGTGCGACTTTGGAAGCATCGCGTCGCCGGCTGAACATGCTTTCCCCGCAGAACACCTTGTCGAAGGACACGCCATAGACCCCGCCGACCAGATTGTTGCCGTCCCAGCATTCGATGGAATGGGCGTGGCCGGCCTTGTGCAGTGCGGCGTAGCTGGCGGCGATGCGCTGGCTGATCCAGCTTTCGGGATGATCGGGACGAGGCTCGGCGCAGCCTTCCACGACTTCGTCAAACGCCCGATCGCAAGTCACCGAGAAACGGTCTTGGCGGATCGTGCGGGCGAGCGAACGGGACATGCGGAAGCCGCCGATCGGAATGGTCGCACGCTCGCGCGGTTCGACCCAGAAAATCTCCTGGTCCTTGCGGCTGTCGGCCATCGGGAAAATACCGTTGCGATAGGCCAACAACAACAGGTCGGCCGGGATCGTGGCTGACGAGGATTGGGGGCGCGGCGCATGCATGACATCGCCCCTATGCCAAGCATTTGCGGCACACGCCATCTTGATCACGTCAATTGGCGCTTGCGCGAAGCTGCCGCTTTGGCCTAAGCGCGTCGCCGCTGCAGGGGCGTAGCTCAGTTGGTAGAGCGTCGGTCTCCAAAACCGAAGGTCCAGAGTTCGAGTCTCTGTGCCCCTGCCATTCTCCAAAATTTTCGACGGTTTCCCGGCCGAATAATTGCTGCGCGTGCGCTCGCGAATAGCAGGGAACCACCCAGCCAGGCTGTGCATTATGAGCGTTGGATGGAGGGAAAACCGATTTGGAGAAGTGCCATGTCCAGCTTGTCTTTCCGTAGCAGTCGCCCGGACCGCTGGGTCAGCCCACGCGCCCATCGTGACGCTTCCTTGCGATTCCTTAACCACGGCCCGATCCAGCCGATGGAAGAGCCAGGCTTCTGGGCCCGCCTGTTTGGCCGCGGCTGATACCACGCGAAGGTCGAAGATAAGAAAAGGGCCCGGAGCGCGTGATGCGTTCCGGGCCCTTCGTCTTGGTGCCCGAAAGCCCCTAGTGCCGAAGTCTTAATATTCCTCCGGCTCTTCGGGCGTATCGGCGGTGTGCGTCGGGCCGGCTGTCTTGTCACCCTGGGCCAGCTTGAACACCACGCCGGAAAGCAGGGCGAGGGCCAGCAAGTTGGGCAAGGCCATGGCCGCGTTCGAAATGTCGCCGAGGCGCCAGACTAGCGTCAGATCCTGCGACGCCCCGATATAGATCACCACGCACCACAGCACGCGCCAGATCATGTGCAACACCTTCTCACCGCCGCGGGTCGATCCCGGCACGCGGTCATAAATGAAGGTGATCGCGCGTTCGCCGTAATAGCTCCAAGTCAGCAGCGTGGTGAACACGAACAGGATCAGCGCGGTCGAGGCGATCAGCGTGCCGATGGGGATAGTGCCGATGGTGACCGGGAAGGCCGCGGCAAAGGCGCCGCTGGTCATGGCGAAGCCTTCCAGATCGGAATTCCAGGCATGCTCCACTGCGACACCGCCCCCGGTGAAGTCACCTTGCACGGTCAGGATCACCAGCGCCGTCATGGTGCAGATCACGATCGTATCGATGAAGGTGCCCAGCATGGCCATGCGGCCCTGCTGCTCCGGATCGTTGGTCTGTGCCACGGCGTGGGCAATCGGAGTCGAGCCCTGGCCTGCTTCGTTGGAGAACAGACCGCGCGCGACACCGGCCCGGATCGCCAGCATGATCGCGGCCCCCAGGAAACCGCCCGTGGCAGCCTGCGCGTTGAACGCACCATGAAAGATCAGGCCGAACGTGGCGGGAATGTCCGAGATGTTCAGGATCAGTGCGATCACCGCCATCACGATATAGGCAGCCGCCATGAACGGAATGATCTTCTCCGCCACGCCGCCGATCGATTTGATCCCGCCGATGATGACGACAAAGACCAGCACGGCGACGATCAGCCCGCCGAGCCATTCTTCGATGCCGAACAGTTCGTTGAGCCCGTCGGCCACCGCATTGGCCTGGATCGAGTTGCCGGTGACAAGCGCGGAAAATAGCGTGCCGAGGCAGAACAGGATGGCAAGCCAGGTGTATTTCCGGCCCAGGCCCATCATGATGTAGCTCATCGGGCCGCCGCGATAGACACCGTCGGAAGTCTTTTCGCGATAGCGGATCGCCAATGAGCCTTCGGCGAAGGCCAGCGCCATGCCGACCAACGCGGTAATCCACATCCAGAAGATCGCGCCCGGGCCGCCCAGCGCGATGGCAGTGGCCACACCCGCTAGGTTACCGGTGCCGACCTGGCCGGAAAGTGCCGTCGAGAGCGCGGCGAAGGGCGAGATTTCGCCGTCGCCTTCGCTCTTGCGCCCTTTGAACAGGCCGGCAAAAGCGCTGCCCAGCTTGCGGATCGGATAGAATTTCAAACCGACCATGATCCACAGGCCGATGCCCAGCAGGATCAGGGTCATGGGTGGGATCGGTTGCCCGGCAATCGAAAGCCATGGCAGCGGCTCCCCGTTCCAGGTGCCCCCCCAGATGAAATCGGAAATATTGGTTACGCGGTCGATCAAACTTGTCGACTCGGCTTCTGCAGCGGCCATTAAAGGCTCCCCCTCATGCGTCCCGGCCCTCATGCGTCCCGGATAATGGCGCGACGCTAGAGCGCGATGCCAAGGGCCGCAATCCCCCTGTGACCCTTTGGCCCCCTTTGGCCGCGCCTTGGGCCCTGCTGCAATCTGCGATCTTGCTTTTGGTTCGATGCGCCCTTAGATGCGACCGGGTCTTCCGACATCGGAGCCTTATCTGCCCATCCCGAACATCGCTCGGGACGGCGATGAGACCTACCCGGAAGGCAAGAGACTGATGAAAGAAGCGAGAGCGGCTATGGCCGAACAGACACCCAAGAAGAAGACATCCCCCGGCGAATTCGTCCGCCAGGTCCGTACCGAGACTTCGAAAGTTGTCTGGCCGACGCGTCAGGAAACGGTGACGACGGCGATCTTCGTGGGCATCATGGTGATCATCCTCTCGCTCTTCTTCCTCGCCATCGATTCGGCCTTCGGCGCAGTGGTGCGCTGGCTGCTGACGCTGGCCTGACCGAACGACACCGAACCACACGATACTGGGAAACAGGGAACACAATGGCACGCTGGTATATCATCCACGCCTATTCCGGATTCGAGAACAAGGTGAAGGAAGCGATCATTTCCGAGGCCGATCGCCTCGGCCTGTCTGACGGTGTGGAAGAGGTGGAAGTTCCCACCGAGACTGTCACCGAAGTCAAGCGCGGCAAGAAGGTCCAGGTCGAGCGCAAGTTCATGCCCGGCTATGTCCTCGCCAAGCTGAAGATGACCGACGATATCTATCACCTGGTCAAGAACACGCCCAAGGTGACCGGTTTCCTCGGCAACAACAACAAGCCGCAGGCGATCAGCGAGAAAGAAGCTGCACGCTATTTCGGCGGAGTCGAGGAAGCGAAAGCTGCACCCAAGAAAGACATCCATGTCGACTACGAAATCGGCGACCAGGTCAAGGTCCTCGACGGTCCCTTCGCCAGCTTCAACGGCGTGGTGGAAGAGCTCGATTTCGACAAGGCCAAGGTCAAGGTTTCGGTCTCGATCTTCGGTCGCGCCACTCCGGTGGAACTGGATTTCGAACAGGTCGAACTGGTCAAGTAACGCCGCCGTCTTCGGCAATGCGTTTCAAGCAGGGCGCCCCGCTTCGGCCAGGCGCCCTTTTTGGTGCGCGCTTCAGAGCCGCACTGGGTTCATCAGGCCCTAGAACCGCTCCAGGTTCATCAGGCAAGGTGCTTCATAGCCGCCATTGTTGATGCACATGGTGTAAGCGCCCAGCTCGGCCTCATCCACGTCGAAGGATTGCGCCCCACCGACCTGGCCGCAGGGCATCGGCCCACCCGGGCAGCAATCGGTGCAATAGGTGCGCACACGGATGATGTTGTTCGGATTGGCGGGCGCCGGCCCATAGGGGTTGGCGATGAAGCCCGGTTGCAATGCTGCCATCTGCTGGACCGGCTGCTGTGGTTGGACAGGGTCCGGTTGGATTACGGGCGCTTGCGATTGCTGCGGCGCAGGCTCGCTGTCCTCATCGTCGGTAATGTCGGGCAGTTCCGATTGCGGGCCCGAGGCCATCGTTTCGGTGGCCTGCGGTGTCGGATTGGGCTGGGGGCCCTTGTCTTCGGTGTAAAACAGGAAGATCAGTGTCGCGACGAAGAAGGCCGCTCCACCCGTCGCCTGGAAGTTGGCGCCCAGGGGTTTGATCTTCTCCCCGCTAATGGTGAGCGTGTTGGGCAATAGTGCAGCTGCAGTAACGCCGATTCCCAGTGCAGTCAGGGCATAGATCAGGGCCTTTGTGCGTGCACTGGTATCCATACCTGCATCGTCCATCAGCAAGGATAGGCCAAGGACGATGATAAACAGGCCGATAACCAATCCGCCAATCCGCGCCGCTGCACTGTGCATAGTCTTTCCCCGTCAGCCTATGGTCTGACAAGTACTTACCACAGTGTTGCGCGATTCTAAAAACATGCGCATCGAGCAATGGCCTTGTTGTGGTCGGCCTTGGCCTAGACTGGCCACATCGGCTGACCCGCCAGAGCTTGCAGGAACAGCGCGATGGCAATTCCGACCTGCACGATCGCAAGGCCCAGCACCACCGGGATGGCCGGCCAATTCATTCGGTCGGCCAGATATCCTGCCAATGGCAATGTCTGCATCAGGTGCAGACTGACAAAATGCGCCGGACGCAAATCGCCGATTTCGCGTGACCAGCCGAAGAACGGGAGGACTGCACCGACGTAATCGGGATCACCGCCGACGTAGCGGCCATGGGCGGACAGGTAGTTTGCAAAAACCAGGCTGGTGGCGAATCCAAGCGAGAGACCAAGGATAGAGCCCCACCGTAGGCCCGGTCTCGATCGATCACCCTTGCGCCAGATCTGGATTGCCAGGACGAAGGCGACTGCAATCAGCAAGAATGCGCCAAGGCCCATCAGGGCATACATCGATGCTTCCATCGGCGTTTCGAAATTGAAGTGAGAGCGCCGCGCGCGCCCGGCCTGAATGCTGATCCAGACAAATTCGAGCATCAACGAGAGAGCCGCGGCATAAGCGAACCCGACCATGATCCAGCCCGAGCGGGTGGCGCGCGGTACCTGTTGGGCCAGGATCGCCAGCGTAAAAAAGTGCAAAGCGAGTGACACATTGAACTTCTGCGGTTTGGTCCAGACATTCGCGCCGTCAAGGATGCGCGGATCAAGCAGCCATGCCGGGATAAACACGACAAAGCTTGCGACCATGAACAGGCCCAGCGCGAGCAGCAGCCGCGTGACAAGGTCGTCATCCAGTTGTGGCAACAGAGGCATGCGTGGCTGGAACATCGTATCGCTCATGATGCGGCCTCCTGCTTGCGAAAATAGCCAGCGCGCATGGCCAGAAACAGGGCCAGGCCAACCGGTCCGAACATGAAGGTTGCTACCAGGATAGGTGCCTGAATGACCCTGCTGAGCCCGACTTTGTCGGCCTCGACAGCGATCCATCCGCCTACGAACAGGTCGAAAGCGAGATAATGAACCCATCCGGCCAGCAGCATCTCCCGATTGCCGAGCAAGGCCGCAACTTCGTCCAGCGAGCCATAGCCACCGCCCTCGATGGTGAAAAAGTGAGCCATCGCGAGGCCGGCATAAAGAAGGCTCAGGCCAAACGGGATGATGAAGCGCGGCAACCACAGCAGCTGTGGCCAACGCCGTGGCAGGAAGATCAGGATGAGCCACCCGATCATGGCCGCCTGCCCAGCCCAACCGAAAATCTGTTCTGGTGAAGTCATCGCCTGCCCCTCTTCGGCCACTTCAAACTGTGTTGTTTTTCTAATACACCTCCGCCTGCCAAGCAACCCGGTTGGAATGTTGGATTTGCTCGCCAGTATTGGCTTACTCCCGAAGGCGGCGGAATCTCACAGTCTTGGCGACAGTGATGGCTGGATATGGCAATCAGGGGCGATGAAGACCCGCCTCTCGATCTGTAAGAAGAAGACACGCTTCCAATCGCGGGAGGAGGCGGAGGAAGCAGCCCGCCGGGCGCCGTTCACAGCACGGACATATCAATGTGACCGATGCAGCCAGTATCATTTGACCAGCAGGACCAAGGGTAAGCGAACGCCGGCGTATGAAGTCGCGGAAGCCCGGAGAGCGGATTGAGCGCAAACATCGACAAGCGGTTTTCCTACTTGTGGAGCGCCCGCTAATTTGGTGGCCGATCTATGGAGCCGATAGCCATCTTCCCGCTGCGTTACTCGGAAAGTCACACTCTGGCTCCGGTCAGGGCTGTTAAGACTCTGATCTCTTTTATCTTTCCCGGAAAGTCACAGTTTTTGGAACCGCCGTTGGTGTTCCTGTTTTCCGCAAGCGCCTCCGCGCTCGCGATGTCCTCGCATTTTAAGGTGCTGCGGGCGGCCGGTTGGCCTTGCGGCTTGCTAGACGCAAGCCGTGCTCCGCCACCAAGCCAGCTGGCCTGGAATGGTCTGGTCCGCGGTCAGCGGACGCGCTCCGCCCGCAGGGACCCAACGAGAACGACACTCCAAAACGGTTGCAAAACCCCCGTGAAACGCTATGTGCCGCGCTTCCCAATTCAGAATCGGGAACACCATGCGGGAGGAGCGCCCTGGCACTCTGCTCGACCGCTTAACATGAAGCGCCTGTGCCAAAGCGCGCTGACAGTGTGAAAGGAGGCCCCTCGTGGCCAAGAAGATTGAAGGCTATATCAAGCTGCAAGTGCCCGCGGGTACTGCAAACCCGTCCCCGCCGATCGGCCCTGCGCTGGGTCAGCGCGGCGTGAACATCATGGAATTCTGCAAGGCGTTCAACGCCGCCACGCAGGACCTGGAAAAGAACGCCCCGATCCCGACAACGATCACCGTTTACGCGGACCGTTCGTTCACGTTCACCTTCAAGAGCCCGCCGGCCTCTTATATGATCAAGAAAGCGGCCAAGCTGAAGTCGGGCTCGAGCGAGCCGGGCAAGGTTGTCGCTGGTTCGATCAAGCAGAGCCAGGTGAAAGAGATCGCCGAAGCCAAGATGGCCGATCTCAACGCAAATGATGTCGATCAGGCCATGAAGATCATCGAAGGCTCCGTGCGTTCGATGGGCCTCGAAGTGGTGGAGGGCTGAACCGATGGCTATTACCAAGAAGCAGAAGGCAGTGGCCGAGAAGGTCGATCGCGAGAAGCTTTACAGCTTTGACGAGGCCCTGGGTGTGCTGCGCGAATTCGCCAGCGGCAAGTTTGACGAAACCGTCGAACTGGCCATGAACCTGGGCGTCGATCCGCGCCACGCCGACCAGATGGTCCGTGGCATGGTGTCGCTGCCGGCAGGTACCGGCAAGAACGTGAAAGTCGCTGTGTTCGCCAAGGGCGACAATGCCGAGAAGGCTACAGCTGCCGGTGCTGACAAGGTTGGCGCTGAAGACCTGATGGAAGACATGCAGGCCGGCAATCTCGATTATGACCGCGTGATCGCCACGCCGGACATGATGGGTGTTGTGGGTCGTCTCGGTAAAGTGCTGGGTCCGAAGGGCCTGATGCCGAACCCGAAGCTGGGCACTGTTACGCCGAATGTGGAGCAGGCCGTAAAGGACGCCAAGGGCGGCCAGGTCGAATACCGTGTCGAGAAGATGGGTATCATCCATACCGGTATCGGCAAGATGAGCTTCAAGGACGCAGATCTGAAAGCCAACTTCACCAAGATGACCGAAGCTGTCGTCAAGGCGAAGCCTTCGGGTGCCAAGGGCAAATATGTGAAGAAGGTCTCGCTGACCTCTTCCATGGGCCCGGGCCTGAAGATCGATGTCAGCGACATCGAGGGCGCATGATATAGCGCTGTCCTACAGCAAGCAAATTTGAAAGGGCCGGGAGAGCGATCTTCCGGCCCTTTTTCTATGCCGGGAAATGCAGGTCAGGCGCGCAGAAATTTGCGGGTAGAACCAAGCGCTCCGCTTTTTGCGGCCAGCGCCTTCGCCCTGGCAATCGTGCCGTCGAAACCGTCCCGGGCCGACAGGAGCAAGCGATTGGACAAAGTGCGTCGTAGCAGCAGGAAGGAAGCGCATTCGACATTGTCGGTACCGAACATCGCCTTGTGTGCGCCTTCACCCTCGGTGAAATCGAAATAGCGGAAACGCTGCTCGGCAAACAGGCGTTCGAGCGCCTCCATCTGGAGTACGGTCCCGACCGAGAGACTGGCATGGTCCGGGTCATAGCCAAGATAGGCATAGACCAGTGTTTCGCCTTCGATCGGCAGGGTCAGATAGGCAACCGGTGCGCCATCATAATGGAGGAGGAAGCAGCGCAGTTCACCCGCCTCGGCCTGGGCAAGAAACTCGGTGCGACTTACGTCATCGCAGGGCAGGCCGGCATCCAGCAATCGCGTCTGGTAGGTCTTCTCGGACAAGGGCAAGGCGGCATCAAGAAACGCCTCGATCTCGGCTGGACTGCGATGCTCAGTAATGGCCAGCTCGCCGCCGCTCAGCTTGGCAAGCTTGCGTTGCTTGCGACGCAGTGTGGAGCGGGTCTTGCCCGAAAACCGCGCGAGGTAGTCTTCATAGCTGCCGTCCATCGCGATGTAATGGCGTCGATAGGCTTCGTAGCCGCCCTTGATGTGGTCGGGGAAGCGTGCCTCGAGTCGGGCAACGAGCGCTTGCGGCGCTGAAAGGATGCGCAGCCCATCGGATTCGTCAGACGCATGCGCCAGGTCGGGCGTTTCGCCCTTCAAAATGTCTTCAAGCGAGAATCGCAGCGGAGTCAGGGTGCGTGGAACGGACAGCAGCCGGCGCGAGCCGAGGGTGAAGTGGATCGGCGTTGGCTGGAGGGCGGGGTCGCTCATGTCACAGAGCTCCGTACAGCGTGTTCGACAAGACCTGTTCCGCCACCCGCATCCCGCTTCGCACAGGATCGGCCGGCAATGGATTGCTGCCTGCAGGTCTTGCAGCAGGGAGCGGCGGATTGTCGCGATAGGTTCCGGTCTGCGCGCCTTGCATGTTCTGCAGGTCACGGCACAGGCCTTCGAATCGGTGCCGCACAATCCGGTTCACTGCCAACTTCCGGCGATTGATCAATTCGAAGCTGTGCGAGACCATGGTGAAACTGTTGGCGTGCGTGTCCCGCGCGTGCTGCACCGCCGCGGTCAGCTCCCGCAAGGAAAGGGCAGTGATCTGCGCATGGCGCAACCCGCCACCCACGGTGGCTATGCAGCCAACCGGCACTTCGATGATCCCTTCGTAAAGCATCGGATGCTGATCATTCGCTCCCAACGATATGTCGCACTCTCCCCCGACCAGGGCCGGGCAGTGACTGGTATCGTAGCGCAGGCCGATTTCTCTCAAGGCCCGCAGCGTGTCGTCATTGGCGCCGTAATTTCCGGCTCGAAAAGCAACTGGAGCAGGAGCACCCGCTGCTATGAGAGTATCCTTCGCCCATGTCAGCAATTCGCATTGATCCTCGAATGCGAAATCCTTGATGTTGCGCCCGGTCTTCTCGCCGAGAGGATTGGCAGCACCGGCAAGGCCAAGCCATTCGGTGTGGCAGTGCAACTGCACGTCGTGACCAGCATCGAGGACGGGCGCGACGATATCCTCGATCGCTGCGACACCCCATTGCAGGGCCGGCATCGGATCAACGAAGAAGACACCTTTTTGACCAAACCGATTAAGCAGATCGAGCTTGTGCGTTATGCCGGCAGGGCCATCGGGGGTGATGCACGCCACGGACCGCGCGAAGTTTTCCGCGCGATCAACTGCACCCGGCCCGTTCGCTAGGCCGGACGAGTATTCCGTGTCGATAGTGATATACACCGTGGTCATGCGCGCAATTCTGCGGTTGGTACAGCTTTGGCTGCCCACCGAACTCCCGATTCATCCAATCGCGACGCTCTATCAGAACGAAGTTAATGCCGGGTTTGGGGGCTATATTCCGCCAGGAGTAAAGTCGTGGCCAGCGGTCGCCAGTGCATCACACAGCGTGTGGACGCAGCTCGCCAATTCCTCCGCATCGGTGGAGCGGACAACGAAGTTGGCCCCGACCTTGCCATCCCGGAAGAATGGATAGCTGCCGATCTGGCACTGTTCATGGGCCTGCTCGGCCTCGCGCAGGATATCGGCAACTTCGCTTTCGGCAGTCCAGCATCCGACTGTCTCGCTCTTGAGTGGCATCCCGCCTTCGAGCGTCCCAGTCAGAGCGTCGAGCATGCCTGCGGTTATGTGCGGTACGCCCGCCATCAAGTGGACATTTCCGATCCGGATGCCGGGCGCGCCGGACATGCGATTGGGGATCAGTTCAGCGCCATCGGGCACCCTGGCCATACGAAGGCGCGCTTCGGTCAGCCCACCCTTGTCGGTATAGTATTTTTCCAGGATTGCGCGCGCCTTGGGGTGGACGACGACACCCACGCCGAGAGCCTGCGCGACGGCATCGACTGTGATGTCATCATGGGTCGGCCCGATGCCGCCGGTGGTGAACAGATAGTCGTTCTCAGCCCGCAGTGTGTTTACCGCCTCCACGATCTTGTCTTGGACATCCGGCACAACCCTTACCTCAGCCAGGCGGATGCCCTGCACCTGCAACCAGCTGGCGACTTGCGCGATATTCTTGTCATGGGTGCGGCCTGAAAGGATCTCGTCGCCTATGACGACAAGCCCTGCGGTATAGACTCGATCTGGATTGGATGCGCTCATGCGACTGTGCCTAGGGCAAGCGCGCCTGCGTTTCTACTCTGCAGGTTCGAGCGTTTCTTCGCTCCCTCGCGCATTGGCACCGGCGCGTTGGAAATCCAGCAAGCCATCGTCAATCGGTTCGTCGACCATCCGCTTGCGATCCAGAATATACTCCTGGTTGAGACGCCAGGGATACTCGACCGCATTCTTGGGCATGATGTGCTTGCCACGCTGGATGTAACCGCTCGAGAAATCGAAAATATCGTCTTCTTCCAGCGTAACTTCCTCCGCCGGGGTCAAGACCGGCTCTGCTATCTGGGTGCCCGTTGCCTTCATGTGATTGAGGACGCGGCAGACATAATCGGAATTGATGTCCGCCCTCAGGGTCCAGCTGGCATTGAGATAACCGAACACGACGGCAAGATTGGGCAGGTTCGAGAACATGCAGCCCTTGTAATAATAGCGCTGGGCGAAATCGACTTTCTCGCCGCCGACAGAAACATCGATCTTCCCGGCGATGGCGAGCTTGAGCCCGGTCGCGGTGATGATGATATCTGCTTCGAGCAGGTCACCATTGTCGAGCTGGATACCGTTTTCGACGAATCGCGCGATCTTCGCTGTTACGACGCTGGCTTTGCCTGCGCGCATAGCGGCGAAGAGATCATCGTCAGGAACGAGACACAGACGCTGGTCCCACGGATCATAGGGCGGCGTGAAATCAGTCTTGTTGTAGTCTTTCCCGAGCGCTTTCTCGATCCGCTTGTACAGGCTCTTCTTGACCTTCTCGGGCCGATTGCGAGCCATCTTGAAGCTGAAATCCTGCATCTTGATGTTCTTGAACCGGGTGATTTTGTAAGCGAGCTCTTCGGGCAGGATCTTCCTCAGGAAATTCGCCAATCCATCCTTTGCCGGGCGGCTGAACATCCATGTCGGCGTCCGCTGCAGCATCGTGACGTGCTCTGCCTTGTCGGACATTGACGGAACGATCGTCACGGCGGTCGCACCAGAACCGATCACCACAACCTTCTTGCCGCTATAGTCCAGGTCCTGCGGCCAGAACTGCGGATGGATCACCTGACCCTTGAATTCGCCAAGTTCGAAACCGGCATCATAGGGCTCGTCATAATCGTAATAGCCCGAGCCGAGATACACAAAATTCGCCGTCAGCCGCTTCTTCTCGCCGTCTTGCAATTCAACAGTGACAGTCCATCGAGCGGTGGAACGATCGAAATCTGCCGAGATGACCCGGTGGCCATAACGGATATGTTCGCGAATGCCGCGCTCGTCGACGATCGTGTTGAGATAGTCGAGAATGGCCGGGGCATCGGCGATGGATTTCTCGTGCTTCCACGGCTCAAATACAAAGCCCAGCGTGTGCATGTCGCTATCGGACCGGATGCCGGGATAGCGGAACAAATCCCATGTGCCGCCCAAATTGTCGCGCATCTCGACAATCCCATAGCTGTGATCAGGGCAGTGCATTTCCATATGTGCAGCCATGCCGATGCCAGAAATGCCGGCGCCTACAATCAGCACGTCAAAGTCGGTCGGGCTTCCAGCGGTTGTGCCGGTCATATTGGTCCTCTCTTGCAACTTATCTCATAGAAGCACATAAAAACGCCCTTTGCGAGTCCCGCGCACTAAGCTGCTGACGACAGCGGAAAGTGTCGCTAGGGCCGCGCGATGCTTTGCCGTTATCCGTTGCCGCTGATCACTCTTGCCATTGCTATGCCCGCTATGGCCCAGGAAACCGACAATTCCGATAGGGAAGAGATCGTCGTGATCGGGCAGGGCCTGCCTGAAACGCCTGCCGCACCTGCATATTCCGAGCGTAAGCTGGAACGGGAGCAGATTCTGTCTGCTCCCTCGGGCCGGATCGAGGAAGCTTTGGGCGCCGTCGCCGGAGTCCAGCAGTTCCGCCGGTCTGATAGCCGTTCGTCCAATCCGTCTGCGCAAGGGGTCACGCTGCGGGCTCTTGGCGGGAACGCAACCAGCCGTGCCCTTGTCCTGCTCGACGGGGTCCCGATGAGCGATCCGTTCTTCGGCTATATTCCGTTTGCTGCGCTGTTGCCTGAACAGCTCCGCGGTGTCACCGTAACCCGCGGTGGGGGATCTGGCCCATTCGGGGCTGGCGCCCTGGCAGGGACTATCGCCCTGACGTCCGCCGACCTCGCCACGATCGGCAGGATCAGCGGCTCCGTTCTGGTAAATGACCGCGGCGGAACGGAAGCCAGCGCGAGCCTGGGGACAGACCTGGGGCAAGGCTTCGTCGTTGCCAGCGGACGCTGGGACCGCGGCGAGGGTTTCTTTACCACGCCGCGCAGCCAGAGAGTGGCAGCGAGCGCTCCAGCCGCATTTGAAAGCGTGTCAGGCCAGATCAGGGCCGTTGCTCCGTTGACCGAGACGCTTGAAATGCAGGCCCGCCTCCTTGCCTTTGATGATCAACGGACTTTGCGGTTCGAGGGCGCAGACAGCTCTGCAAGCGGGCAGGATGCAAGTATCCGGGTTGTTTCGCGGGGCGCTTGGCAAGTCGATGCCTTGGCCTATGTTCAGGCGCGCAATTTTTCCAATATCGTGATCAGTTCGACCCGGTTTGTGAAAGTGCTCGATCAGAGCAACACGCCGACAACCGGAATAGGTGGCAAGCTTGAGCTCAGGCCCCCGGTTGGCCCTGACCATGTGCTCCGTTTCGGTGTTGATTATCGCCGTTCTGAGGGTGAGTTGCAGGAGCAACCATTCAGTGCCTTCACGGGGAATCTTCGCGCCCGGCGGCGTGCAGGCGGTTCCACCAGTGATTTCGGCGTCTTTCTGGAAGACGACTGGACTCTCGGAGACCTGATCCTGACCGGCGGCATCAGAGCCGATCGCACGACAATCAAGAACGGTTTCTTCCGTGAGGAGAATGCTGCCGGTGCTGTGACCGCCGACAACCAATTTGCTGACCGTTCGGACTGGACGGTGACGTGGCGAGGGGGAGGCTTGTTCCGCCCGACCCGGCAGCTGGCAGTGCGCGCCGCAGCCTATCGCGGATTGCGCTTGCCGACTTTGAACGAGCTTTATCGTCCGTTTGTGGTTTTCCCGGTCGTCACCCAGGCCAACGCCGCGCTCGACGTCGAAAAGCTAAAAGGTTTTGAAGCGGGGATTGATTGGACGCCAATGGATGGCCTCGCATTCTCTGCGACAGCCTTCGGCAACCGGGTCGAGAATGCGATTGCCAATGTCACCTTGACCCCAACTCTGCGCCAGCGCCAAAACTTGCCCGCGATCGACGCCCGCGGCCTGGAATTTGGTGCTCGCGTTAGCCGCGGCCAGATCAGCTTTGACGGCACGCTGGCCTACACCGATGCCAAGGTGGACGGATCGGGCCAGTCTCTGGCACTCGACGGAAACCGGCCACCGCAAACACCGCGTCTGGCCGCTGCTGCAACGCTGGCCTGGAAGCCGATGGAGGAAGGGATGCTGTCGCTATCCTTGCGCCATGTCGGCAAGCAGTTCGAAAGCGATCAGGAAACCGATGTCCTGCCGGCGGCGACAACGCTTGGAGCCTTCGCGCGGATTCCGCTCCGCGACGGCTTTGCGCTCGTCTTGCGCGGGGAGAACCTGCTCGACGAGACGATTGTGACCCGCAATTCGCGCGGCGCAATCGATCTCGGCGTACCGCGCACGGTCTGGGCCGGAGTTCGGTACGGCTTCTGATTACCCGCTAGCTTAACCGCCAGTTTCTCGGCTGCCGGGCCGGTGGCAAGACTTTGTCCAAAGCTGTCCGGACCCGGGCAGGCTTGGGAGGCATAGCGATGGGTATTCTCGAGAAATTCCGGCTTGATGGCGAAGTGGCTGTCGTGACCGGCGCCGGCAAAGGTATTGGCCGCGCCATTGCGTTGGGATTGGCAGAGGCGGGGGCCGATGTCGTGCTGGCCGCACGGACGCAAAGCGATCTCGATGCCGTGGCGCAAGAGGTTCGCGCACTAGGCCAGCGTGCTTTGCCAATTGCCACCGACGCAACCAACCTTGAAGCGCTAGAATCGCTGGCGAGCAAGACGATTGATGCGTTTGGGAAATTGACAATTTGGGTCAACAATGCGGGCGGCATTCCCGACGGCACGCCACGCTATCTGACCCGGACAACAGAAGAGAATTTCGATGCCCAGATCTCGCTCAACCTGAAAGCGGTGTGGATGGGCTCGACAGTCGCGGCCCGGCACATGAAGGAGGGCGGCGGAGCGATCGTGAATATCTCGTCACGCTCGGCTTACGGTCCGCAGGTCAAGAATGGTCCCTATGGTGCATCGAAGGCAGCGGTGAACAGCCTGACCAGGACGCTTGCATTGGAAGTTGCGCCCAATATCCGGGTCAATGCCGTGGCGCCCGGTCCGGTCCCGACCGAGAATTTTGACGATTGCATGGGCACGAACACGCCCGAGAAGCGCGAGAAACTGCTGGAGATGATGGACATGCCCTTGCAACGCTACGGCACCGGAGAGGATATCGCCGCAGCCGTGGTCTACATGGCCTCGCCCGCAGCAAGCTGGGTTACCGGCCAATGCCTGTTCGTCACCGGAGGGAAGTAAGCTGAAGCGCCAAAGCGCAGCGCCGACTAGGACGCGAGGTTAACAGCCTCCAGCGAAAAGTTTCGGTTCGCAAAGAGAATGGCGGAGACGGAGGGATTCGAACCCTCGATACACTTACGCGTATGGTTCCTTAGCAGGGAACTGGTTTCAGCCACTCACCCACGTCTCCGCATGTCGCATTGTCGGGCATACCGTCTGCGAGGAGCGCGCTATAACGGCGGGTCCCCGCGGGGGCAAGGGGCGTTGCACTTTGCCGCAATTCTGAGGGAAATCGCACAATCGGACTCGCTTCGGCGTGTTTTCGATTCGCTTCGTCGTTCGTTCATTGCCGGGCAATCCGCGAGGGATTCTTCTGTCGCGCAAAGGGCATGCCGCCCTGGACAAGGATGGATCATGATCAGCCTGCCAACCAGCATTCGCAATGCACTTGCCGGGATCGCCGCCAGCGCAGCCTTGCTGGCTGCCCCGCTTCACGCGCAAGGCGTCGAGACAATCGATCCCGATACTGCCATCGATGGCGATCTGGCCGAGCAGCCTGGCGATCAGCCGGTTTACGGCGATCCAGCCGATACGACACCGACCGAGCCCAGCCTGGATATTACCGCAACGCCGCCAAGCGACGATGCGCCCGTCGCGCCGAGCTGGTCCAACCCGACTGCGGTCGATGCCTGGTCTCCGGACACTGTCGGTGCACCCGGCGCGCCGCAAGCCGAAGTGGCCGATGCAGCAAGCTCGACCACTTACAAGCAAGACGATCTTATTGGTGCTGCGCAGGGCGTGTTCGGCCAGGGGGCAGAAGGCCTCGCCAAGATGATCCAGGATGTGCTGTCGAAGCAGGGCGAGCCGAACGCCTATATTGTTGGCCGTGAAGCTGGCGGCGCCTTCATCGTCGGGGCCCGCTACGGCTCGGGCACGTTGTATCACAAGGTCGAAGGTGAGCGCCCCGTTTACTGGACCGGCCCTTCGATCGGCTTTGATGCCGGTGCGAATGCGGGCAATACTTTTGTGCTGGTCTACAACCTCTATGACAGCGAAGAGCTGTATGAGCGCTATCCGGCAGGCGAAGGCCAAGCCTATGCCATCGGCGGCCTTACCGCGAGCTATATGCGCAAAGGGGACGTCGTGTTGATCCCGATCCGTGTCGGTGCCGGCCTGCGGCTTGGCATCAATGCGGGCTATATGAAGTTTTCCAAGAAGCAGCGCTGGCTGCCCTTCTAGTCGCGAAAAATCCGGACGGATCCACCTTGAAAACGAAAGCAGGGGGCCGTTCATACGAATTCTCGGTTGCGGCCTGCGCACGGGCACGGCAAAGCATGCGCCATGCTCGACCGTCTTGAACAACAAGCCCCCGATGCGCTGCTGGCGTTGATCAAACTCTATGCCGCCGATGACCGGTCCGACAAGATCGACCTGGGCGTTGGCGTTTATCGCACGGATGATGGCGCAACGCCGGTCTTCGCTGCGATCAAGCAAGCCGAGCAGAAGCTCGTCGACGAGCAGGAATCGAAAGGATATCTTGGCCCGGAAGGCGACATCGGCTTCGTCCATGCGCTGATGCCCTACATTTTTGGCAAGGACGCCACGATGGGCGGCCGGATCGAGGGCATGCAGACCCCGGGCGGAACCGGTGCAGTGCGCCTTGCCACATCGCTGGCCAAGCAAGCGGGCGTTACGCGGGTCCATCTGGGCATCCCCAGCTGGCCCAACCATGCCCAGATCCTGGGCGATGTCGGTCTTGAGACCGTGACATTCGAACACGCACGGCCCGATGGTAGCGCCAATGTCGATGCGGTGCTGGGAGTGATCCGCACCGGACAGGCTGGCGATGCTGTGCTGCTGCATGGCTGCTGCCACAACCCGACCGGAGTGGATTATACGCGCGAGGATTGGGCCGCTATTGCCGGGGCCTTGGCGGATAGCGCCGTCCTGCCGATTATCGACACCGCCTATCAGGGGCTGGGACACGGCCTGGAGGAAGATGTTGCCGGGATGCGCAGCTTGCTGGCGGCGGTGCCCGAGGCGCTGATTGCCTATAGCTGTGACAAGAATTTCGGCCTCTACCGCGACCGTGTCGGTGCGTTTTACGTGAAAGCCCAGTCGGGCGACCAGCTTGATGCGATCCTGTCCAATGCCAATGCCCTGGCCCGTGCCAACTGGTCGATGCCGCCTGATCACGGCGGCGCCGCGGTACGCAAGGTGTTGCGCGACGAGGCCATGACCAAGACATGGCTGGACGAGCTTGCCGGCATGCGGGACCGCTTGCGCTGGGTCCGCGAGCGACTGGCCCAGGCTGACAATGAAGTGCCGGGGCTCGATCTTGCCCCGCTCGGCCGGCAAAATGGCATGTTCGCCATGCTGGCCTTGTCCAAAGACCAGATTGGCACTCTGCGAGACGACCATGCGATTTACATGGCGGGTTCCGGCCGGATCAATGTCGCGGGATTGACCAAGCACAATATCGAGAAGTTCATCGCAGCGTTGGCAGATGTCACCAGCTGAACTCGACCGCCAACCTACATTGGAAGGGCCGACGCTTATCCTACGCCCTTTGCAGCGTGAAGATTGGTCGGGCCTGTTTGCAGTCGCCTCGGATCGCTTGCTGTGGGAGCAGCATCCAGCCCATGACCGCTGGCAAGAGCCCGTCTTCCGCACCTTCTTTGACGACGCCCTGGAACAGAGCGGCGCACTGGCGGTGATCGACAAGGCAACCGGAGCGATCATCGGCTCATCGCGCTATCAAGGGCTCGAGCTCGGCAATGGCGGCTCGGTCGAGATCGGGTGGACCTTTCTGGCCCGGTCCTTTTGGGGCGGCGACGCCAATCGCGAGATGAAACGGCTGATGATTGCGCATGCGCTGGCAAGCGTTGCGGAATGCCGCTTTGCTGTTGGCGAAGACAATTGGCGTTCGCGCAAGGCGATGGAGAAGATCGGCGGAGTGCTGGGCAGCCGGGTCGAAGTGCGCCAGATGGCAGACGGGCCATCCCGCCACGTGCATTATACGATTGGCCAGGCTGAATTCGACGCCGGGCCGCTTGGCTGTTCGGGCTGACCAAGCCAGTCGTTGGAACGCCAACCGCGATTTGCAAAAGTGTGACTTTTGGCGCTGCCACGGCGGTCGGCAGGCCGCCTCGGCTCGACAATGTGTGACTTTCCGTAGAAGCCTTTGCCCGAAGTAGGGGGCCATTGCACATGGCCTGGAACCTAGGCGCGTCTGTTCCCTGTAGGACAGGACGCAGCGCATTTACCTGAAAATAACCGTGATCCCCTAAGTCCCTAGTAACCAAGGGGGAACCAATCCATGTTCAAGAAAATCCTTCAGGACGAGACCGGAAGTCCGGCCACGGAATTCGCGCTGGTCGCATCGATTATTTCGATCGCCGCGCTAGGGGCCTTTATGGCCCTGGGCAACGCATCAACCGCGCAGATGGATGGTGTCGAGCAAGCCTACGCCGACGTAAACTAGGGCGGTCAGGCCCAGCAGCAATGGCGTTCGAGCCTATTTGCGCAGACTCTCCATCCGCTTCAGGTAACGGGCCAGAACGTCTATCTCGAGATTGACGGCGTCGCCCTGTTCCAGCGCGCCCAGCGTGGTGACTTCGCCTGTATGCGGGATGATGTTCAATCCGAACCGAACGTCGCCATTGTCTTCATCGACCACTGAATTCACCGTCAGCGACACGCCGTCGATGGTGATCGAACCTTTCTCTGCGACGTAGGGCGCGATGCTTTGCGGCGCGAGGATCTCGATCCGGATCGATCCGCCCTCTTCGCGCGCGACGGCCACGCGTCCGACAGCATCGACATGGCCGGTCACAAGGTGTCCGCCCAATTCGTCACCCAGCTTCAGGGCCTGCTCAAGATTGAGCTTGCGCCCGGTGGTCCACTGGTCTTGCGCAGTGCAGCTGACCGTTTCGTTCGAGACATCGACTGCGAACCAGGCATCGCCTTCTTCGCCGCCGCGCTCCACAACAGTCAGGCACACACCTGAGCAAGCGATCGATGCGCCAATGGCCATGGTTTCAGGATCATACGGGCACGCGATCCGGATGTGCATGTCGCCCTTATGCTCGATGTTGTCGATGGTGCCGATGGCGGTGACAATCCCGGTGAACATGCGAAATCCTTGCGTGATATTGGTGTGCGACAGATCAGTCGCGGATGCGCTCATAGGCTTCGTAACAATCGCTGCCAAGCTGACGCCGCTCGACAAGGCGCCAGCGGCCATGCGCGCCAGCCAGATCGGTCAGTCCGATATCGCCCAGCGAGGGCATCCCCTTACCGATCACAATCGGGGCGCGATAGATTTCCAGCCGGTCAACCAGATCTTCGGCGAGGAAGGATGCTCCGGTCTGTGCGCCGCCCTCGACATAGAGGTACTGCGTGCGTTCGAGGGTGCATATCTGGGCGGGCGTGTTGATGATCTTGACCCCGTCAATCGGCACACCCCGGGTCAGGACGACCCGCTGCGGGCTGCGTTCTTCGAGGCCGGGCAGGCGCACCGTCAGGCGGGGCAGATCTTTGCGCCAGGTGCCGCCCCCTACCAGGATCGCATCGGCCATGGCCCGCCGGGAATGGACATGAGCGCGCGCTTCTTCACCGGTAATCCATTGGCTCTCGCCATCAGGCAGGGCGATGCACCCGTCGAGCGACATGGCCAGTTTGAGCGTCACATGGGGCCGGTTGAACCGCTGGAGTGTGAGGAAGCCGTCGAGGCTCCGCCGGGCAGCAATGCTGTCGCAATAATCGACTGTGATTCCAGCGCGCTTCAGGCGCTCGATGCCTTCCCCGTCGGTGCGCGGATCGGGGTCGGTCTGGGCCACGACAACACGGGCTGGTGCTGCCTCGACCAGCAGATCAGCGCAGGATGGGCCGCGGTCTGATCGGTGGGCGCAGGGCTCCAGCGTGACATAGGCCACTGCGCCGCGTGCGTCAGGGCCTGCCATTCCCAATGCCTGGGCCTCGGCGTGCGGGCGTCCGCCAGGCTGGGTCCAGCCGCGGCCGACAACGACGCCATCTTTCACGAGTATGCACCCCACTGCGGGGTTTGGGCTGCTGCGCGGGCGTCCGCGTCCGGCCAGCGCAGCGGCCGCGTCAAGCCAGTCGAGATCGGTCGGCTCGCTCTCCATTATGCGCCGGGTTCGATGCCTGCTTCTTCGAGCCTGCGCTGGGTCTGTGCCTCACGCTGGGCATCTTCGCGTGCGCGTTCAGCCTCGGCCTCCCGCTCGATCTCTTCCACATCCATGCCGGTGGCAGCACCCAATGTCCGGTACAGTTCGCGCTTGCGCTCCTCGATCGCTGCGCGCCGGGCAGCCAGCGCTTCCTTGCGTTCCTGATTGGCAAGGTTGGAAGCGACAATTTCCTCATCCGTGCGATCCGGTGCGAAGGTGGTGATGTAGACCACATCGGGCGGTTGCGGGGCGACGCGTTCGCTTTCGGGGATCATGATATAGATGATCGTGGCAGGGATCAGCACAGACGCCAGCAAGATCGGCACGCGATAGGGCTGGGGCCGGGTAAACTCGGTCCAGAAATCCCTGATCCCGGGCGCAGGATTGAAGCGGCTCAAGAAGCTCATGCAGGAAAGATAGGGGGACTTGTCGCACTGCGCCAGTGAAAGCGGGCATATGCGCGTAAATCGGCGAGTGCTGGTTAGTTGTAGTCGACCGTTATCGGGATCGTACCGCGAAGGTCTCCGCCGCGCCCGATCTGGCTATCGGTCACCAACGTGCCGGTGAAGGTGAATTCGAGAACGCCGTCGGCATCAAGTGTGGGCAGGGCGGACAGATTGGTTTCGAAGTCGCGCAGTTCCGCCATGCCGCCGCGCGGATCGCGCATGATGACACGATTGGGGAAGTTGATCTGGACCTGGCGAAACCTCCGGCCGACAATTGTGGCGCGGCCCTGGACCGTGAAGCCGCCAAAATCCTCGAGTTGCCCTGCAACGATTTTCATGCCGGTGGTCGGGTCTAGCAGGACACTGCCTTCGCCAGCACCGATCATGATCAGGCGGCCAAAATCGATGTCGCTTTCGATAAACAGGTCTGGCGCATTGCCGTTACCGTTGCCGTTTCCGACCCCGCCATTGCCGTTGCCATTGCCGTTACCATTATTCCCGTTGCCGTTATTGCCGTTCCCGTTGCCGCCGGCGTTTCCGTTTCCGTTGCCATTTCCTCCAGGGCCGTTCCCTGGCCGGCCGCCGCCTTCGCCCTGGGGCGGAGGGTTGGTGTCACAGAACCTGCATTGCCCCTGCGCCGAAACCGGTTCGGTCGGCAGCATGGCAATCAGGCAGGCACCAAGCATGAGGGCAAGATAGCGAAACATCACCCAATTATCGCCGATCACGGTTACCGAAGTGTGAAGGAACGGCCGAATCAGCCGAACGGCACGAACAGCGTCTTTCCCTCGGTCTTGAGCCACCGGTCAGCGGCGGGCAGATCGCCGTCGAAGATCTGCTCCAGAGCCGCGTAAAAGGCGGGGGAATGATCGAAATGGAGCCGGTGTGCAGTCTCGTGCGCAACAACTGACCGGCGGACATTTTCAGGCGCCATGATCAGCCGCCAGTTGATCCGCACTGCACCCGAAGTTGAACAACTGCCCCAACGCCTGCGCGCGCTGCTGAGCGCCAGCTTTGGTACTTCCAGCCCTGCGCGAACCGAATAATGCGCCAGATCGCCGGCCAGAATATCCCGTGCTTCGGATTGGAGCCAGCTTCGCAGGCGTGGGGCCAGCGTTTCGCGCGGTCCGCCCAGCGCAATGGTTTCGCCGGAAAGTTCGGGCGCGCGGGGATGGGCGCGATCCCAATCGATGCGCACAGGGGTTCCGTGGAGCGGCAAATGTCCACCCGGTTCTGGATCACGCCGGTCGGGTCTTTTGGCGATCTGTTCGCCCAGCCAGTCGGCGCGGCTCTGGGCAAAGGTGAGGGCATCGGCCGTCCGGCCCCAGCGCGGAATGGTCACCCGCACACTTGCTCCGTCATCGGCCAGTCGCAACACCATCCGTTTGGCGGTGGGATGGCGACGGATCTCGACCGGCAATCTTTGCGCGCCGATTGCGACGACCTGGTCGCGCGGATCGTTGCGCAGCCAGTCGATCATTGCGCGTCGCCCCAATCGACAATGTGATGTTCCAGCGGGCCGGCATCGACTTCGTTGATCACCCGCCCGGCCACGCCGGCGCCCGCATGGTGGACAGCCTCGCGGTCACCCGACAGCAAGTAATGCCATTCGGGCAACGGGCGTCCTTCGGCCCGGCGGCGATAGGCACAACTTTCGGGCAGCCACTGGACCTCTTCGACAATCTTCAGGGTCAGACGCAGGCAATCGGGCACGAAGGCCTTGCGATTGGCGTAATTGGTGCAGCGCGCAGTTTCGGTGTCGAGCAGCTTGCACGCGACATTGGTGTCTTCGATATCGCCGGTATCGGCATCCTCGATCTTGTGCAGGCAGCACCGGCCACAGCCATCGCACAAAGCTTCCCATTCCGCAGGGGAGAGGTCGCGCAGCGGGCGCTCCCAGAATTTCTCCCTCAGCGCACCCATTTGGCAATTTCGGTGGCAATCGCGTCCGGGCCCAGATCGGTGGGCAGGGTTGCGATCGGTTCACCATCCGGTCCAAACAGATAGGTGATATTGGAATGGTCCATCAGATATCCGCCGCCTGGCTGGTCCTCTCCGCGCGAATAGAACACTTTGAACGTGTCCGCTGCGGCTTCGATCTGTTCTGCGGTACCCGTCAGGCCAATCAGGCGCGGGTGAAAATTGGCGGTGAATTCCTCCACCACTTCCTGCGTATCCCGTTCCGGATCGATGGTGATGAATAAGGGTTGGATCTGAGCGCCCAACTGCGGCTCGACCTGTTCGAATTGCTTCAGTCCGGCCATCGCCCGCTGGACATCGGTGGGGCAGATATCGGGACAGTAGGCATAGCCGAAATAGACAATCCGGTATTGGCCATTAAAATCGCTCCAGCGGACCGTGTCGCCGGTTTCGCCGGTCAGTTCGAATTCGCCCCCGATGGTTGCACCAGCGAGCGGCGGTTCGCCCACCGGTTCGGGCGTCGCAGCACCGCATGCGGCTAGCGACAGGGCAAGAAGTGCGGCAAACAAGGTCTTATGGGCAGGCATGGCGCAGTCGTTCAGCCTCTGCTAACTGGCGATGGAGAAAGGCGAGTCACTCGCCACAGATAGAATTTTTACAGAAGGTGCAAAGGTGTTGCTGCCTCTTTTTCGCAAATCTCTCGTAATTTCGGGCCTGGCTCTTGCGGCTATCACGGCCCCGGTTTCGGCCCAGAACATGTTCTCGGAAGGCTATTCCTTCCTTGAAGCGGTCAAGGATCGCGATGCCGAGAAGGTCACCACGGCGGTCGACACCCCCGGCAGTACGTTGATCAACACGCGTGATATCGCTTCCGGACGAACCGCTTTGCACATCGTGGCAGAGCGGCGTGACGCGACCTGGATTCGCTTCCTGACGCAAAAGGGCGCCAACCCCAATGTGGTCGACAAAAAGGGCATCAGCCCGCTGATGATCTCCTCCAATCTTGGCCATCTCGACGGGGTGGAGGCGTTTCTTGATGCCGGAGCGCGGGTCGATGACACCAATAGCCTGGGCGAGACACCGCTGATCAGCGCGACCCATCGCCGTGATTTCGAGATGATCCGGCTATTGCTGGCCAATGGCGCCAATCCTGACCGGAGCGACAATTCCGGCCGCACGGCGCGCGACTATGCCGAGATTATCGGCAGCCGCCGCCTGATGGACGAATTCACCGCTGCGGATGAAGCTCGCAAAGGCAAGGAAACCAAAAGCTACGGCCCGAGTTTCTGAGGGCATGATTGAAAACGCCGATACCCTGACGCTCGACGAGTTGCGCCTCGCCCTGGCACCGGCGATTGCCGACAGTGCCATCTTCGATGGATGGGGTGACGAAGCGCTGCTGATGGCAGCGGAAATCGAAGGGATTGATCCCGCCGTGGCCAGGCTCGCCTTCAAGGGCGGGGCGATGGCAATGATCGGCGCGTGGATCGATACTGTCGACCAGGCGATGGCTGCCGAATGGCCGCAGGAAAAGCTGGGCGAGCTCAAGATCCGGGAACGGATCCGCACCTTGGTGCAATTCCGTCTCGATGCCGTGGCCGGTCAGGAAGAGGCTGTCCGCAGCGCGTTGGCGATTATGGCGATGCCGCAACATGCAGCAGAAGCTGTGCGGATCGGGTGGCGCAGCGCAGATATCATGTGGCGGCTGGCCGGTGATACGGCGACCGATTACAACCACTATACCAAGCGCACCATCCTGGCCGGGATCTATGGCGCGACCCTGACCGTCTTCATCAATGACGAGAGCGAGGACAAGGCCGAGACGAAGGCCTTCCTCGAACGGCGGATCGAAGGGGTGATGAAGTTTGAAAAGGTGAAAGCCCGCCTGTTGCGCCCCGACCGCGAGACATTCAGCGTCACTCGGTTTCTTGGCCGGCTGCGCTATCCCGCCCGCTGAAAACCCTCTCGCTTTTCACTATTGATAATCAGTTGCAATTAGGGTCATGCTCTGGCAGCGGAGCGGAATGACCCTCGACCTCCTCGAATCCGGCTGCCATGCCACCATCTCCACTATCAATTGGGAGGGGATCGCCGTCGAAGACGGCAAGCGCTTGCGCGCTTTGGGATTTGACGAGGGGGCCCAAGTATCGATCGCCCATCGTGGTGTGTTTGGCGGGCGCGATCCGCTCGCGATAACGCTGGGCCGGATGACGGTTGCCATCCGCCGCGTCCATGCCGCCGCCGTTTCCGTAACGATTGATTGAGGCTTTTGCGATGAGCGAGATCCGCACAGTTGCATTGGTCGGCAATCCCAATTCGGGCAAGAGCGCGCTGTTCAACAAGCTGACCGGCGCGCGCCAGAAAATTGCCAATTATCCCGGCGTCACGGTCGAGCGGAAGGCAGGACGCATTGCCTTGCCCTCGGGCGCTCAGGTCGAGCTGCTCGATTTGCCCGGCAGCTATGCCTTCGATGCGGCCAGCCCGGACGAGGAAGTCACCCGCAAGGTCGTGTTCGGCGAACAGGAAGGCCAGCGCCAGCCCGATGTCCTGGTGCTGGTGATCGATGCTGCCAATCTCGAACAGCATCTGGTTTTCGCGCAGGAAGTGATCGCATTGGGGCGCCCGACGGTGGTCGCGCTCAACATGATCGATCTGGCCGAACGCGACGGGCTGACGCTCGATCCCGCCGCCCTTTCGAACGCGCTGGGTGTGCCGGTGGTCCCCACCGTTGCCGTGCGTCGGCGCGGGCTGGAGGAACTGGCCAGCGCCATCGATAGTGCCCACGCAAATGAAGACATAATCCAGCCGCGGCCAGCGCTGGACCAGACCGAAAGACGGCTGGAAGCAAGGAACATCGCCAAGGGCGTGATCCTCTCCAAATCCGCACGCCACACCATCGAATCCGGGCTGGACCGGGTGTTTCTCAACCCTTGGTTCGGCCCGGTGATACTGTTCGGTTTGCTGTTCGTCATTTTCCAGGCGGTGTTTGCGTGGGCGACTCCGTTTGCCGATGCTCTGGATGGTGCCGCTGGCGCTGCATCCGATGCGCTCGTGGCCAATATGGCGCCGGGTCTGGTGCGCGACTTCCTGACCGAAGGCGTGATTGCCGGGGTCGGGTCGGTGGTGGTCTTCCTGCCCCAGATTGTGATCCTGTTTGCTTTCATCCTGCTGATGGAGGCGACCGGATACATGGCCCGTGCGGCCTTCCTGATGGATCGCCTGATGGCGCGGGTCGGCCTGTCGGGCCGCAGTTTCATTCCGCTCTTGTCCAGCTTTGCCTGTGCGATTCCCGGAATCATGGCGACACGCAGCATTTCCGATCCGAAAGACAGGCTCACCACGATCCTGATCGCTCCGCTGATGACATGTTCAGCCCGGCTGCCAGTCTATGCCGTGATCATCGCCGCCTTTATTCCCAATACCAGTATCGGCCCGGGTATCGGATTGCAGGGTCTGGTGCTGTTCGTGCTTTATGTCGCCGGGATTGTCGGCGCGATGGTGGTGGCGCTGATCCTGCGACGGTCCGTCACCAAAGGTGATGCGTCGGGCTTCATCATGGAAATGCCGCGCTACCAGCTGCCGCGCTTGCGGGATTTGGCGATTGGCCTGTGGCAGCGGGCGTGGGTGTTCCTGCGCCGCGCCGGTACGATCATCTTTGCGGCCACGGTGGTGTTGTGGCTGTTGCTCAGTTTTCCCAAGGCAGAGCCGGGCGAAAGCCAGCTCGATGCCAGTATTGCCGGAACAGTTGCCGATGGTTTGCACGTCGTGCTCGAACCGATCGGTTTCAATCGCGAGATCAGCCTGGCCATCATCCCGGCCATGGCGGCGCGCGAAGTGGCTGTGGCTTCACTGGCAACCACCTATGCAGTCGATGCGGATGACGAGGAAGCCGAGGCGGAAGGGCTGGCTGCAACGCTCTCCGCCCGGTGGAGCTTGCCGACCGCGCTCGCATTCCTCGCCTGGTTCGTGTTCGCGCCCCAATGCCTTTCCACGATTGCCGTGGCCCGGCGTGAAACCAATGGCTGGAAGTGGCCGATGTTCATGCTCGGCTATTTGTTCGCGCTCGCCTATCTGACGGCTGGGGCAACTTTCTGGATTGCGACCTGGGCCGGGCTTTAGTGGCCTGACGACACCAACCCACAAGTAATCCGGCGCGCAATCTGGCCTGCCCTTTCCCGATTGGGTAACTCGTCCAGCAACAGATTCGCGAAGGACAATGATATGGCGGGTAGTCTCAACAAGGTCATGCTGATCGGCAATCTCGGGGCCGATCCCGAAGTGCGCAGCTTCCAGAATGGCGGCAAGGTCTGCAATCTGCGGATTGCCACCAGCGAAACCTGGAAGGATCGCAACTCGGGCGAACGCCAGGAACGCACCGAATGGCACACCGTGGCCATTTTCTCCGAAGGCCTTGTCAATGTCGCAGAGCGTTTCTTGCGCAAGGGCAGCAAGGTATTCGTCGAGGGCCAGTTGCAAACCCGGAAGTGGCAAGACCAGTCCGGCAATGACCGCTATTCGACAGAAGTGGTGCTGCGCGGCTTCAACGGAACGCTGACGATGCTGGACGGCCCCGGTGGCGGCCAGGGCGGCGGCGGTGGCCAGCGCTCTGGCGGCGACTATGGTGGTGGCGGTGGCCAGGATGGCGGCTGGAACCAGGGCGGCGGTGGCCAGGGCGGTGGCTCTGGAGGCGGCGCATCGGGTGGATCCGGCGGCGGTGGATCGAACTACGACGATCTGGACGACGACATCCCGTTCTGATCACCGCCTGTGCTGAATGGGGCTAGCCCTTCTTCAGCGCCGCAAGTGCTTCGGCGAGCGGGCCGCTGGGGGCGTCGTCGCTGGTGAGGCCGGCCTTCTTCCGCGTGGCATCGGCTTCAGGCCCTTCGGCGTAAGGATCGATTGCCAGGGCAAGGCTTTGCGCCACTGCCTCGCCAAGGTCAAAACTGTCACCTTCATATTCGATTTCGTCGAGTTCTTCGCGCTCGAGCTCGATTTCGATCTCCTCCCCTACGGACGCTATGGCGGGTTTCGCAGGCACGAAGACCAGTTCGATGGTCTCGTCGATCGCAACCGGGAAGTCTTCTCCAGAAATGGCGCAAGTCTGGGTGATCCGCGCATTGAGCGAACCCTTGGCTGCGATCCTTGGACCGTCCGGATCGAGTGCAATCTTGGCGGTGAGGCTGTCGATCGCTGCAACACCGAATCGCTGCGCCAGCGCCAGCCGCTCGCTTGCGTTTGCCTCGATGGTCTCGGCCTCGTTCCGGATCTGCCTGATCTTGATGGTTCGGCTCAATTCGGGCGCGGTCACAGCAGCAGCTCCGTATGCAGCAATTGATCATAGTTGAGCTGGTCCAGCGCCTGTGCGAAACGGCGCAGTTTGGTTGCGACGCAAGCAGGAGACCCGCCCTCGGTAAAGGTGACGTTGCGGGTCACTGCATCGACCAGCGCATTGTCACTGTCTTGCGCCAGGCCATCCCGTAGCGCCCCGATCCGCCCACCTAGGGCGCTCACCAACTTGCCCAATTGTTTGCCCACGGTCGGGTCGCCGACGCCGGATTCGCGCAGCTGGCCGTCCATGTCGGCAACGAACAGCTCGGTCAGCCGGGCCGAGGCCGATACAGTCTCCGCATCGCGTTCCATCCGCAACATCGCGATGGCAAGGATATTGCTGAGCATGTCAAAGCGCCCCTCCAACGTGTCAGCCACGCCGCATTCGCGATACAGGTCGGGCGAGCGGGCGACCTTGACCAGCTGGTGCCACAGCGGGCGCAATTGCTCCTTGGGATCTGGGCTGCGCTGGAACAGGCGGGAAAGAAAGCTCATCGGAATGTCATCCTTGATCGGGCACAGCATCGAACGCCGGGGCGTTCATCGGCAATTCAAGCCTGCAACGACACAGGCAATCCACACAGCTGTATGGCACGCGCCGTTGCAGTGCGACGCGCTTCGCCGTAAGGCTCGACGCCGACTATTGGGCCCAGTACAACTTTGTGCCGGGCCGGGTACAGGACCGGATATAGGTATGGTGGCGTGCCGGTGAAGGGCACGCATTCGCCGAACGGGATTTTAGGAAGGTTTTTCGATGGCATTTGGTAAGCTCCCTGCACGCAAGGGAATGGCCGGAGCGGCCTTGCTTGCTCTCGCGCTTGCCGCAGGTGGTTGCAGCTCGATCCGTGAAAGCCGCGGCTATGTTGTTGACCAGTTGCTGGTCGATCTTGTGCAGCCCGGCATCGACAATCGCCAGTCTGTCGAATCCACTTTGGGCCGTCCGACTTTCACTAGCCAGTATGGCCAGCCCGTCTGGTATTATGTCTCTACAATCACCGGCCGGCGCCCGTTTGTTAGGCCCCGGATCGAAGAGCACCAGGTCTTGGCCGTGCGGTTCGATGCGGCCGGCAATGTGATCGCGACCGATCGCACTGGTGTCGACCAGGTCGTCTACCTCCAGCCTGACGGTGATGAAACGCCGACCCTGGGCCGCGAGCGCGGCTTCTTCGAAGACCTGTTCGGCAATATCGGCACGGTCGGCGCGCCGGGCGCAGGTGGCCCGGGTGGACCCGGCGGCTGACGCTGCTGGACCGGGCTCTCACTTGACCCGGTGCATCCGCGCCCCATATCGCGCGGCATGGATCATTCTTCAAACGCCCACGGCCTGACACAATGGCACGGCACCACTATCATCGGCGTCCGTCGCGGTGACAAGATCGTGATTGCCGGAGACGGCCAGGTCTCGATGGGCAACACCGTGATGAAGCCCAATGCCAAAAAGGTGCGGCGCATCGGCGATGGCAAGGTTGTGGCCGGCTTTGCGGGGGCCACGGCAGATGCCTTCACTTTGTTCGAACGGCTTGAGCGCAAGCTGGACCAGTTCAATGGCCAGCTGATGCGCGCGGCGGTTGAGCTGGCCAAGGATTGGCGGACCGACAAATATCTGCGCAATCTGGAAGCCCTGATGATCGTGGCCGACCAGGAAACCCTGCTGGTGCTGACCGGTAACGGCGATGTGCTGGAACCAGAGGGCGGGATTGCCGCCATCGGATCGGGCGGCAATTACGCGTTATCGGCAGCCCGCGCGCTGTCGGACTACGAAGATGATGCCGAGAAAATCGCGCGCAAGGCGATGGCGGTTGCCGCCGATGTCTGCGTGTTCACCAATGGCAATGTGACCGTCGAAACGGTCTGACCCCTCAGTTTTCGGGACTCTCATGATAGAAGCACTCACGCCCAAGGCGATTGTCGCCGCTCTTGACGAGCACATTATTGGCCAGAAAGAGGCCAAGCGCGCCGTTGCGGTTGCGCTGCGCAATCGCTGGCGCCGCCAACAGCTCGGCGCCGAATTGCGCGACGAGGTTACGCCAAAGAACATCCTGATGATCGGGCCGACCGGCTGCGGCAAGACCGAGATCAGCCGCCGCTTGGCCAAGCTGGCCGAAGCGCCGTTCGTCAAGGTGGAGGCGACCAAGTTTACCGAAGTCGGCTATGTCGGTCGCGATGTCGAACAGATCGCCCGCGACCTGGTGGAGGAGGCAATCCGGCTGGAGAAAGACCGCCGGCGTGATGCCGTGCGTGAGGCTGCCAGCAAGGCCGCGATGGACCGCCTGCTCGATGCGCTGGTGGGCGACAATGCCAGCGAAGCGACGCGGGAGAGCTTCCGGGAACGGATCACGCAGAATGCGATGAACGACGTCGAAGTCGAGATCGAAGTGCGTGACGCGCCGACCGCGCCAATGGATATCCCCGGCTTGGGCGGCAATGTCGGCATGATCGATTTGAGCGACATGATGGGCAAGGCCTTTGGCAAGAACGCCAGCAAGCGCCGCAAGCTCAAGGTTTCCGATGCGTGGGACAAGCTGGTCGACGAAGAAGCCGAGAAGCGGATGGACCAGGACGATGTTGCCCGTGTCGCGCTGGAAAATGCCGAAACCAACGGCATCGTGTTCCTTGACGAGATCGACAAGATTGCCGTCAGCGATGTGCGTGGTGGCTCCGTCAGCCGCGAAGGCGTGCAGCGCGACCTGCTGCCGCTGATCGAAGGGACGACCGTTTCCACCAAATACGGCCCGATGAAGACCGATCACGTCCTCTTCATCGCCAGCGGCGCGTTCCATGTTTCCAAGCCGAGCGATATGCTGCCCGAATTGCAGGGCCGCTTGCCGATCCGGGTCGAATTGCGCGCGCTGGAGATCGAAGACTTCGTGCGCATCCTGGGCGAAACCAGGGCCAATCTGGTGACCCAGTACAAGGCTTTGCTCGGTACGGAAGACGTCACGGTCGACATTACTGAAGACGCCATCCGCGAAGTCGCGACCATCGCTGCACAGGTAAACGAGAGCGTCGAGAATATCGGCGCGCGGCGTTTGCAGACCGTGATGGAAAAGCTGCTGGAAGAGCTCAGCTTTGAGGCTGAAGAACACAAGGGCGAGACGATTGCCGTCGACGCGGCCTATGTGAAAGACAAGCTGACCGACCTCGCCGAAGACACTGATCTGAGCAAATATATCCTGTGACCGGAGTGATCCGCGAGAAGAGCGAAATGATCCGCAGCATGGATCCCGTTCTGGATAATCAGCGTTACATATTTACCCGCGTGCGCGAAAACGCCGTCGGCGCGCTGGCGCCATCTGCCTTCGCCCTGATCCATGAAGCGGAAGGTTGGACAGCCATCTTGCCTGCCACTGGCGAGGAAGACGAACCGCAGTATGCCCGCATCACGCTTATGGTCAGCTCCGCATTGGACGGGGTCGGTCTGACGGCAGCGGTCGCCTCTGTGCTGGCTGCGAACGACATCGCCTGCAACGTGGTCGCCGCGCTGGAGCATGACCATATCTTTGTGCCGGTCGCGCAGGGCGAAGGAGCGGTGACAGCGCTGAAGGAGCTTCAGGCCGCAGCGGACTAAGTCCTAGGGATGCGGGGCGAGACCGATCTCGACCCCGGTCTTGTCGGTCAGGGCGAATTTGTCGACCAGGTCGGCACTGGCTTCATTGAGCCCAACGACTTGCACGCTGCGCCCATTCAGGCGCATCCGCTCCACAATCTTGTCGAGCATATCGACGCCGGTGATGTCCCAGAAGTGCGCCCGGGTTACATCGATAATGACGTGATCTGCGGGATCGGGACGCTCGCTCTCGCGGCCGAAGGCCTGGCTGAAGCGATCGCTGCTGGCGAAGAAGATCTGGCCCCTGATGAAGTACGTCGCGGTCTGCTGGTCGCGCACGCGCTCCACAGCAAACAGCTTCGACACCATGCCGGCAAAGAAGAAGGCCGACAGCAACACACCGACCATCACGCCGAGCGCGAGGTTATGCGTCGCGACCACGACAATTACTGTCGACAGCATCACAACGCTGCTCTGCCACGGATGATTGCGCAGATTCGGGATGGAATTCCAGCTGAACGTCCCGATGCTGACCATGATCATCACGGCGACAAGGGCGGGCATGGGGACCTGCCCGACGATCGGGCCCAGCAGCCACAGCAGAATAAGCAGGGTGAAACCGGCAGTGAAGCTGGACAAACGCCCGCGACCGCCGCTGGTCACGTTGATGACCGACTGCCCAATCATCGCGCAGCCGCCCATGCCGCCGAAGAAGGCTGTCACGACATTGGCAACACCCTGGCCCCAGCTTTCGCGGCGCTTGTTGCTTCCGGTGTGGGTCATGTCGTCGACGATTTGCGCGGTCAGCAGGGATTCGAGCAAGCCGACGGCGGCCATGGTCAGCGAATAGGGCAGAATGATCTGCAGAGTCTCCAGCGTGAACGGCACATCAGGGATGATGAAATAGGGCAGGCCTTCGGGCAGCTCGCCCATGTCGGAAACCTTGTTGACCGGGGCATCGAGCCAGATGGTCAGCGCCGTCAGAACAATGATCGCGACCAGCGGGCTGGGAACGGCGGTTGTCAGCTTTGGCAGCAGGTAGATTATCAACAGCGCGCCGGCGACCATCGCATAGGTCAGCATTCCCACGCCTTCGTTTCCGGGCAGCAGCTGGGGGAGCTGGGCCATGAAAATCAGGATTGCGAGCGCATTGACGAAGCCGGTGATGACGCTGCGGCTGACAAATTGCATCAGCAGGTCGAGCCTGAGCAAGGCTGCGATACCCTGGATAATACCCATCAGGATAGTTGCGGCGAACAGGTATTCGACCCCGTGTTCGGCAACCAGCGGCACGACCACAACGGCCACAGCGGCAGTTGCGGCAGAGATCATGCCCGGTCGCCCGCCGGTAAAGGCGATCACCATTGCGATCGTGATCGACGCATAGAGGCCTACCCGTGGATCGACACCGGCAATGATCGAGAAGCCGATAGCTTCCGGGATCAGCGCCAGCGAGACGACGATTCCGGCAAGGATGTCGGCACGGATATTCGAAAGCCAGTCGCGTTTGAACGCGGCGGTTGAAAACATGAAACCAGTCCTGTGAGCTGACCGGCGGAGCCAAAAGGCAGTGCGGCCGGTGAATGTGAGGGATCACCTAGGGTTTGCTGCACTGCAACACAACCCTTGAGAAACCGTATGCATGCCAGTGCTGGCAGAACGAGGTCAGCCATTCGTCGATTGCGGTGCGCTACCGGTTGTCAGCCCGGTGCATCGCTGATTTAACGACAGACCTTGAATTCCAACAGGGGCCTGTCACATCATGAAAACCGCGATCCTCGCTGTCGGCGCAGCTCTATTTGCTCTCGCAACAGCCACTCCAGCCCTTGCCGACGGGCATGGATCGGACGCTCCGACCCTGACCGCGCCCGAGATCGAGTTCACCGAATGGACGCTGGATAATGGCCTGCGCGTGATCGCGATCCAGGATGACACGACAGCCACTGTCACCACTTCGCTGTGGTACGAAATCGGGTCCAAGCTCGACCCTGAAGGACGCAGCGGCTTCGCGCATCTGTTCGAGCATATCCTCAGCCGCAAGACGCTGAACATGCCTTACAACATGATTTACGGGCTGACCGCTGATGTCGGCGGGACGCGCAATGCCTCCAACGGCACCGATCGCACCAACTATTACGAGCAGGTCCCGGCGGAATATCTTGAAGCGATGCTGTGGACCCACCGGGAGCGGATGGCGTTTCCGGTGGTCGATGATGAAGTGTTCGACCGGGAACGCAATGTGGTGAAGGAAGAGCTGCGCCAGCGCGTGCTTGCGCCGCCTTACGGCCGGTTCAGCCGCTTCGTCCTGCCGGAAAACGCCTATGATGTCCTGCCCCATCGCCGCCCCGGCATTGGCAGCATCGAAGAGCTCGACAGTGCCACAATCGATGATGCGCGAGCCTTTCACCAGGCCTATTACGGCCCTGATACCGCGACCCTGATTGTCGCCGGCAATTTCGAGATGGGCAATCTGCGCGGGCTGGTTGACCAGTATTTTGCCGATATTCCGCGCCGGGCCAATCCGGTCGATGTGACGATCACGACACGGGAGCCGGAGCGGACTGCGCCGCGCAGCGTCAAATCCTATGCCCCCAATGTGCCGCTGCCGCTGGTCGGTGCGCTATGGAAAGGCCCCGAAGCGCTGCACCCCGATATGCCGGCGCTCGAGGTGATGGATGCGATCCTGGGCCGCGGTAACAACAGTCGCCTGCACAAGGCCCTGGTTCTCAGCGGCAAGGCCGTGCAATCCGCCCAGTTCGTCAATGCGACCGAGGAAGGCGGCTATATTGCCCAGTTCGGGGTCATCAATCCGACCGCGAATATGGAAGAAGTCGCCGCCATCCTGAAGGCAGAGCGGGAGAAGATCCGCACCCAGCCGGTGACCGAAGCCGAACTGACCGAAGCAAAGAACGAATTGATTGCCTCCTCGCTGCGTCGCCGCGAGACAGCGCGGGGCCGGGCCTTTGCTCTGGGAGAAGCGCTTGTCTCCACCGGCAATCCGAAAGCAGCCGATCTGCGGCTGGAGGCGATTGCCAATGTGACTGCGCAGGATGTGATGCGCGTGGCGGCGAAATGGCTTGACCCCAACAAGCGGACCGACCTGACCTATGAACGGGGCGAGGACGATCCCAGCGCCTACGCCAATCCGGCGCCTTTCCCGACCTTCCGCACTTTGCCGCCCGCAACGGGCGAGCCCTTGGCGGTGCGCCCTGAAGGGGAGCGCGAGCCTGTCCCGGGCCCGGGCGCATCCCCTGATGTCGTCGCTCCGACATTGGGCGAAGCCACGTTGGCCAATGGGATCAAGGTCGTGGCCGCCCAGACGGGCAATGTGCCGATTGCCACGATGACCGTCTTGGTGCCCGGTGGCAGCAAGAGCGATCCGCGCGCCAAGGCCGGGATTGCCCAGCTGGCAGCGAGCCTTGCCAATCAGGGCACCGGCACGATGAGCGCGGAAGACATTGCGGCGCGGCTGGAAAGCCTGGGCGCAAGCTTTGGCGCCACGGCCGGCAGCGATGGCACCTTTATGAGCCTCACCGCTCCGGTCGCGAATATGGAAGCAGCCGGACGGGTGCTGGCAGAGATTATCCGCGATGCGGCCTATCCCGAGGAAGCGTTCCAGCGCGAGCGCAAGCGCGCAATCGATGGTTTGCAGGTTTCGATGAAAGAGCCGGGATCGCTGGCCAGCCAGGTCCTTCGCGCGACCATGTATGGTGATGCCCCGTATGGCACGCTGCCCAATGGCACACCCGAGACGCTCGGCACTATCACCCGCGAAGATCTTGCCGCCCATCGCACCCAATGGTGGCACCCGGGCGCCACCCAGATCATCGTCAGCGGGGGTATCGCTCCCGATGAATCCATCGCGCTGGCAAGATCCCTGTTCGAAGGCTGGACAGTGGCCGGCGATGCACCTGCGCCGGTGGCCAATCCGGCAGGCGCCGCGCAGCCGCCTCGCACGCTTGTTGTCGATATGCCGGATGCCGGACAAGCCGCAGTCTATGTCGCTGCCCGCGCCATCTCGCGCAAGGATGATGAGTACTATCCGTTGATCCTGGCCAACAGCGTTCTGGGTGGCGGGTCAAGTGGCCGCCTGTTCGAGGAAGTGCGGACCAAGCGCTCGCTCAGCTATGGCGCGTATAGCTCGCTCCCGTCGCGGGCAGACGATTCCTATCTCTTCGCCAGTTCGCAGACCAAGAACGATACCGCTGATGAGGTTGCGGCCGTCATCCTCGGTGAATTCGAAAGGCTGGGCAAAGAGCCTCTGGACGAGACCTTGCTGGCCAAACGCCGGCTTTATCTCTCGGGCAGTTATGCGCGGGCGCTGGAAACCTCGGGTGGATTCAACAGCATCGTTGCCGGCCTGCTGCAACAGGGCATCGACGCTGATGAAGCGGCGCAATATGCGGCCAAATTATCAGGTGTCTCTGCCGAAGCTGCCTCTGCCGCAGCGGCCAAATATGCCGATCCGGAAAACACTACGCTCGTAATTGTGGGTGATGCCAAGCAGTTCATCGATGACCTGAAAGAGCTGCGCTCCGACGTGCAAGTGGTAAAGGCAGAGCAGTTGAACCTGCTCGATGTGGATGAGCCCATCCTCCCTTCGGTTGAACCAACATCGCCAGCCCCCGCCGAAGACTAGGGTTTATTCGGCAGCTTCTCTTGGAGCGCCGCTTTCGGCCTGTTGGCGGTCCCACATTTCGGCGTAAAGGCCGCCGCGCTGGAGCAATTCGGTGTGGCGGCCTTGCTCTTCCAGGCGTCCCTCATTGAGCACCAGGATCTCGTCCGCATCGGCGATGGTGGAAAGCCGGTGCGCGATGGCGAGCGTCGTCCGGTCACGCGAAACGCGCTGCATGGTCGAGAGAATGTCTTGCTCGGTGCGGGAATCCAGCGCGCTGGTCGCCTCGTCAAACAACAGGATCGGCGGGTTCTTCAAAAGCGTGCGGGCGATGGCAACGCGCTGTTTTTCGCCGCCCGAAAGTTTCAACCCGCGTTCGCCCACTTCGGTGTCAAAGCCATCGGGCAGTTTCCGGATAAAGGGCAGGATCGCTGCATCCTCGGCGGCCTGCAACACATCCTCGTCGCTGGCGCCGTCGCGGCCATAGGCGATGTTGTAGCCCAGCGTATCGTTGAACAGGACACTGTCTTGGGGAACGATGCCGATCTGTTCGCGCAGGCTGTCTTGCCGGACCCTGGCGATATCCTGTCCGGCGATCAGGATGCGGCCACCCTGTGGATCGTAAAACCGGAACAGCAAGCGGCCGATCGTGCTCTTGCCCGCACCCGACGGCCCGACAATCGCAACCCGGGATCCTGCCGCGACTTCGAAGCTGAGGCCGTGCAGGATCGTCCGCTCCGGCTCGTAGCCAAAGACGACATTGTCAAACTGGACGGTTGGCGGCTGGGCAAGCAGGGCAGGTGCGCCCGGTACGTCTTCCACTTCGACATCGGTATCCATCAGGCGGAACATCTCGGCCATATCGACCAGGCCCTGGCGGATCGTACGATAGACCCAGCCCAGTAGATCGAGCGGACGGAACAGCTGCATCAGGTACATATTGACCGCAGTCAGGTCGCCCACTGTCAGCGCGCCCTGGCTCCAGCGCCACACCACGAATGCCATCGCAAACGCCATCAGCGTATTGGTGATCAGCGATTGCACCATATTGAGCAGGCCAAGCGAGTTCTCGCTCTTGATGGCGGCATCGGCATAGGCGCGGGTCGCGCTGCTATAGCGTTCTTCCTCGCGCTGTTCGGCGCCGAAATATTTGACCGTCTCGTAATTCAGCAGGGCATCGACCGCGCGCGAGAGGGCTTTGCCATCCAGGTCGTTCATTTCAGCACGCAGCTTCACGCGCCATTCGGTGATCCAGCGCGTCACCGCAATATAGAGCACCACGGTCACTGCGGTCGCGGCAACCAGTTCCCAACCAAACAGGGTATAGAAAATGATCGCCACGGCCGTAAGCTCGATAATGGTCGGCGCAATATTGAAGAGGATGAAATAGAGCATCGAATCGATGCTCTTGGTCCCGCGCTCGATAATCTTGGTCACCTCGCCGGTGCGGCGCGACAAATGGAACCGCAGCGACAAGCGATGGAGGCGGTGGAAGACATCCTCTGCCAGGGCCTGGGTGGCTTTCTGCCCGACCCGTTCGAACACGATATTGCGAACCTGGTCGAAAGCGAGGCTGAGGAAGCGTGCACCGGCATAGGCAATAACGAAACTGAGCGCGACCATGGTCATCGGATCGCCGGTGGCGGCCATCGTATCGACGGCGCGCTTCATGGCCAGCGGGGTCGCCAGGATGATCGCTTTGGCCACCAGCACCAGCAGCAAGGCGCCGACAATGCGGGCCTTCAGGTCTGGCTGACCTTTGGGCCAAAGGTAGGGAAGAAACCGGCGGATCGTACCCCAGCTATCGAAATCGCGGGGCGGTTTTGAGGTAGGGAGAGGATGCGCCATCGCGCACCCAGATGGGCGCGAAGGGGGTTCAGCGCAATGGGTGCGCTAGTTGGCGGGGCCGCGCGAGGGGAAGAACACACGGTTATACGGGTTCACATTATACTTGCCGCCCGGAAGGTCGAACAGGATTCTGCGGCTGGCAAAATCGATCGCCACCCGGTCAAAATTGCGCAGATTGCGCATGCCCAGGATTACGGTTGGCTGCTTCTCCAATCCCAGCGCTTCGAAAGCGGGGCTTTCGGCGTAGGAGATCGGCACATTGCTCAGTTCGAGCCCGTCGATCTGCATCTTGCGGGCAATAGCCAGATTGCCGGTCACCAGCACGCCGTTGACGTCGGTCGACTGCACTTGCGCCCCGGTCCGGGCGCGCAATCGATTGCGCAGGGCCTGGTTGCCGACCGTGTTTTGCGCGCCGGTATCAATGATAACTGCGGTTTTGACACCGTCGACGCGAGCATTGGTGATGATCATCTGGCCCAGCTTGCGCCGCGCCCTGACGACAATTTCGTAACCGCGATTGCCACCCAGAGAGCCGGCATCGGCAACCGTCATCCGCTCTTCCCTGAAGTCGATCAGCACCCGCAAATCCTGCAGACTGTCGAGGCCAAGGATGCCGTCGGCTCCGATATTGCCGGCATCAAGAAGAGGTGCCTCCAGATTGTCGAACAGTCGCCCGGCAAATTCGAGGCCGTTGAGTTGGACCATCTCAACCTCGCGCCGGCTGCCCATCGCCACCAATGTCGCCCGGCCGAGCGAAGGCATATGCACCACGTCGGAAATGCGCCTTGTCACAACAGTTGCCTGCGATCCGGTGTCGATCATGAAGCGATAGGGACCTTCACCATCAATGGTGACCGGCACAGTCAGCCGTTCATACCTGTCCTGGCGGGCCTGGATGACATCTGCGTCCTCTTGCGCATCGGGCGCTGGCGTCGCCTGCGGTGTAATTGCGGCTTCATCGGCCTGCAGCGGGGCGGCGACCAGAAATGCTCCGGCAAGGAGCAACTTCTTTAGCATGCGATCTCTCCACCGGGCCTTGTCGGGGGATGGCCCGTGCCATGACAATACCATGCCCGTCCGGAACGGCCAAATGGCCCGGCAACTCCTGCAATTCGCAAATAAGGTAAATCCGCTGTTAGCGTCAGCCTGTGGCGGCTAAGAGTCTGGAATGACATCCGCTGCGCAAACCCCCGGCGCTTTCACAGCCGAAGATGGCACCATCGCCGTTATCGTGCTTGCGCATAATGAAGAAGATCGCATTGCGACCTGCCTCGCCAGCCTGCCGCGCGGCACCGAAGGGATCGCGATCCATGTGGTAGTCAATGGATCGAGTGACAGCACAGCCCAGATTGCCCGCAACCAGGCCGGTGTTACCGTGCATGAGTATGTCGAGGGCGGCAAGGCGCGCAGCTGGAACCGGATCATGCTCGATACACCAGGCGTCGATGCCGATGCCTATGTCTTTGTTGATGGCGATGCCCAGCTGCTGCCTGGTTCGGTTGTGGCGTTGGCGCGGACACTGCGGGAGACCGGGGCCAATGGTGCCGCAGGCTTGCCGGTCAACGGACGCAAAGCAGCGACTTATCGGCGCGAAATCCTCGAAGGTGATGGCCTGTTCGGCGATCTCTATGCCCTGAGCGGATCGTTTGTGGCGCGCTTGCGGGCCAGCGGCATCAGGATGCCGGAAGATCTAATCGGGGATGACAGCCTGATCGGCGCCTTGGCCAAGACCGATCTGGGCCCCGATGCAAACTGGCGCGATGAACGGGTGGCGCCATGTGCCGGGGCGGAATTCCTGTGTGAACCGATCCGCCTGCGTCCGTCTGATCTGAAAGCCCAGGCCGGACGATTGCGCAATTATAGCCTGCGCCATTTCCAGAACCGGATCATCACGTCTCTGATGCAAGGAGATGGGCCCACGGCGTTGCCCCGCCAGATGGCGTCGCTTTACCCTGAATATTTGCCGCGCTTCAGGCCCCGGCTGGACCCGCTGGCGTGGTGGTTTGACCGGCAGGCGCTGCGGACGATGCATCAACGGATGGATCGCGCTTCCGCAGCATAGCGATGGTTTCGCGCACGAGCCTGGGCCAGAACAGCCACAGCGCCGCGAGATAGACTGCAGCCCCGGCCAGGCCTTCCAGCGCCAGCTCCACAATCGGCGGATAGTTTTCAAGCAGCCCGGAAACACCCACCACGGCGAGAGTCATCAACCCGCAGGCCAGCATGACTGGCGCCAGTTCCACCAGCAGCGCGCGCCATGCCAGGCCGACGACCGGCAAGGTCAACGCGAGCGTTACTAATAACAAGAGCGGGGCAGCCGCCCACCAGGCGTGGACCAGCCCCATCGGGCCGTAGGCAATCCCGAACAGGAAGCCGATCGGGAAAAGCACCGCTCCGAATCCGTTCGACATCAGATAGACGCGCGGAAGGCCCATCGCATTGGTCACCGGGCTACAGACAATCTGCAAGGCCATGGCCGGCATCGCGAGCGCAAGCCCTGCCACGAGAGGTGCCATCTCTACCCATTTGGGGCCGAACAGCGTGAGCACTGCGGGCTCTGCTGTCAGGGCCAGTCCGAAATAGATCGGCGCTGTTACCAGCAGGACGGTGCGCAAGGTCTTGCTGAAGAATGCGTCCAGCGGCTTTCCGGCCTTGTGCAATTCAGCATAGGCGGGGAGGGCGACTTCGTTGATCGGGGGCAGGAACCGGCCGGTTACGATCAGGGTCAGGAACAGGGCCTCTGCATAAAGGCCGAGATCATGCGTATCGAAGCTGCGGCCGGCGATGAAGATGTCGCTTTGGCTCTGGATGATCCAGAACAACTGGCAAATTGTCAGCGCGCCGCCAAAACGGACGAGGTCGCCTGCACCGCGGAAATCGAACACCGGGGGAACCAGGGACTTTGCGGCAATCGTCAGGGCGATCGCCCGGAAGACGAAACCGGCGATCGGAGCATAGACAAGCGCCCACACACCAAAATCATACCAGGCAAGGCCCAGGGCAACCGCGGCGGAGATCACTGCCGCGATCATACTGATCTTGCCCTGGATGCGGAACTCCAACCGCTTGGCGAGGAGCTGGGAAGGCAATGCGGTGAATGGGACAGTCAGGAAGATCACGGCCTGGATCCGCAACATATCGGCGACCAATGGTTCCCTGTAATAGGCCGCCATTGCATCAGCACCGAGAAACTGGATCGCCGCAAGGCTGCCGTTGAACAGCAACAGCAACCCGAACACCTGCCCGACCCGCCGCCGGTTGACATGGCTGGTCTGGATCAGCGACGTCGCAAAGCTGTAGCCATTGAGAAAGGCGAGAGCGGTGAAGACCACCTGCGTCATTGCAAACAGACCGTAATCGCTTGGGTCGAGCAAGCGCACGACGATCAGAGTCGAGCCCCAGGCAATGGTCTGCGCCAGCAATTGCGAGCCCCAGCGCCATGCAACAGCACTGCGCACGCGGCTGGCGAATCCTGCATCGCCAGAATCAGAAGGAAGAGTCGCTTCGGTCACACTCGTGCGCCTACGCGTGAAAGGTGAAGATTTCCGTGACTTCAAAAGGGTGATTCACGGGCCAGACCCACCGCGATTCCCGGAATCTGAGCGGCCAGCGCTTGAAATCCCGCCCTTTAACCCCATCTCAACCGGGACAGGAGGGCTCTCTAACCCGCAGAAATCTGCGATTTGCAAAGTTCTTTGAAATAAAATTGCAAAAAGGGCTTGCCCGAATCTGGGGTCGCCCATATATGCCCTCTCACCGCAGCGGAGACGACGGTTTCTACCGGAGCCTGCAGCGGTCGC